>DATASF010000153.1:0-65140 GCA_036269335.1 Casimicrobiaceae bacterium
AGAAGAATGCGAAGAAAAAATCCTACTACGTGGTCAACGTGCAACTCGATAACGGCACGCGGCGTTCGTTCTCGCAGGGATCTAACCCGCCGTTTCGCGAGGGCGACCGGGTCAGGGTCGTCGACGGGCGGCTCGCGCTGCTCGCCAGGTAGCGGGCGCCGATCGCCGGTCCGGCCCGGGTGAAGTTCGGCCCGGGCTTTTTGTTGCGTGCCCGCCACAAACACGCCACCAGCGATGGAGGGGACCACGCATAATTGGATTAAGATGCGTATGCTCGGGCGGTGCGACGAACTGACGGGGGAGATTGGTCAATGCGTACGGTGACGAAATCGATTTGGGCTGCAGCGTGGGCCATCGGACTGTGTCTCGCCAGCGGGCCGGCAGTCGCGCAATTCAACCAGTTCTATTTCTTCGGCGACAGCCTTAGCGACGCCGGCTCGTTCAAGCCCGCCCTTCCGCCCGGCACCGGCAAGTTCACCACCAATCCGGGTCCGATCTGGGCCGAAGTCCTCGCGCAGCGCTTTGGCTCGACGGCGACTCCCGCCAACCAGGGAGGCAACGACTACGCCGAGGGAGGCGCCCGCGTGACGCAGCTCCCCGGAGTTCCCGCTTCCCCTCCGACCGGAACGGCGACGCCTGTGGCAGTGCAGGTGCAGCACTTTCTGGCCAAGGGCGCGGTCGATCCCAATGCGCTGTACTCGGTCTGGGCTGGCGCCAACGACCTCTTCTTCCAGCTTGGCCTGGCGCAGGCGGGCCTGATTACACCGACCGACGTTCAGACCAATGTCGCCACTGCCGCGGTGCAAGTCGTGCAGCAGGTCGGGATCCTGAAGGCCGCCGGCGCACGCTACATCATGGTATTCAATCTTCCCGATGTCGGCAGCACGCCGTTCGGACGCGGGTCCGGCCAGGGCGCTTCGATCACCGCACTGTCGAGCTTTTTCAACACCACGCTCAGCACCGGTCTCGACGCGCTGCACATCGACGTGATCCGGCTGAACATTTTTGCGCTGCTCGATGAAGTCGTCGCCAATCCGGCGGCCTACGGCTTCACCAACGCCACCACGCCGGCGTGCACGGTCCCGTCGCTGGTATGCACGTCTTCGACGCTGGTCGATCCGAACGCTGCGAAGACCTACGTCTTTGCCGACAGCGTGCATCCGACGACGGCCGGACACCAGGTGATCGCCGATTACGCCGCCTCGGTGATCGAGGCGCCGCAGAAAATCGGGCTGCTCGCCGAAGCGCCGCTGCAAGTCGAGCAGGCGAATTTCCGCGCCATCGACGACCGCATGTGGTCGGCGCTGAACGCGCCGCGCGCGCAGAACAAGTTCGATGCCTACGCCGTCTACGACTACGGAAACTACGACCACAGCGGAGACTTCGGCGGCGGCAGCGATCACATGAATACGGTGACGCTCGGCGGCGACATGAAGCTGTCCGAGCATTTGCTCGCCGGCGTTGCGTTCGGCTACTCGGAGGACAAGGCCTCGTTCGGCGACAACGGCGGCGGATTCAAGCTCAACGAAGCATCGATCACCGCCTACGTCGGCTACGGGCAGGGTCCGTGGTATGTCGGCGCGAGCCTCGGCGCCGGCGATCTCGATTTCCGCAACATCCATCGCACGTTCGCACTCGGTGGAGGCAGCCGCACCGAAACCGGCGATACGCACGGCACCAACATCATGGCGAGGGTTCTCGGCGGCTACTGGTTCAACACGACATCGAACTGGCTGCATGGACCGTTCGCGCGGGTGACCTACCAGCAGAACAAGGTGTATGCGTGGTCGGAAGAGGGCACGAGCAGCACGGCGATGTCGTTCGGCCAGCAGCAGAAGGAATCGCTGGCGTCCAGCCTGGGCTGGCAGGCAAGCGGTGCGTTCGGCTGGGTGCGGCCGTTCGCGCGGGTGACCTGGGAAAAGGAATACGACAACGGCGAGCGCATGGTTCGCGCCGGACTCGTTTCGACCGGCGGCGTAGGTTTCGGCCTGCCGGCGCTTCGTCCCGACGACAGTTACGCGCTGATCGGGATCGGCGCCAGCGCCGACCTCGGCAACAAGCTGATCGGATTCGCCAGCGTCAATGCGACGGCCGCCAAGAGCGACGGCAATTATCAGGCGGTGACGGTGGGCGTGCGCCTGCCTCTTTGAGCGACTGCCGCGCACGAAAGGGGCCGCGTCATGCGGCCTTTTTCTCAAGCTGAAGCCAGGGCCCGGCGCAACTGCCCGAGGTAACCCAGTCCGGCGATGGCGCGAGCGCCGTACCAGGAGGTCATCTCGCCGTCGATCAACGTGACCGGCACCGGCCGGCCGCGATTCGCCAGCAGCGCGGCCAGCGCACTCGCGTCTTTCTCCCGGAATGCGTAAGGCTCGCTCGAGAGCAGGATCCGGTCGGCCTGGCGCCACGCGGGCGCATCGTCGGCAAGCGTCGGATAGCGCACCGCCGAAATCGCCGGCACCGTCTGCCAGCGCGCCAGCGCCAGCATCGCCGAAACATAAGTGGATCGCGCCACCGTGTACCAGGGCTTGCGCCAGATCAGATAGAGCACCTTTTGGTCGGGAACGGCGCCGACTGTGTCGAGCAAAGCATCCCTGGCCGTCGCGTAGCGCGCGATCAATGCATCGGCCTGTTCGCGCCGGCTGAAGATGGCCCCGAACATCCGGTACAGATGCAGGTTGTCGTCGGGCACTTCCGGGTGAGTGACGATTACGTGCGCAACTTCAGCTGCAAGCGCGTCGACAGTCTCGCGCCGATTCTCGTCGATATTGACGATCAGGTGCGTCGGCGCCAGGGCGAGGACCTTGTCGAGAGCGACATCCTTGGTGCCGCCGACCTTGGGCACGCGCCGTACTGCGTCGCGCGGATGGATGCAAAATCCGGTTCGACCGACGACACGCGCGCCCAAGTCCAGCGTGAACAGCAATTCGGTCAGGCTGGGGACCAGGCTGACGATACGCGCGTCGGATCCGGCCACCGGGTGCACGACGCCGAGAGCGTCGCGCCGCGCGCTTTGGTCCGGCATGGCCCTACGCCGACGCGCGCGGCTTGCGCGGCCTCTTCGCCAGAACCCTGTCGAAAACCGGGCGCGGCAGCATGCGCAGCGTGCGGCCCAGCCACGCCATCTGCCACGGCAGCACGTAAAAGCGACGCCGGCGGGCGATCGCGCGGGCGATCAGCCGCGCGGCCTTGTCCGGCGCCAGCAGGAACGGCATGCGATACGGATTGTTCGCGGTCATCGGCGTGGCAATGAAGCCGGGACAGATCGTGACGACGCTGACGCCGCTGCCGACGAGCTCGACGCGCAGGCTTTCCAGATAGTTGATCGCTGCGGCTTTGGATGCCGAATACGCTCCCGCGCCCGGCAGCCCGCGAAAGCCCGCCACGCTCGCGATTCCGACCAGCGTGCCGCGGCGCGCCGCCATCATCCCCGCCACGAACGGCTGGAACGTGTGCACGAGGCCGAGCACATTGGTCTCGAGCACCGCGCGAAACGACGCAATATCGGCCGCATACTGGGTCAAGGTGCCGACCGAGATGCCGGCGTTGGCGATGACGATATCGGGAAGGCCGAACCGCGCGCCAAAATCGTCCGCCGCGGCGCGCAACGCTGCGGCATCGCGCACGTCGCCCGCGTACCAGGCGTAGCGACCGGGATCGAGCTTGGCGGCGATGCTCGCGGGCGCGACGGGGCGCCGCGCGAAAAGTCCGAGGACGGCGGCCTTGCCGGCGTAAAGCTCGGCCAGCGCCGCGCCGATGCCGCTGCTCGCGCCCGTGATGAAGACATTCACGCGTGCGCGGCGCGGGCCGCCGGGAGACTAGCTTTTCGCCCGCTCGGCGCGAGCCTTGGCAATCAGGACATCGAGCGCAGCAGGCACTTCAGCGTGGCCGCCGATGCGATCCGACGCCGTGATGAACTTGCCGTCGACGACGACCGTGGGCACCGACTGGATGTTGTACGCCTGCGCCAGCGCCACGGCGCGCTTCATCTTGCTGTCGATGCCGAACGATGAGTAGACGCCGGCGACCTTGGCGCGATCGAGTCCCTTGCTGGCAGCCCAGTCGAGAAACGTCTTGTCGTCCCAGAGCGGCTGGCCATTGGCATGGATGGCCTTGAATACTTCGGGCGACAGACGCGTTTCCTCGCCCAGCGCGTCGAGCGTGTAATAGATCTTGGCGAGAACCTTCCATCGCTCCTGGAACATCACGGGAACCCGCCGGAACTGCACGTCGGCGGGCGCGGTCTTGAACCAGTTCTGCAGGTACGGCTCGAGATCACTGCAATGCGGGCAGCCGTACGAAAAAAATTCGATGACCTCGATCTTCTTGCCCGATTCGACCGGTTGAGGCACCTTCAGCCGGGCGTAGTTCTTCCCTTCGACGAGATCGGCCGCGCCCGCGGTCGCGAACGAAAACACGGCCAGAAAACCGACAAGGCACTGCGCGAAACGACTCATCGCGACTCCTGCGGAAATTGATTGGAAGCGGTTATTTGGCTGGCCGGCGACGTGGAAGTTCAACCGCCGTCGGCAGAAGCATGCTCATTGATTTTTGATCACCGCCGCGTCGAATCCGCTCTTGCTCATGTCGGCTTTGACGCGATTGACTTCGTCGGTATTGTCAAACGGGCCCACCCGTACACGATAGCGCACTCCCTGGTCCGGCAAGGTCGCCGGCTGTACCGAGGCTTCCCAGCCGGCGAGGGCGAGGCGTGCCTTGAGGCTTTCGGCGTCCGATTGGCTGGCAAAAGCCCCGGCCTGCAGCCACATGCGATCGGCCGACTTGGCCGCGCCGGCCGCCTGGGCCGCCTTGGCGACGGTGTCCGGCGCCTTGTCGCCCAAGCGCTCGACCGCCTTGTCCGCCGGCTTGCGTTCGGCGGGGAGCCGCGGCTCTTCGGCGCCCGGAAGGATTTTGTAGAAGTCGAAACGCGGCTTTTCCGGCGCACCCGCGGCGGCCGGCATGTCGGTCCGGTTCCGCGCCGCGTCCTTGGTCGCGCCGGGAACGGGCAACGGCGACGAAAGTCCCGACCGGCCGAGGAAGTACGCGGCGGCGGCCGCGATCGCCAGCCCGAGTATCAGCCCGAGGAAAATACCCAACACGACGCCGCCATGCATCGAGCGGTGTCCTCGGCTGGCGTGTGGCTTGGTGGTCTGTGCGAAATTCATCGATCCCTAGTCTTCGTCGTCCGGCACTTCCTTGCGCATCGCTTCCGGCGCGCTCACACCCAGCATCGCGAGCCCGTTTCGTATCACCTGTCCTACAGCGACGACCAACGCCAGGCGCGCCTTGCGCAGGACGACATCGTCGACGAGGAACTGCTCGGCATTATAGTAGCTGTGAAATTCAGCCGCCAATTCCTTCAGATAGAAGGTCACCAGATGCGGCGCCAGCTCGCGCGCCGCGACCGCCAGCTCGTCCGGAAAATCCGCCAGGCGATTCAATAGCGCCTGCTCGTACGGGCTCCGCAGCGGAGACAGGTCCGCATCGCGCAGCGCCCTCGGCGCGGCGGCGAGGGCGATTCCTGCCTTGTCGAGCACGCTGCAGACGCGCGCGTGCGCGTACTGCACATAGTAGACCGGATTTTCCTCGCTCTGCGAGCGGGCCAGGTCGACGTCGAACGTCAGCTGCGAATCGGACTTGCGCAGCAGGAAGAAAAAACGCACCGCGTCGCGCCCGACTTCGTCGATCAGCTCGCGCAGCGTGATACCGCTGCCGGCGCGCTTGCTGAGCTTCACTTCCTCCCCGCCGCGCATCACCAGCACCATCTGGTGCAAGACGTAGTCCGGATACCCGCTCGGAATGCCGAGGCCGAGCGCCTGCAGCCCGGCGCGCACCCGCGACAACGAGCCGCCGTGATCGGCACCCAGCTCGGTTATCGCGCGCTTGTAGCCGCGCTGCCATTTGGTGACGTGGTAGGCGATGTCGGGCACGAAATACGTGTAGCTTCCGTCCGACTTCTTCATCACCCGGTCCTTGTCGTCGCCGTAGTCGGTGGTCCTCAACCAGAGCGCGCCTTCGTGCTCGTAGGTCTTGCCCGCGGCGATCAGCGCCTGCACGGTGCTGTCGGCGAGGCCGTCGTCGTAGAGCGACGACTCCAGGTAATACTCGTCGAAGCGGATGCCGAACGCGGCGAGGTCGGCGTCCTGCTCGCGACGCAGTATCGCCACCGCGAACCGGCGTATCGCATCGAGGTCATCGGCAGAGCCGTCAGCGGGATGCGCGGCGGCGTAGTCGCGTGCGATCTCCCGGATGTATTCGCCCTGGTAGCCGTCGTCGGGAAAGGTCGCGGCGATGCCTTGCGCTTCCCTGATGCGCGCCTGCACCGACAGCGCGAGATTCACGATCTGCGCACCGGCGTCGTTGTAGTAGAACTCGCGATGAACGGCAAAACCCTGCGCGGCCAGAAGGCGCGCGATCGCGTCGCCGACAGCCGCGCCCCGGCCGTGGCCGACGTGCAGCGGCCCGGTCGGGTTGGCCGAGACGAATTCGACGATCACCTTTTCGCCACCGCCCTGCGTCGAGCTGCCGTAGCGATCGCCTTCGTCCAGAATCCGCGCCACGACTGTTTGCCGCGCGGCGTCGGAAACGAACAGATTGACGAACCCCGCGCCGGCGACTTCGGCGCGCGCGAGCAGCGGCGATTCCGGCAGCGCCGCCACCAGGTCGGCCGCAATCTCGCGCGGATTGCGCTTCAGCGTCTTGGCGATCTGCAACGCCGCGTTGGTCGAATAATCGCCGTGCTTCGCCTGCTTCGGGCGCTCGAGCACGATCGCCGGCGGCGCCGCGCCCGGCGCGACGCGGGCGATGCCCTCGGCGAGCATCGCCGACAGTTCCGTTTTGAGTTGAGTCAAGGCCGCGCTGCTCAGGAGCAAACCGCGAATTATAGCCCCCGGCCCGTCGCAGGCTCGAGCATGCGCTTCAGCCGAATCCGAGCGGATCGACGTCGAGCGTCCATCGCACTCTGCGCTCGCCCAATCGCTCGATGGCTTCGCGCCACTGCGGCAGGAACGCCTGGAGCGCGCCGCGATCCCGGCTTTGGACCAGCACCTGCGCGCGCTCCAATCCTGCCCGGCGCGGCAGCGCCGCGGGGGTCGGGGAATAGACGTCGCATGCGCTCGCCGCCGCGGCGGCAAGCTCCCTCCCCTGGTCCGACGCGGCGGCCAGGAATGCCTGCAGCGGTTCGGGCGAGCGGGCCTCGGCCAGCAGCAGCGCCAGATGCGCGAACGGCGGCAGGGCGAGCGCCTCGCGCTCGGCGAGCAAGGTCGCCGCGAAGCGATCGAAATCGTGGTCCGCGAGCGCCACGTATAGCGGGTGCTGCGGAAAATCGGTTTGCACCAGCACTTCGCCGGGCAGGTCGCGGCGGCCGGCGCGACCGGCGACCTGCTCGAGCAGCGCGAACAGGCGCTCGGTCGCGCGAAATTCGCCGCTGTACAGCGCATTGTCGGCCCCAAGGACGCCGACAAGCGTCAGGCGCGCGAAGTCGTGTCCCTTGGCCAGCATCTGCGTACCGACCATGATGTCGACCTCGCCGGCGTCGACCGCATCGCGCATCGTCGCGAACGTCCGCCTGCCCTGGGTGCTGTCGCGGTCGATGCGCAGGATTCTCGCCGCCGGAAAAAGATCCACCAGCGCGCGCTCGAGACGTTGCGTGCCCGACCCCTGGGGCAGCAAATCCTGGTTGCCGCAGCTCGGGCACGAGCGCGGCATCGCTTCGGCGTGGCCGCAGTGATGGCAGCGCAAGCCCGCTGTTTCGCGGTGCACGACCAGCCTCGCCGCACAACGCGGGCACGGGGCCTTCCATCCGCAGCCGGGACACAGCAGCGCCGGCGCGTAGCCGCGGCGGTTGATGAACAGCAGCGACTGCTCGCCGCGCGCGAGCCGCTCGCCGATCGTTTGGCGAAGCGCCGGCCCGATGCCCTCGATCGTTCCATCGGCTCGCGTCGGCACCAATCGCACCGGCGGCAGCGCCGTCTGCGCGGTGGCGCGCAGCGGCAGCTTGAGCCACATGTAGCGTCCGCGCATCGCCTGCGCATACGTTTCCAGCGACGGCGTTGCGCTGCCCAGGATCACCGGTACATCGCGACGACTGGCGCGATAGACCGCGACGTCGCGCGCGTGATAGCGCACGCCTTCGTGCTGCTTGAACGAAGCATCGTGCTCCTCGTCGACGACGATCAGGCCCAGACGAGGCGCCGGCGCGAATACGGCGAGCCGCGTTCCGACGATCAGCTGCGCCTCGCCGCTCGCCGCCGCCAGCCATTGACGGCGGCGTTCCGACGGACCGAGCCGGCTATGCAGCATCGCGATCCGCGCACCGGGAAGGGCGGCGGCGATGCGCTGCTCGAGTTGCGGCGTCAAGCCGATCTCCGGAACCAGCAACAGCGCCTGGCGCCCGGCAGCGATGACCTTGCCGGCAGCGTCGAGATAGACGGCCGTCTTGCCGCTGCCGGTCACGCCCTGCAGCAGCGACGCCCGAAAGCCGCCTGGTTCGGGCATCGCGGCAACCAGCGCGGCGCGCTGATCGGCGTTGAGCTCGTGTGCTCGAGGTGATCCGACTGTCTCCGCCGCCATCGGCTCGATCCAGCCGTCGCGACGCCACGCGCCGAACAGGCGCCAGGCTTGCGGCCCCATGGCGCGAATCTCGGCGGTCGAGGCGCCGTGCGCGGATGCGAGCAACGCGCGCAACGTCAGCCCGCGGCCTCGCACGCCGGCCGACGCGGCATCGCCTGCCGCAGTCATCCGGTAGTGCGCGGCCAGCGGCGTCCGCGTCGCTGGGGCCGCGACCAGCGGCGGCAGCATCTGCGCAAGGGCGAGCCCGATCGGTTGCTGGTAATACGAGGCGATGAACGACGCGAGATCGATCAGGTCGTCGGGCAGCGGCGGAATGCCCGCGACGATTTGCTCGATCGGAAGCAATCGGTCGAGAGCGACATCGCTGGTGTCGGCGAGCTCGACCGCAATGCCTGCGAGCGAGCGCGCGCCGAGCTTGGCCATCAGAACGCTGCCGCGGCGTACGGCGAGTCCAGCGGGAAGCCAGTAGTCGAACAGGCGATGCGCTGCGACCGGCAGTGCCACGCGAACAATGGCCAGAGCTACTCCACGCGCGTTGCGCCGACGCGCGCAACGCGCGGGCCGTCATAAGTTGTAGGCTTCTGAATCATCAGTAACGCTTGCAAGAATGCGCGCCAAGTCATTATTTTTTCACCGTTCCCACTCGCCCGTCGAGCGTGTGGACAATTCTGTGAGTAACTTGGCAGCGGTTGGATGACCGGTCGGAATGGGTTCGGTACGCACCGGGTTAAGCACCGGCACAGTGCTAGAAATCTTTCTTTTATTCAATAGCTTGCATCCAACTGTGCGTTGACTGCCCCGTATTCGAACAACGCGGCGAGCGCTCCGGCGACATTGTGCATAAGTGCATGCGATAGAACGAGAATAGTCGCATTTGTCAATGCCCTGAAGATCCAGCACCGGCGCGGCTCGCGGCGGTTTCCACTGCGCTCGCCTGGGGTGAAAGGCGCGAGCGCGAAGCTTCATGTACGAATTCCACCAATGCGGCGACGTTCTCCGGCGGCGTCGCCGGCACGATGCCGTGGCCCAGATTGAAAATGAAGCCGGGTGCGTTGCCGGCCGCATCCAGGACAGCGGCCGCCTGCGCGCGGACGACGTCCGGCGTTGCGAGCAGCGCCAGCGGATCAAGGTTGCCTTGCAGCGCCACGCGCGCGCCCACCTGGGCGCGAGCCGCCGCAATGTCGGTTGTCCAATCGATGCCGATCGCCGAGCACCCGGTGCCGGCGATGCGCTCGAGCCACTGGCCGCCGCCCTTGGTGAACACGATCGTCGGCGTGAGGACACCGGTCGCGTGCCGCACGCGTTCGAGCACCGTCTTGATGTAGGCCAGCGAAAAATGCGCGTATGCGTCGGTGGTGAGCAGGCCGCCCCAGGTGTCGAATACCATCAGCGCATCGGCGCCGTGCGCCACCTGCTGCGCCAGATAGGCGGCAACCGCTTCCGCATTGACCGACAGAACGCGATGCAAGAGATCGGGCCGCGCATAGAGCATGCGGCGCACGCGCGCGAAGTCCGCGCTGCCGCCGCCTTCGATCATATAGCAGGCGAGCGTGAACGGGCTGCCGGCGAAGCCGAGCAGCGGCAGCTTGCCGGCCAGGGCACGCTTGATCGTTGCCACCGCGTCGTACACGTAAAGCAGGCGCCCGGGATCGGGCACCACGAGCCGCGCAACCGCGTCCTCGTCGACCAGCGGACGTGAAAAACGCGGGCCTTCGCCCTCGACGAAATGCAGCCCCAGACCCATCGCATCGGGGACGGTGAGAATGTCCGAGAACAGAATCGCGGCGTCGAGCGGAAAGCGCTCGAGCGGCTGCAGGGTGACTTCGGCGGCAAGGTCGGGATTCGTGCAGAGCGCCATGAAGCTGCCGGCGCGCGCGCGCGTCGCGTTGTACTCGGGAAGATAGCGGCCGGCCTGCCGCATCAGCCAGATCGGCGTGTAATCGGTCGGCTCGCGCCTGAGCGCGCGCAGCAGCGTATCGTTTTGCGGTGGATTCATTCGAAAAGTTTCGGGGTTCAGCGGGCAGCTGCAAGCGCGCGGCCGCAAAGGCGTTCCAGGATCGCCAGCGGCGATCGCTCGGGTTCGTACAGCGCCGCCAGCGGGAGATCGATCGTCTGCTCGAGCATATACTGTCCCGACATCGCCGCGTGCATCACCTGGTCTGAAAAGCACAGCCAGGTCGTGCCAGGCGCGAAGCGCACGACCTGCTGCGCGCAATTCGCCTGGTAGGCGAGATCGGCCTTGGCCCCGTCGTGCAGGCCGAGCATCAGGTGATCGTATGGGGTGCGCAGGCCCTTGGTGACGTGCAGCGCCGACAACCATCGCGCCTCGCCAGGAATCTGCCGGCGGATGTTCGGCAGAAACCTGCGCGCCACCGCTTCGAAGCTCTCACCGACGCGCCACACCCGATCCTCGTCAGGGCTCACATTGCAGAACACCCGCAGAATGCGCTCGCCCTGGTTCGGCCGCGACGGGAATGCGTCGACATGCAGGCGGGAGTCGTCCTTGCGCCAGGAAACCGCGCGGCCGACGGCGGGCTGCGGCCGGAAGCTGGTGCGCGCGCGCCGGACGTACGGCGCATAACGGGGAAACAGCGTAGTCACCAGCGCCGAGGCGTCTCCCGCAAACCGGGCGACCATGCGTGACAGCGCCGCAAGATCGCCGGCCGAGCCGCGCGCGCCCTTCAGCTTGCCGCCGTCGAAGCTGATGTTTTTCGCCTTTCCGTCGGACCAGCTCGGCGAAAGGAAGCGCTGCTCGTCGGCGGCCAGCGGGAATGCGAGCTGCGGCAGGATCAGCACGCCGCCGCCTTCCAGCGTGCGTATCGCCACGTCCTGTGCATCGGGGTCAAGCGCGGGCCTCCAGCTCGCGACGTCGAGCGCGACGATATCGGTCATAGGAAGAAACCCCGGTGTGCTGGGTCAGAAATTAGATTCTGACCGAAGCGCACTAGCGCGGCAGCTCGGACGCGCCCATCAGGAATTCGTCGACGGCGCGCGCGCACTGGCGGCCCTCGCGTATTGCCCAGACGACCAGCGACTGGCCGCGGCGCGTGTCGCCGGCGGCAAACAGCTTCGGGACCGAGGTCCGGTAATGCTCGGTGTCGGCCTTGACGTTGCCACGTGCGTCGTACTCGACGCCCAGCTCCTCGAGCATCCCGGTGTGAACCGGATGCAGATAGCCCATCGCGAACAGAACCAGGTCGGCCTTGAGCTCGAATTCGCTGCCGGGAACTTCGCGCAGCTTGCCGTCCTTCCATTCGACGCGGCAGGCGACGAGCGCAACCACCTTGCCGCCGTCGCCCTTGAACGCCTTGGTCTGAACCGCCCAATCGCGTTCGCAGCCTTCCTCGTGCGACGACGACGTCCGCATCTTCATCGGCCAGTACGGCCAGACCAGCGGCTTGTTCTCGTGCTCGGGCGGCTGCGGCAGCAACTCGAATTGCGTCACCGACAACGCGCCCTGCCGGTTCGATGTCCCGACGCAGTCGGAGCCGGTATCGCCGCCGCCGATGACGATGACGTGCCTGCCTTTGGCGGTCAGCGGCGGCACGTCGGTGTCGCCGGCGACGCGCCGGTTTTGCAGCGGCAGGAAATCCATCGCGAAATGGACGCCGTCGAGGTCGCGGCCGGGGACGTCCAGATCGCGGGGGTGCTCGGATCCGGCCGAGGCGACCAATGCGTCGAACTCCTCGATCAGCCGCGCCGCGGAGACGCCGTTCTTTCCCGTTCCGCCGACATGCGCATTGACGCGGAACTCCACCCCTTCGGCGCGCATCTGCTCGACGCGGCGGTCGATGTGATATTTCTCCATCTTGAAATCGGGAATGCCGTACCGCAAAAGCCCGCCGATTCTGTCCGCCTTTTCGAACAGCACGACCTCGTGGCCGGCGCGCCCAAGCTGCTGCGCGCACGCCATCCCGGCCGGCCCCGAGCCGACGACGGCGACGCGTTTGCCGGTCTTCCTCTTCGGCGGCTGCGGCGCAACCCAGCCCTCTTCCCAGCCCTTGTCGATGATGAAGTGCTCGATCGACTTGATGCCGACCGGATCGTCGTTGATGTTGAGCGTGCAGGCCGCTTCGCAAGGAGCGGGGCAGACTCTTCCGGTGAATTCCGGAAAGTTGTTGGTCGACTGCAGCACCTCAAGCGCCTCGCGCCACTGCTGCCGGTAAACCAGGTCGTTCCAGTCGGGAATGATGTTGTTGATCGGACAGCCTGACTGACAGAACGGTATGCCGCAGTCCATGCAGCGCGCGCCCTGCTTCGCCGCCTGATCGTCCTCGAGGGCGAAGATGAACTCGCGGTAGTTGCGCACGCGCTCGCCTATCGGCAGCGCGACCTCGGAGATCCTCTGGAGCTCGATAAAGCCGGTAGTCTTGCCCATCGGAGGCCCTAGACCGCCTGGCGCTGGCGACTCGACGCCGGCTTGACCGACCGCCGCGCGAAAAGCTCGCCGAGGGCGCGCTTGTATTCGTTCGGGAAGACCCGGACGAATTTGGCGCGCGTCGCGTCCCAGTTGTCGAGCATGGCGAGCGCGCGGGTGCTCGCGGTGAAACGCAAATGGCGCTCGATCAGTCCGCGCAAAAGCGCCTCGTCGCTCATCTCCGCATGGCGCAGCCGTCCATTGCCGTCGGCGACGAGTGTAGCTTCGGTCCTCGCCTGCTCGGCTTCGTCCTGGACCCTTTCGAGGGTCACCATCGCGGTATTGCAGCGCTCGGCGAATGTGCCGTCCTCGTCGTAGACGAAGGCGATGCCGCCGCTCATGCCGGCAGCGAAATTGCGGCCGGTGCGGCCGAGCACGACGACCGTGCCGCCGGTCATGTATTCGCAGCCGTGATCGCCGGTGCCTTCGACGACGGCCGAGGCGC
Organism: Casimicrobiaceae bacterium; assembly: GCA_036269335.1. Taxonomy (GTDB): domain Bacteria; phylum Pseudomonadota; class Gammaproteobacteria; order Burkholderiales; family Casimicrobiaceae; genus PALSA-1003. The sequence continues at coordinate 13,431 of DATASF010000153.1, forward strand.
CGGAATTGCGCACGCAAAAGCGCTCGCCGGCGATGCCGCGAAAATAAGCCTCGCCGGCGATAGCGCCGTACATGACCGTGTTGCCGATGACGATGTTCTCGTCGGGCTTCGCCGGAGACTCGGGATCGGGATAGACGACGATGCGCCCTCCCGACAGGCCCTTGCCGACATAATCGTTGGTCGCTCCCTGCAGCTCGAAGCTGATGCCGCGCGCGAGGAATGCCCCGAAGCTCTGGCCGGCGATGCCCTCGAATGCCACATGGATAGTGTCCTCGGGCAGGCCCGCGTGCCCGTGGCGGCGCGCGACGATGCCGGACAGCATCGCGCCGACCGAGCGGTGTGCGTTGCGAATCTTGTACTCGAGGCGCACCGGCGTCTTCTGCTCGATCGCCGCGGCCGCGGCGGCGATCAGCTGGTGGTCGAGCGCGCGATCAAGCCGGTGGTCCTGCTCCTCGCAATGGAAGCGCGCGACTTCCGCCGGCATCGGCGGCTGATAGAAGATGCGCGAAAAGTCCAGGCCGCGCGCCTTCCAGTGATCGATGCCGGCGCGGGTGTCGAGCAGATCCGCGCGGCCGATCAGCTGCTCGAAGCGGCGGACCCCGAGCTCCGCCATGATGCTTCGCACCTCGTCGGCGACGAAGAACATGAAATTGACGACGTGCTCGGGCTGGCCGTCGAATTTGGCGCGCAATACCGGGTCCTGCGTCGCGATGCCTACCGGACAGGTGTTGAGATGGCACTTGCGCATCATGATGCAGCCGGCGGCGACCAGCGGCGCCGTTGCGAAGCCGAACTCGTCGGCGCCGAGCAGCGCGCCGACGACGACGTCGCGCCCGGTCTTCATCTGGCCGTCGACCTGCACCGCGATGCGGCCGCGCAGGCGGTTGAGCACCAGCGTCTGCTGCGTCTCGGCCAGGCCCAGCTCCCACGGCGTGCCCGCGTGCTTGATCGACGACTCGGGTGACGCGCCGGTGCCGCCGTCGTGGCCGGCGATCGTCACATGATCGGCCTTCGCCTTCGCGACACCCGCGGCGACGGTGCCGACCCCGACTTCGGACACCAGCTTGACGCTGATCGATGCCTGCGGATTGGCGTTCTTCAGATCGTGGATCAGCTGTGCGAGGTCCTCGATCGAGTAGATGTCGTGATGCGGCGGCGGCGAGATCAGGCCGACGCCCGGCACTGAAAAGCGCAACTTGGCGATGTACTCGGAGACCTTGTGCCCGGGCAGCTGGCCGCCTTCGCCCGGTTTCGCGCCCTGCGCCATCTTGATCTGCAGCTGGTCGGCGTTGACCAGGTATTCGGCGGTGACGCCGAATCGCGCCGACGCGACCTGCTTGATGCGCGAACGCAGCGAATCGCCTTCCCTGACCGGAACATCGACGACGACGCCGTCGATGCGCGAGCTCAGCGTCTCGCCCTTGCGCATCAGCGGGTACCGGTGCGCGTCCTCGCCGCCTTCGCCGGTGTTCGACTTGCCGCCGATCCGGTTCATCGCGATCGCGAGCGTCGTGTGCGCTTCGGTCGAGATCGAGCCGAGGCTCATTGCGCCGGTGGCGAAGCGCTTGACGATCTCCGCGGCCGGCTCGACTTCGTCCAGCGGCACCGGCGCGCCCGCGGGCTTCAATTCGAACAGACCGCGCAGAGTCATCAGCCGGCGGCTCTGCTCGTTGATCAGCTTCGCGTATTCCTGATAGGTCGAATGGCTGTTGGCCCGGGCCGCATGCTGCAGCTTGGCGATCGAGTCGGGCGTCCACATGTGCTCTTCGCCGCGGACGCGGTATTGATATTCGCCGCCGGCGTCGAGCGCGTCGCGCAGCACCGGACTGTCGCCGAAGGCGATCTGGTGCAGCCGATAAGCCTCATCGGAGACCTCGAACAGGCCGATACCCTGGATGTTGCTCGCCGTGCCCGTGAAGTACTTGTCGATGAACGCGCTGTTCAATCCCACCGCCTCGAATATCTGCGCGCCGCAGTAGGACTGGTAGGTCGAGATGCCCATCTTGGACATCACCTTGTACAAGCCCTTGCAGATCGCCTTGACGAAACGCTTGGCCGATTCCTCGGGAGAGACTTCCGGCACGATGTCGTGCAATTGCGCGAGCGTTTCCAGCGCGAGGTACGGATAGATCGCCTCGGCACCGTAACCGGCAAGGAGCGCGAAATGATGCACTTCACGCGCCGATCCCGTCTCGACCACCAGCCCCGCGCTGGTGCGCAGGCCCTTGCGCACCAGGTGCTGGTGCACGGCCGCGGTGGCGAGCAGCGCCGGGATCGGCATCAGCTCGGCCGAGACGTTGCGGTCGGACACGATCAGGATGTTGAAGCCCAGGCGGATTGCGTCCTCGGCGTGGGCGCAGAGGCTCGCGAGCGCGGCTTCCATGCCGGCCGCGCCCCATGCGGCCGGATAGCAGATGTCGAGCTCGCGCGACCGGAACGTGGCGCCGGTGAACAGGCCGATGTGACGGATCTTTTCCATCTCGTCGGCGGTCAGGATCGGCTTCGCCGCCTCGAGACGCATCGGCAGATCGGTGGCATCGGGCGCGATGTCGACCGCGAGCAGGTTCGGCCGCGGTCCGATGAACGTCACCAGCGACATCACCAGCTCTTCGCGGATCGGGTCGATGGGCGGATTGGTCACCTGCGCGAACAGTTGCTTGAAGTAGGCGTAGATCACCTTCGGCCGGTTCGACAGCACCGGCAGCGCGGCGTCGTTGCCCATCGAGCCGACTGCCTCCTCGCCGTTCAACGCCATCGGCGCGAGGATCACCTTCATGTCCTCCTGCGTGTAGCCGAACGCCTGCTGACGGTCGAGCAGCGAGACTTTCGAGCGCTGCGGCGGCGCCGGCGCCGGCAGATCCTCGAGTGCGATGCGCGTGCGGTCGATCCACGCGCGGTACGGCTTGGCGGTCGCCAGCGTGCGTTTCAGCTCCTCGTCGTCGATGATGCGTCCCTGCTCGGTGTCGACCAGCAGCATCTTGCCCGGCTGCAGCCGCCACTTGCGGATGATCTTGCGCTCCGGAATGTCGAGCACGCCGACCTCGGAAGCCATGATCACGTAGTCGTCGTCGGTGACGATGTAGCGCGCCGGCCGCAGCCCGTTGCGATCGAGCGTCGCACCGATCTGCCGACCGTCGGTGAAAGCCATCGCCGCGGGACCGTCCCAGGGCTCCATCAGGGCGGCGTGGTATTCATAGAACGCGCGGCGATCCTCGTCCATCAGCGGATTGCCGGCCCACGCTTCCGGGATCATCAGCATCATCGCGTGCGCCAGCGGATACCCGCCCATCAGCAGCAGCTCGAGACAATTGTCGAACGACGCCGAATCGGACTGGCCGTCGTAGATCAGTGGCCAGATCTTGTCGAGGTCATCGCCCAGCACCGTGCTGGCGATCGCCTGCTGCCGAGCACGGATCCAGTTGACGTTGCCGCGCAGCGTATTGATCTCGCCGTTGTGGCAGACCAGCCGGAACGGGTGCGCCAGGTCCCAGGTCGGGAACGTGTTGGTCGAGAAGCGCTGGTGCACCATCGCCAGCGCCGACACCATCGTCGGGTCGCGCAGATCCAGGTAGTACTCGCCGACCTGGTGCGCGAGCAGCATGCCCTTGTAGACGATCGTTCGCGACGACATCGACGGCACGTAGAACTCCTTGCCGTGCCTGAGCTTCAGCGCCTGGATCGCGTGCCCGGATTTCTTGCGGATGATGTAAAGCTTGCGCTCGAGCGCGTCCTGATCGATGCGGTTCGAGCCACGCGCGATGAAAACCTGCCGGATCACCGGCTCGACGTCCTTCGTGCGCTCGGACAGCCCCGAATTGTCGGTCGGCACGTCGCGCCAGCCGAGCAACAACTGGCCTTCGCCGGCCACTGCCCGTTCGATTTCCTGCTCGCACGCCATCCGGGACGCCGGCTCTTTGGGCAGAAACACCATGCCGACGCCGTATTGACCCAGCGCCGGCAAGGTCAGACCCTGCCGGCCGCAGGCGCGTCGCAGGAACGCATCGGGAAGCTGGAGGAGGATCCCGGCGCCATCCCCCTGCAAGGGATCGGCGCCGGTCGCGCCGCGATGGGTCAGATTCTTGAGGATCTGGAGGCCCTGGGTGATGATGGCGTGGCCGGCCTTGCCCTTGATGTGCGCGATGAACCCCAGGCCGCAGGCGTCGTGCTCGTTCGCCGGGTCGTACATTCCCTGCCTTGTCGGGGGCAGTTGACCAGCCTGTCGCTGTCGCTCCACGTCATCCTCGCCTGTTTCCGGGCCCGTCGGGCCTCCCGGCCGCCCATTGCCGCGCGCCCCAAAAAGCTGCGGGCGAAACCTTTTCATACTAGCCATAATGTTGCATTGCGGCAACCGGGCGACGCCCGGGATGGCCCATCCGCCAAAAGCACTTGCGCCAGCCCTGAACTTGCGCTTTAATCTGAACAAAGTGGGCTATATGCTTGTACCAGCGTTCAAAAAAGCCGGCCCGGTTAATATATTTAGGACAACATCATCAGGGATTTCTTCATGGCGCCAAACCGAATGATTGCTCGCTGGCTGCGACCGGCACTTGCGCTTTTCGCGCTCGGCGGATTGCTCGCCCTGGGCGGTTGCGGCGGCGGCAGCGGCGCCCCGAATAATCCGTACGCGCCGGGGCCGTCCAGCCCGGGGCCGCTGTCGGTTCTGCCCTCCATCGTTACCGCTTATTCGAATACTCCGCTTACTCTTACGATCAGCGGCGGTGCTCCGCCGTATTTTGTCGTATCCAGCAACAGCGCCGTGTTGCCGGTTGCCAATTCGAGCAACGGCACCATCGTGCTGCTTCCTGGCAACGTGGTCACCGACACTGCGGTGACCATTACTGTTCAGGACTCTATCGGGCAGCGCGCTACCTCGACAGTCACGGTCAAGGCGGCGCCTATTTTCGGTACCCTGACAATTAAGCCCAATTCCGGGACATGCGGCACGAGTGCGATATGTTCCGGTCAGACTGGGACGGCGAGCGTCCTGGTCACAGGCCCCGGCGGCGTCGGCATTCCAAACCGGCAGGTCAGGTTTGACGTGGTTGCTGGCGCGTTCGCGATCCAGAGCAGCAACCCCGCGACTCCATTGGTGTCGACGCTGACGGTCGTCTCCGATGGCAACGGCCTGGCCCAAGTGATTATCCAGGCGAATGTCGGCGCACCGACGCAGCCGGCGACCATACGTGCGACCGAACTGACTTCCGGCGAGCAGATACTCGGCACCTTTACGATCGCGCAGTTCACTGACGGCAGCGCGATTCTCTCCGTATCCCCGCAATCGGTGTCCGTAGCCGGACCCGACAGCATGAATTGCTCCAAGGGCGTTCCGGTCAGCTATTACATTTTCGGGGGGACTCCGCCGTATAGAGTGGTGGCGGACCTGCCAACGCTGATCACTCTCGTTGGCTCGCCGGTTCAGAGCAACGGGGGAAGTTTCACCGCGATAACAAACGGCTGCGTTCCGTTGGAAACGTTCACCATAAGCGATGCCACTGGCCGCTTTATAACCGCAACGATTTCCAGCGTGCTGGGAGTGGACACGACCGGTGGTAGTGGAAGTGGCGGTGGCGACTGCTCTACTTTCTCGCCACCCAATCCCAATTGCCCGGTTGTGTCGCCGGCGTCGTTGTCACTGACCGCATGCCCCCCGGCTGTCGGATCGAGCGCAACCGCGCTGATTTCAGGTGGAACGCAACCGTATCTGACCGGATCGAGCGATCCGCTGGTGCAAGCAACGACTTTTGGAGCCAATCTTACCGTTACTCGGACGAGCGGGACGGTATTGAATTCGCCGGTTATTGTTACGGTCTCGTCTGGGTCGTTCTTCGTCAACGTGCCTGTCTCAGTAAGTCCAGCGACCTGTCCGTAGGCGTATCGTTCCGTGCACGAAAAAAGAGCGCCTCGCGGCGCTCTTTTTTTTGGAATGGCTTGCGCGATTTGCCGCCGCAAGCTACCGACCGGCTCCGTCGAGAATCGCCTGCAGATCGACGCCCGCGACTTCGATACCCGTCTCCGCGCGCCCCAAACTTCGGAGTAGCACCAGCCGTATCCCGCCGCGCTCGACCTTCTTGTCCCGCCGCATCAACTCGAGCCAACGCTCGGTCGCAATCGGCGGCGGCTGGATCGGAAGCCGCGCCCGGTTCAGCAGTGTCGCAATTCTGAGCTGATCGTCGCTCGAAAAGCCGAGCGCTCGCGCCGAAACGGCGCCAGCGAGCACCATGCCGGCCGCGATCGCCTCGCCATGCAGCCATGTCCCATACCCGGTCGCGGCTTCGATCGCGTGACCGAACGTGTGACCGAAATTGAGAACCGCGCGCTCGCCCGCCTCGCGTTCATCGCGCGCCACCACGTCGGCTTTGATGCGGCAACTCTGGTGGACTGCGTGCGCAATAGCGTCCGCGTCCCGTGCGAGCAAACGCTCGATATTCGTTTCCAGCCAGTCGAAAAAAGCCGCGTCGCAAGCGGCGCCGTACTTGATGACCTCGGCGATGCCTGCGACATATTCGCGCTCGGGTAGCGTCGACAGCGTCGTCGTATCGATGATGACGGCGGATGGCTGATGGAACGCTCCGATCATGTTCTTGCCCAGCGGATGATTCACCGCCGTCTTGCCACCGACCGACGAGTCGACTTGGGCGAGCAAGGTGGTCGGCACCTGCAGCAATGGGATGCCGCGCTGGTAGGTCGCCGCGGCGAATCCGGCCAGATCGCCGATGACGCCGCCGCCGAGCGCCACCAGCAAGGTCGAGCGTTCGGCCCCCAATTCGAGCAGGCGCGTGTGCAGGTCGTAGAGCGTGGTCCAATCCTTGTGCGCTTCGCCGTCCGGCACGAGGACCGCCTCGCAACGGATGCCACCGCCCGATAGCGCCGTCTGCAGCGGTGCGAGATGATGCGCGGCGACGACGGGGTTGGTGACGATGATCGCGCGAGCTGGCCGCGGCGGCGCCAGCAGCTCGCCGGCGCGCGTCAACAGTCCCGCGCCGATATGGATCGGATAGCTGCGCTCGGCGAGCGCGACGGTCAGCGTCGGCATCGGAAGATGAATGCTGGACTAAGCTTGCGCGGACGCGCGCAGCTGCTGCTCCAGCCGCTGGGCGAGCCGGATGACCTGTTCCTGGTCGGACTCGACGACGAAGTCAGCGGTCTCGCGGTACAGCGCGTCGCGAAATGCGTAGATCTCCTTCAGCCGCTCGAACGGATCGGGAGCCTGCAGCAACGGCCGATGCTTGCTTCGCCTGGTGCGCTCCCACAGCGTCGCTGGCGTCGCATGCAGATAGAGCACCGATCCGTTCTGCTTCAGGCAGTCGCGATTGACCTGTCGCAGCACGGCGCCGCCGCCGGTGGCGAATATCGTTTGCGTGTGCAGGACGAACTCGGCGATGATCGCCTGCTCGCGATCGCGGAACCCCGGCTCGCCTTCCAACTCGAAGATCACCGGAATCGATACACCGAGCCGCCGCTCGAGCTCGCTGTCGGCGTCGTAGAACGCCTTGCCCAGGCGCTTGGCGAGCAGTCGCCCGAGCGTTGACTTACCGCTGCCCGGCATGCCCACCAGAAAAAGATTGCCCCGATGCAGATGCATCGGGGCATTTTAGTTGATACGTGCGTCCGGAGCGAGCGGCGGTGCCGCCGGGATTCGCTAACGCACCGCCGTCACCGACTCCTTGACGATCCGCGGCGTGAGGAAGATCAGCAGTTCGGTCTTCTCGATGTTCTTGTTGGTCGTCTTGAACAGGTAGCCGAGATACGGGATGTCGCCGAGGAACGGGACCTTGGTCACGTCGTTGTTCAGCGTCTCCTCGTAGATGCCGGCGATGACCGCGGTATCGCCGTTGTTGACGGCGATCTGCGTTATGACGTTCTTGGTGTCGATCGACGGCACGAATCCGCCCCCGGCGACCGGAACGAACTGTCCGACCGAGTCCTTGCGGATTTCGACCGTCATGATGATGCGGTTGTCGGGCGTGATCTGCGGGGTGACGTCGAGACGCAGCACCGCCTTCTTGAATTGAACGGTGGCCGGACTGTTGCCGGTTCCGGGCGTCACGTACGGAATTTCGGTGCCCTGCTCGATGCTCGCCTTCTGGTTGTCGGCGGTCACGACGCGCGGGCTCGACACCACCTTGCCGCGGCTGTCGGCTTCGAGCGCCGACAGCTCCAGGTTGATCAGGTTGCCGCTACCCAGGTTGATCAGGGTCAGTGCGAGCTGGCCCGCCGGGTTGGTCACCGGGAGGTTCACGTTGAGCTGCGGCGAATCCGAATAGCCGGCGCTGGCTATTCCCGAGGCGAGCTCGAACGGCGTCTGCGTGCGCGTATCGCGAGTCGCGGGCGCTCCGGCAGTGGTAGCACTGACCACCGGCTGGGTGTTGAGCGAGCCACCGAGGCCGCCCGCATAGCGCCGGTTCAGCGTGAATCCGGTTTGCATGCCGAAGCGCACGCCGAGCTGGCGGCCGAACTTGTCATCGGCGATGACGATGCGGCTTTCGATCACGACTTGCCGCACGGTGACGTCGATCTGGCGGATCAGCCGGCGCACTTCCTCCAGCCGGCCGCCCGTATCCTGGACGAACAGGATGTTGGTTCGGGCATCGACGACGGCCGTGCCCCGTTTGGACAGGAATTTGCCCTCCTTGTCCGATATCAGCGCCTTGATCGCATCGGCCTTCTGGTAATTGAGCTGGAACATCTCGGTCTGCAGCGGCTCGAGGTCGTTGATCTGCTGCATCGACTCGAGCTGCTGTTTCTCCTTGACCGCGAGCTCTTCACGCGGAGCGATCAGAACGACGTTGCCGTTCTTGCGCATGTCCAGACCCTTGGTCTGCATAATGATGTCGAGCGCCTGGTCCCACGGAATGTCCTTCAGCCGCAGCGTCAGGCTTCCGCTCACCGTGTCGCTGGTGATGATGTTGAGGCCGGTGAAATCGGCGATCACCTGCAGCACCGCGCGCACTTCCACATTCTGGAAGTTGAGCGAAAGCTTCTCGCCCTTGTAGCCCGCGCGCGTACCCTGCGTCAGGCGATTCGGATCTTCCTGGATCGGCTTGACCTCGACGATGAAACGATTGTCGGTCTGGTAGGCTGAATGCTCCCACAGTCCCTTCGGCTCGATCACCATCCGCGTGTTGCCGGCCTGCTCGAAGGTATCGATCGTCATCACCGGCGTGGCGAAGTCGCCGACGTCCAGCCTGCGTTCGAGATTGCGCGGCAGCGAGGTCTTGATGAAGTCGACGATCAGCGTCTTGCCCTGCTGGCGGATATCGATCCCGGTCGTCGTATCCGAGAGGTCGACAATGATCCGTCCTTCGCCGTTGCGACCGCGCCGGAAATCGATGTCCCGCAGCGCGTGCGAGGCCTCGCCGGGCCGTGCCTCGGCGAAGCGCGATACCGTCGGCGTTTCCGCGGCGACGGCGGCCGTCTCGCTCAGCGTGACGACAACGGTGTTGCCTTCGATCTGAGTTTCGAACGATTGCGGTTTGTTCAGGTTGAAGACGACGCGCGTGCGATTGCCCGCCTGCACGACATTGACGCTGCGCAGCGCAGGATCGCCGACCTCCTGCGCCGAACGGCCCATGCCGTTGCCGGTGTCGGGGAAATCCAGGGCGATCCGCGGCGGATTGTTGATCGCGAAGCCGGCCGGCGGATTGGGCAACGGCGCCTTCAGCGTGAATCGGACGATCGTGCGGCCGGAGCTGCCCTTGGAGACCGTCAGGTTCTCGATGCTGTTCGCGGTCTGCGCCAGCGCCTGACCGACGCCGAGCAGGAGCAGCGAGGCAACGGCGGCAATGGCGGCCCCTTTCAGCCAATGCCCGCGGTTCGCTTCTGTGGATCGCGTGGACCTCATCTGCGTCGCTCCTGTCTTGTGTCCGCATCGGCGAGCTGGAGCGTACTGGTTCGTTCTGTCCAGTCGCCGGCACCGTCCTGCACCAGTTCCTTGAGCTGAATGTCACCGTCCCCGATGCTAATGATGACGCCGAAATTCTGCCCCATGTAATTGCCGACCTTGACCTGATAAACGTCCTTGTCGGTCGTTCTAACCAGCGCGTACGTGTTCTTGCCCCGCTGCAGCGTGCCTACCATCTGCAGCGACTCCAGCGGATAGGCCTCGAGCGGCTCCTTGCGCCGGTTGAGATCGGGCGCGAGCTTGCTGCCTCCCTTGACCGGCTCGATCTTGCGCGGCTTGAACGGATCGGCCAGGTCGAAGGCGTTGTAGGTGAACGGCTCGTACGGCCTGACCTGCGGCAGCGGATCGAGCTTTCCCTTGACCCCTTTGCCCTGATCCTGCATCCAGGCGCGCAAGTCCTGATGGCTTTCCCCGCCGCACGCGGCGACGAGCAGGGCGGCGACGCCGCAAGCGGCCAGTCTCGGGTTCATTTCTTGCCCTTGGCGTCCTTCGCCGCCTTGCGCTGCTTGGCGATCTCATCCTCGTCCAGGTAGCGGAAGGTCTTGGCGGTGGCGTCCATGACCAGCGTGCCCTTTTCATTCACGATGCCAATGTCATTCAGCGTGACGATTCGAGGAAGCTGCGCTACATCGCTGGCGAATGCTCCCATATCATGATATGTGCCAGTCACCTTCACCGTGATCGGCAATTCGGCGTAGAACTCGGCAATCCTCTCGCGCGTCGCCGGCCGGAACAGCTCGAATTGCAGCCCGCGGCCGAGTCCGGCTTGGTTGATGTCGGTCAGCAATGCGTCCATTTCGCTCTTGTTCGGCAACTGCTTGAGCAGCGCGCCGAACGCCTGCTCGATCTCCTTCAGCTGCTGAACATAGAGCTCCAGGTTGACCGCCTTGGCCTTCTTTTCGGAGTACGAGACGCGGAGCTTCGATTCCTCGTCCTGCGCGCGATCGAGCGCGTCGAGCTGATCCTTCCAGTCGAAGAACGCCCCGGCCGCCAGGATCAGGACGACCAGCAGCCCAAGCACCACGATCTTCGGCAGCAGCGGCCAGTTGCCTGCCTCGCGAAAATTGAGCCGACGGATGTCGTCCAGGGTCATGTTGGCGGCCCCTTCGCTTGCGGTGCGGTGGGAACCTTGCCCACGACGGCGGGTGTTTCGGCCGGGCGCTTCATCTGCAGGCTCAGCGTGAACTCGTTGACCTTCTGCTTGTCGAGCGGGACCGACTTGATTTCGATCAGCTCGGGCGCCGTCAGCCAGGGCGAGCTCTCGATGCTGCGCATCAGCGTCGAGACGCGCGCATTCGACTGCGCATAGCCGGTCAGCGTCACCTTGGATCCCACCTGCTTGACCGACTTCAGGTAAAGCCCGTCGGGCAGCTGCCGCACCAGCTGGTCGAGCAGGTGCACGGCCTCGGTCCGGTTCGATTGCAGCGTCTCGACGATCTGCTTGCGCGCCAGCAAGGCCTGCGTCTGCTCGCGCAGCTTGTCGATCTCCTTGATCTGCTCGTCGAGCTTGGCGATCTCGGTCTTCAGCAGCGTGTTGCGCCCATTCTGGTTTTCGATCTGGGCGGCGATGATGATGTGACCCAGGCCGACGATGGCGATGCCGAGGACGGCCAGTCCGACTGCCATCGAGATGAACTGGCGCTGACGCGCCTGGCGTTTCTGCTCGCGGTGGGGCAGAAGGTTGACGCGGATCATGGCTATTCGAACCCGCGCAGCGCGAGGCCGCAGGCGATCAGCAGCAGCGGCGCGTCCGCGGCGAGCTGGCGCGGCCGGATGCGATCGGACATCGTCATGCTGGCGAACGGGTTGCCGACGATCGTGGCGACACCGGCGCGCTTGGCGACCAGCTCGTCCAGCCCGGACAGCAGCGCGCACCCGCCAGTGAGCACGACGTGATCGACCTGGCTGTACGACGTCGAGGTGAAGAAGAATTGCAGGGCCCGGGTCACTTCCAGCGCCAGCGTCTCCATGAACGGCTGCAGCACATCGGCGTCATAATTCTCCGGCAGACCGGCATTTTTCTTCGCCGATTCGGCTTCTTCCGGCGATAAGTTGAACGCGCGCTGGATATCGTGGGTCAACTGGTTGCCGCCGAAAGCCTGGTCGCGGGAGAACAGAATTTGGTTGTTGCGCAGCACGTAGAAGTGCATCACATGGGCGCCGATGTCGACCAGCGCCACGTTCTGGTCGCGGGCGTTTGCCGGCAGCGAAGGCGCGATCATGCGGAACGCCTCTTCGGTCGCATAGGACTCGACGTCCATGACCTGCGGTCGCAGCCCGGCGTTGTCGGCGATGGCGACCCGGTCGTCGACCTTTTCCTTGCGCGAAGCCGCGATCAGGACCTCGACGTCCTCGGCGTTGTTCGGCGCCGGTCCGAGGATCTGGAAGTCCAGGTTGACTTCGTCCAGCGCGAACGGGATGTACTGGTTGGCCTCGGCCTCGACCTGCAGCTCGAGCTCCTCTTCGGTCTGCCCCGCCGGCACGATGATCTTCTTGGTGATGACCATCGCCGTCGGCAGCGCCATTGCGATATGCTTGTTGCGGCTGCCGAGCCGCTTGTGCGCGCGCCGCAGGGCCTCGCTGACCTGGTCGAGGTTGACGATGTTGCCGTCGCTGACCAGATCCTTGACCAGCGGTTCGATCGTGTAGCGCTCGAGCCGGTAGGCTCCCTTGCCCGTTTCGGAGAGTTCGACCAGTTTTACGGCGGACGAGCTGATGTCCACGCCGATCAGCGGGGGCGCCTTCGTTTGCAAAAATGCAAACGCGGAATCGAGTTTTTCCTTCAGCATGGGAACTTTAGGCGCGCTTCATATAAATTACATTAAACAGTAGCAGCAAATATAAACCATGTAAAACTGTTTTTTCAAGTTTATCTTGGCTCCTAACCCTGCATATAATCGCGGCTCCCGCCCGGCCCCCCGGCAACTTTAATTCACCCATGCTAAAGCGCTGGCTGGTCTATCTTGCGGCTGTAATGGCGGGCCTGGGGCTCGTCGGGGCCCTGCTGGTTGCCTTTGTCTTTGCACTGCTTTATCCCACTTTGCCGTCGCTGGAGACGCTGACGGACTACCAGCCGAAGATACCCCTCAAAATAGTCTCGGTGGAAGGGGCTGTCCTGGGAGAGTTCGGCGAAGAACGGCGGGCCATCGTCAAAATCAAGGAAGTCCCGGATGTCATGCGCCGGGCGATCCTCGCCGCCGAGGACGAGCGCTTCTACCAGCACGGGGGGGTCGACTACCTTTCGGTCCTTCGGGCCGCGCTGGCCAACGTCAGCGGGGGGGCCCCGCAGGGCGCGGGCACGATCACCATGCAGGTCGCCCGGAATTTCTTCCTCACCCGTGAGCGAACGCTTACTCGCAAGCTACGCGAGGTTATGCTTGCGTATAAGATCGAGTCCAACCTGTCCAAGGACGAAATACTCGAGCTCTACATCAACCAGATCTTCCTCGGCCAGCGGGCCTACGGCTTCGCCGCCGCCGCCCAGATCTACTTCGGCAAGCCGCTGCAGGAGGTGAGCATCGCCGAGGCCGCGATGCTGGCGGGGCTGCCGAAGGCGCCTTCGGCCTATAACCCGGTCGCCAATCCCAAGCGGGCTCGCGGCCGGCAGCTATATGTCCTCCGACGCATGCACGAGCTCCACTACATCAGCGACGACCAGTTCGTCGTGGCCCAGAACACCCCGCTGGCGGTCCGGCAGACGTTGCAGGAATACGACACTCATGCTCAGTTCGCGGCCGAAATGGCCCGCCAGATCGTCATCGAGAGCTACGGCGAGGAAGGCTACACCCGGGGTCTGACCGTCTATACGACCCTGCGCAAGGACGACCAGGCCGCGGCTTACGCCGCCGTCCGGCGCGGCGTCTTGGAGTACGACCGCCGGCATGGATATCGCGGGCCCGAGGCCTATATCAGTCTGCCGAGCGACCCGTCCGAGTTGGAAGATGCGCTCGATACCGCCTTCGAGGGCGTCACCGACGGCGACAACCTCGAGGCGGCGATAGTGCTCGAGGCATCGACCGCCTCGGTCAAGGTCGTCCGCAGCGACGGCGATACCCTGGTCATCACCGGCGAAGGCCTGAAGTTCGTCGCGCGTGCGCTGACCGACAAGGCTCCGACGACCAGCAGGATCCGGCGCGGCGCAATGATTCGCATCAGCAGCGACGACAAAGGCAACTGGCAGATCGCGCAGATGCCGCAGGTCGAGTCCGCGCTGGTCTCGGTACGGCCCAGCGACGGCGCGATCCTGTCGCTGGTCGGCGGATTCGACTTCGACCGCAACAAATTCAATCATGTCACCCAGGCGTATCGCCAGCCAGGGTCCAGCTTCAAGCCGTTCATCTACTCCGCCGCGCTGGAAAAGGGCTTCAGTCCGGCGACCGTGGTCAACGACGCGCCGCTCTACTTCGACGCGGCGCAGACCGGCGGCGAACCCTGGGAGCCGAAGAACTACGACGGTACGTTCGACGGGCCGATGCGACTGCGCGCCGCGCTGATGAAATCGAAGAATCTGGTCACGGTGCGCGTGATGCAGGCGATCGGGCCGCAGTACGCGCAGGACTACATCGCCCGCTTCGGTTTCGATCCGAAGCTGCATCCGGCGTATCTGACGATGGCGCTGGGCGCCGGGGCCGCGACGCCGCTGCAGATGGTCGCGGCGTATGCGGTATTCGCCAACGGGGGCTATCGGGTGACGCCCTACCTGATCGACCACGTGGTCGACGGCCGCGGCAGCGTGCTGTCGAAGGCGACGCCGGCTGTCGCGGGCGTCAACGCGGAGCCCGCGATCGATCCGCGCAACGCCTTCATCATGACGACGATGTTGCGCGACGTCATCCGGGGCGGCACCGGGGCGCGCGCCAACCAACTCGGGCGCAAAGACCTCGCCGGCAAGACCGGCACGACCAACGACAGTGTCGACGCATGGTTCTGTGGCTTCAATGCATCGATGGTAGCCGTCGCCTGGATAGGATTCGATCAGCCGCGCACGCTCGGCAACAACGAGACCGGCGCGGTTGCGGCTTTGCCGATCTGGATGGCGTTCATGGCGAAGGTTCTGAAGGGTGTGCCCGAAACGCCCTTGAAGCAGCCGGACGGCGTCGTGGTCGCGCGGGTCAATGCCGATTCCGGTCTGCGCGAAAGCGATGACCGCGCCGGAATCTCAGAGTATTTCTTCTCGGAGTTCATGCCGCGCAAGCGCGACGATGCGCTGGCGACCGACGGCGGCCGCGCGCCGCCCGAGGTGCGCAATCAACTGTTCTAACCCGGTGGCATCGCACATCGCATCGTCGCAGGCCTCGCGCAACCGGATACGGATTGCGCAAGCTGCGGCGCGCTTGATCGCCGAGCACGGGCTGACCGACTGGGCCGCCGCGAAGCGCAAGGCCTGCCGCGAGCTGGGCCTGAGCGATCGCGAGCCGCTGCCGGCCAATGAAGAGATCGAACAGGCGTTGCGCGATTACAACAGCCTCTTCCAGCCGCAGGCTCAAGCGGCTTCGTTGCGCGCCCAGCGCATGATCGCATTGGAGTGGATGGAGCGCCTTTCGCCATGGCGGCCGCTGCTGGTGGGTGGCGTCGCCGCGGGGTGGGCGACCGCGCACAGCGATGTGCGGCTGGAGCTCGAGGCCGAGGATCCAAAAGCCGTGGAGCTCGGCCTGATCAATGCCGGAATCGAATACACCGCCGCGGCCCCGGCGGGCGGAACGGCGCCCGGTGCGCGACTCAACGCCGGGCGCGGCGCGGCCGCTGTACGCCTCGACATCGTCTCGCCGCAACAGCGCCGCAACCGTCCGCGCCGCGACGACGAGGATCGACTCTCGCTGTCCGACTTGAAGTCGCTGCTGGCTGGCGCCGCGAGCGCCGCGGATGCGGCGTCTAAGATTATTCCTTGAGCCAGGCGGCGGCGATCAGCGCGTAGTAAGTCAGGATCGCATCGGCGCCGGCGCGCTTGAACGCGATCAGCGCCTCCATCGCGCAAGTGCGCTCGTCGAGCCAGCCGTTGGCCGCGGCCGCCTTCAGCATCGCGTACTCGCCGCTGACCTGGTAGACCGCGGTCGGCACGCCGAATGCATCCTTGACCCGGCGCAGGATATCCAGATACGGAAGGCCCGGCTTGACCATCACCATGTCGGCGCCCTCCTGCAGGTCCAGATAGACTTCCCACAGCGCTTCGTCGCCGTTCGCCGAGTCCATCTGATACGTGTATTTGTTGCCGCCGCCCAAGCTGGCGCTCGACCCCACGGCATCGCGAAACGGCCCGTAGAACCCCGACGCGTACTTGGCCGAATATGCGAGGATCCGCGTCCTGTCGAGTCCGGCACGATCGAGCGCGGCGCGCAGCGCGCCGATGCGTCCGTCCATCATGTCGGACGGGGCGACGACATCGGCGCCGGCCTCGGCGTGACACAAGGCCTGGCGCGTCAGCGCCGCCACCGTTTCGTCGTTGGCGACATAGCCGGTGTCGTCGAGCAAGCCATCCTGCCCGTGACTGGTGTAAGGATCGAGCGCGACGTCGGTGATCACGCCCAGCGCCGGGAACCGCGCCTTCAGAGCGCTCACCGTCTGCGGGAGCAGCCCCTTCGCATCCCACGCGGCGGCGGCATCGAGCGACTTCTGTTCGGCGGGGATCACAGGGAACAGCGCGATCGCCGGGACGCCGAGCGCGACGCAGCGCTCGGCGTCGGCCAACAGGAGATCGATGCTCTTGCGCGAGATTCCCGGCAGCGAAAGCACGGGCTCTTCGCGCCTGCTGCCGTCGAGGACGAACGCCGGATAGATGAGGTCGTCGCTCGACAGACGATTCTCGCGCATCAGGCGGCGCGAGAAATCGTCGCGGCGCATTCTGCGCAGTCGGCGGTCGGGAAAATTTCCGGTAAAGTTCATCGACATAGCGAACAGTCAGCCCTGGTGGCGCGAAAGTCCTTGCGGGCGCATCGTAGCTCGCGCGCATCGTCGCGGGCAACAGGACCATTCGGTCGGTCCCGCACTCTTGCAAAATCGTCGAACAGCTCGTGGAACTCTTTTGTCGCGGGGCCGGTCATATTCCGCAGACGATAGCATCGTCTCCCGCTTTCCTCCCTGAGCGGGTGCCCTTGGGTTGCGTAACCCTACCGACCGAAGGGCGTTCTTCGGGCCCCGTCTCACTCCCCTTGATGTCGGGGCCTTTCTTTTTGTGCCGGCGTAACCGCGGCACCTGTTGCGAACGGCGCCAGCCAGTCGCCCACCGCCTGCTCGGCTTCGGCCAACCCGAGTTTCTTCGTCGCCGAAAACAGCTGTACACCGATTCGATCCGCATACGCCGCATAGTCCTGCGCCAATTCGCGCTGCACGGAGGCAAGGGTGCGTCGCTGTTCGGCGACGGTGAACTTATCGGCTTTGGTCAGCAGGATGTGCATCGGGCGCAGCGACGGCAGGAACCAGTCGAGCATTTGGCGGTCGAGGTCGGTTATCGCCCGCCGCGCATCCATCACCAATACCAGCCCGGCGAGCGGCACGCGTTCGGCAAGATAGCGCGCGATAAAGTGCTGCCAATGCCGGCGGATGGCGGCCGGCACTTCGGCGTAGCCGTAGCCGGGCAGATCGGCGAGCAGTGCTCCTGAGCGAAGCCGAAAGAAATTGATGTTCTGCGTGCGTCCCGGCGTTTTGCTGACGAACGCCAGACGCGTTTGCTGCGCCAGCGCGTTGATCGCCGAGGATTTGCCGGCGTTCGATCGACCGGCGAACGCCACTTCGGGCGCGCCGTCGACGGGCAGCTGGTGCCAGTCCGCCGCTGTCGTCAAAAACTCCGCATGGTGGAACGGATGCGTCACTCGCGCTCACCCGCCGGCGAGGCTTGGGCCGGCCGCGACGGATTGGGTACAATAGGCGGTCGGCTTGCCTCGCATACGTGCGCAAGCGACGCCCGATGCGCGGACTGGACCGCCGGGCCGCCGAATCGAGGGAGCGTTAAACAATGAAACGCGCGTTGTTGCTGACCGCGGCGGCCGCCGCGGTTGCGCTCGGCGTACCGGCAGGCGCCCAGGATACCGCCGGCAAGCCCGATCTCGCCAAAGCGCAGCAACTCGTCAACCAGGTTTGCTCGGCCTGCCATGGCGCCGATGGTAACAGCCTGACGCCGGCGAACCCCAACCTTGCCGGACAGCAGGCCGATTACATCGCCCTGCAGCTCGCCCACTTCAAAAGCGGAATCCGGAACAATGCGGTGATGGCCGGAATGGCGGCGACGCTGATGCCCGAAGACATGCGATCGCTGGGCGCTTATTTCGCGCAACAGAAACCCAAGGGACAGGCGGCCACGGACGCCAACCTTGCTGCCGCGGGTCAAAAGCTGTTTCGCGGCGGTGACGCGGCCAGCGGCGTGCCGGCGTGCGCGGCCTGCCATGCACCGGACGGCGCCGGCATTCCATCGCGCTATCCGCGGCTCGGGGGCCAATATGCCGATTACACGCTGGCGCAGCTGCGCGCGTTCAAGGCGGGCGAGCGCGGCATGGACAAGGAAGGCAAGGACGTCAACGGAAGGATCATGGCGCAGATCGCCGGCAGGATGAACGAGCAGGCGATCGCGGCGGCGGCGCAGTACGCCGCCGGCTTGCACTGAGCGTGCAGCGGCCTCTGGCGGATCAAGGGCGGAGCTTGCGCTGCCCTTGATATCGGCGCTGACATGACCGCCTCGATCGCGGCGCTGTTCGTCTATCCGGTCAAGGGCTGCCGCGGCATCGCGCTGTCATCGGCTCGGGTCACCGAGCGCGGGCTCGAGCACGACCGCGAGTGGATGGTCGTCGATGTCGCCGGACGATTCGTTACGCAACGCACCGAGCCCCGATTGGCGTCGATCGCAACGGCGATCAGCGCAACTTCGCTCACGTTGACTGTGCCCGGCGCCGAGCCACTCCAAGTGCCGCTCGATCAATCGGGCACCGCCAGCGCGGTGACCGTCTGGCGCGACACCGTGCCGGGAATCGACCAGGGACCCGCGGCAGCCGCATGGCTTTCGGCCCGGCTGGCGGGTGCCTATCGGCTGGTTCGTTTCGATTCCGCGGCAAGACGGCTCTGCAATCCCGAATACGCCGGCGATTCCGGGGCGCATACCGCGTTCGCCGATGGCTATCCGCTGCTGGTGCTGTCCGAAGCCTCGCTGGAGGATCTGAACGCGCGGCTCGCGACACCGCTGCCGATCGATCGTTTTCGTCCGAATCTGGTGCTCTCCGGCGTCGACCCCTACGACGAGGATTACATCGACCAGCTCGTCAGCGGCGGCGTGACGCTGAAAATGGTCAAGCCCTGCACGCGCTGCCAGGTGACGACGATCGATCAGCGGACGCTCGAGAGGGGCCTTGAACCGCTGCGCACGCTGGGCGAATACCGCCACAACGCGCTGCTCGACGGCGTCGCGTTCGGGATGAATGCGATCGTCGCGGGCGGCGCCGGTGCGACGCTGACGCGCGCCACGCCGGTCGCGCATTCGTACCGATTCTGATCCCCGGTTTCGGCGTGCGTCGTCGGGCGCGGCATCGATGCGCCGGAGGAGCGAGTAGCTAGGCCGCGGCCGCCTTGCACGCCGCCAGCGTTTCCCGCCAATCCGGCAGCGCGACGCCGAACGCCGCCTCGAATTTGTCCGTGGCGAGCACCGCCGACGCCGGTCGCCGGGCAGGCGTCGGATACTCCGCGGAGGTGATCGGCACGATGCGCGGTCGGTCGGCACCGTCGAAAATCGCGCGCGCAAAATCGAACCAGCTCGCGTGCCCGTGCCCGCTCAAATGATAGAGGCCGCTCTTTTTCGAAAGCGCTGCTGCGCCGCGGCCGATAAGACTTGCGGTCGCCTCGGCCAGCACCCGGCTCCAGTTGGGGACGCCGAACTGGTCGGCGACGACGCGCAATTCGTCCCGCGTGGCCGCGAGCCGGCGCATCGTCAGCAGAAAATTCTGGCCGCGCCAGCCATAGACCCAGCTGGTGCGCAGGATCAGATGCGCGACTCCGGCGGCCGCGATCGCGCGCTCGCCGGCGAGCTTGCTGCTGCCGTAGACGTTCAGCGGATTGGCCTGGTCGTCCTCGCGGTACGGCTCGGTGGAATTGCCGTCGAACACGTAATCGGTCGAATAGTGAATGAGCAGCGCGTCCAAGCGCTTCGCTTCCTCGGCCAGCACAGCGGGCGCGCGCGCATTGATCGCGTCTGCGAGCGCGGGCTCGCTTTCGGCGCGGTCGACGGCGGTGTAGCCCGCCGCGTTGACGATGATCTGCGGCTTGATCCGGCGCACTGCCGCCGCGATCGCGTCTGCATCGGCGAGGTCGAGCGCGGCGCGATCGAGCGCTTGCACCGCGCCGTGCGCCGGAAGCAGCCTGGCCAGTTCGAAGCCGAGTTGCCCTGCGCTCCCGGTGAGCAAAATCACCGGAGGCTTCACGGATAGGTGTCGGCCTGCGCCAGCGTGCGTCCGGCTGCGTCCTTGGCAGCGACCAGCGGCGCGCCCGACAGCGGCCACCGGATGCCGAGCGCCGGATCGCTCCACAGCAGGCAGCGCTCGTGCTGCGGATACCAGTAGTCGGTCGTCTTGTAGAGAAATTCCGCGGCATCGGAGACGACCAGGAAGCCGTGCGCGAAGCCCGGCGGAATCCACAGCATCCGCCGGTTCTGCGCCGACAGCAGCGCCGACGACCAGCGGCCGAACCGCGCCGAGCTGCGGCGAAGATCGACTGCCACGTCGAAAACTTCGCCCTCGGTCACGCGCACCAGCTTTCCCTGGGCGTGCTCGATCTGGTAATGCAAACCGCGCAGCACGCCGCGGGCGGAGCGCGAATGATTGTCCTGCACGAACTCGGCGTCGAGCCCCGCTTCGGCCAGCGCGCGGCGATTGTAGCTCTCGAAAAAAAACCCGCGCTCGTCGCCGTGGACTCTCGGCTCGAGCAGCAGCACTTCCGGCAAATCGGTCGGGGTGACTTTCACTGCCGCCGCCTCATCGTATCGCCGGCCCGTGCAGCAGGCTCAGAAGATACTGTCCATAGCCATTCCTGGCCATAGCCTGTCCGAGTTTTTCCAGGGCCGCGGCGTCGATGTAACCCTGGCGATAGGCGATCTCTTCCGGACAGGCGATCTTGAGTCCCTGCCGGCGCTCGATGGTCGCAATGTATTGCGCCGCCTCGAGCAGCGATTCGTGCGTGCCGGTGTCGAGCCAGGCCATGCCGCGGCCCATCACTTCGACGGCGAGCTCACCCAGACGAAGGTAGGCCTGGTTGACGTCGGTGATCTCGAACTCGCCGCGCGCCGAAGGCTTTAGGGCGGCGGCGATATCGAGCACCCGGTTGTCGTAGAAATAGAGTCCGGTAACCGCGTAGCGCGACTTCGGCCGCTGCGGCTTTTCGGCGAGGCTCAGCACGCGTCCGTCGGCGTCGAACTCCGCGACGCCGTAACGCTCGGGGTCGGCCACCGGATACGCGAACACCGTCGCGCCCGCGGCGCGCGCGCTGGCGCGCGCGAGCATCGGCTGCAGATCGTGCCCATAGAAAATATTGTCGCCCAGCACCAGCGCCGAGCTCGCGCCACCGACGAAGTCGCGGCCGATGACGAACGCCTGTGCCAGGCCGTTCGGCGTCTGCTGAACCGCGTAGCGCAGGTCGATTCCCCAGCGTCGGCCGTCTCCGAGCAGTTGGGTGAAGCGCGGCGTGTCCTCCGGCGTGGAGATCAGCAGGATGTCGCGAATGCCGGCGAGCATCAAGGTCGACAGCGGATAGTAGATCATCGGCTTGTCGTACACCGGCAGCAGCTGCTTCGACAGCACCTGCGTCGCCGGATAGAGGCGGCTCCCCGACCCGCCGGCGAGGATGATGCCCTTGCGGACTGTCATGCCGGCTCGCCCGTGTAGTTGAGCGAAATCCACTTGTGGTATTCGCCGCTGCTCACCGCCTGCAACCATGCCGCGTGGTCGAGGTACCAGTGCACGGTGCGCGCGAGCCCCGATTCGAACGTCTCGCGCGGCGTCCAGGCGAGCTCGCTTCGAATCCTCGACGAATCGATCGCGTAACGGCGGTCATGGCCGGGGCGATCGCGGACAAAGCTGATCTGCGCCGCGTAGTCGCGCCCCGGACGCAGTTCGGCGAGTATCCGGCAAAGCGTGTGCACCACCTCGATGTTGGTCTTTTCGGCGTTGCCGCCGATGTTATACGTCGCACCCGGCGAGCCGCGCGCAAGCACCGTGCGTATCGCCGCGCAATGATCTCCGACGTACAGCCAGTCGCGCACGTTCTTGCCGTCGCCATAGACCGGCAGCGGCTTGCCGGCGAGCGCGTTGACGATCATCAGCGGGATCAGCTTTTCGGGAAACTGCAGCGGCCCGTAGTTGTTCGAGCAGTTGGTCGTCAGCGTCGGCAGACCATAGGTGTGGTGGTACGCGCGCACCAGATGATCGGAGGCGGCTTTCGACGCCGAATACGGGCTGTTCGGCGCATACGGCGTCGTCTCGCAGAATCCCCCCGCATCCGGCGCGAGCGAGCCGTAGACCTCGTCGGTCGAAACGTGCAGAAAGCGAAAGCGCGAGCGCTCGGCGTCCGGCAGCGACGACCAGTAGGCACGCGCAGCTTCGAGCAGCGCGAACGTGCCGACGATGTTGGTCTCGATGAAGGCGGCCGGCCCGTGGATCGAGCGGTCGACGTGGCTCTCGGCCGCGAAATTGACGATTGCACGCGGCCGGTGCGCGGCCAGCAACGCATCGATGGTCGCGCGATCGCCGATGTCGGCCCGCACGAAATGGTGGTCCGGGTCGTCCTTGAGCGCGGCCAAGTTGCCCAGATTACCGGCGTAGGTGAGCTTGTCGACATTGACGACCGGCTCGTTAGCTTCGGCGCGCCAGTCGAGCACGAAATTGGCGCCTATAAAACCGGCCCCGCCGGTGACCAGAATCATGCGAGCTCCATGCGCCGGAAGGCGAGCGAGGCGCTTGCCCGGGGCGCGGATTCTATCATGTCGTGCGAGCCGTTCCGTCCGTTCGATAGTAGTCGAGATACCATGCCACGAACCGCCGCAATCCTTCGGCGAGCGGTGTCGTAGGCGCGAATCCCGTCGCAGCGGCGAGGCGGTCGATCGCGGCGAACGTCGCCGGGACGTCGCCCGGCTGCGCCGGCAGGTATTCGCGGATCGCGGCCTTGCCGAGCAATCGCTCGAGCTCGCCGATGAACGATTCCAGATCGATCGCCGTATGGTTGCCGATGTTGTAGATCGCATAGGGCGCGGCGCCGGCGTCGGCCGCTTCGGGTGGACGCGAGAGCACCCGCACGACGCCTTCGACGATGTCGTCGACATAGGTGAAGTCCCGGCGCACCCGGCCGAAGTTGAACACCTTGACCGGCGTGCCGTCGATGATCGCGCGCGTGAACAGTGCGGTCGCCATGTCGGGCCGGCCCCACGGGCCGTAGACGGTGAAGAAGCGCAAGCCGGTCGTCGGCAACCGGTATAGATGGCTGTAGCTGTGCGCGATCAGCTCGTCGGCTCTCTTGGTCGCTGCGTAGAGGCTCATCGGATGATCGACGGCCTGGTCCTCGGAGTACGGCAGCGTGTGGTTGGCCCCGTATACGCTCGAGCTCGACGCATACACCAGATGCTCGACGCCGGTGTGGCGGCAAGCCTCGATGACCGCGGCGAAGGCATCGATGTTGTTGCGGATGTAGGCCGCCGGATTCTGCAGCGAATACCGCACGCCCGGCTGCGCGGCCAGATGCGCGACGCGCCTGTATCGGCCGCCGCGAAACAGCGCCGCCGTCGCCGCGTGATCGGCCAGGTCGAGCTCGATGCACTCGACGCCGGCGCGCGCCAGCTGATCCGCCCGCGCGCGCTTCAGCGCGACATCGTAGTACGGGTCGAAGTTGTCGACGCCGACGACGTCGGCGCCGTCGCGCGCGAGCCGCAGCGAGAGATGCATGCCGATAAACCCGGCGGCCCCGGTGACAAGGACTTTCATCGCAGCGTAATCCGGCCGCCGGTTTCGGCGAAGGCTAACCCGCGCAGCGGGTTAAGCGAGCGCCTCGGGCGCGAGCGGCCGAAGGCAAAGCCAGCCGCGCCGGTGACCAGCGTCGTCATCAAAGATCCACCGGCCTGTCGAGCGCCCGCAGCTTGGCGTACTTGCAGAAGCTCGTGAAAGAGCCGATGGCGATATGGACCAGACCGGCCGAGCCGTCGAGAAAACCGGCGCGCAGCACATAGAAGCGGACGAAGCGGGCGAGCGGAGAGCCGACCAGCCGGACCCACGAGAAATGTTCGCCGCGCGCGTGCATCGCCTCGGCCTGCAGGGTCGAATAGCGATTCTGCTTGGCGAGATACGCGTCGAGCGACTCGGCCGACGCGTGCAGCAAGTCGCCGTCGAGGCGCCCGACCGGGCCGTCGGCGACGACGTGTTCGTGGACGACGTCATCGGTCCAGCGCGCATGGCGACGGTCGAACAGCCGGATCGTCCAGTCGGGATACCCTTCGCCATGACGAAGCCAGCATCCGAAAAAGCGGTTGCGCCGCGCCATCTCGAACGCGGCATGGCTCGGCTCCCTCAAGGCCGCGCCGATGGCGATCGCCAGCTCCGGCGACAGGCGCTCGTCGGCGTCGAGGCAGAGCACCCAGTCGTGCGCGGCTTCTCCCACCGCGTAGCGCCGCTGCGGCCCGAACCCCAGCCATGGCTGCTCGATCACGCGCGCGCCCCGGGCGCTGGCGATTTCTACGGTATCATCCCGGCTGCCGGAATCGACGACCAGCGTCTCCGCAGCGAAGGGAACGGAATCGAGGCACGCAGCAAGCTGCGCACCGGCGTCGCGCGTGATCACCACGAGGCTCAATTCAGGCAAGGGCAGGCGCGGCTGGAGATCGGACAACGCGTCGGGCGTCGGGGCAGAAATGCCTCCGATGCGACATGCGGCGGAGGGCGCGGCCCATTCTACGTGCAACGCACCGGCAAGTCATCCGCCGGCGGCCACGATCAACGCAGCGGCGGCATCGCTCGCCGCGATCCTCGTGAGGTGTATCGGGTGAGCCGCGCGCTGATCATCAGGCCCTCGTCGCTCGGCGACATCGTGCACGCGTTGCCTATCGTGCACGATATCCGGCGACATCGTCCCGACATCGCGGTCGACTGGGTCGCCGAGGAAGCTTTTGCTGCCCTGCCCGCGATGCATCGCGGTATCGAGCGCGTCATTCCGGTCGCACTGCGCCGCTGGCGACACAAAGCCCTCGACCGCGCGACCTGGCACGAAGCCGCTGCGTTCCGCCGCGCACTGACTCGCGATCGCTACGACCTGGTGCTCGACCTCCAGGAACAGGTCAAAGGCGCGCTGCTGGCGTGGCTCGCGCGCGGTCCGGTGCACGGGCCCGATCGTGCAAGCATCCGCGAGCCGGCGGCGAGCTTGAGTTACCGTCGACGCTACCGGATCGATCCTGCGCAGCACTTGATCGACCGCTGCCGTCAGCTCGCCGCTGCAGCGTTCGGCTATCCGCTCGACGGACCGCCGCACTTCGACCTGGTCCCGCCGCCGCTGATCGATGCACCCGAGACGCCTTACGCGGTCTTCGTGCATGCGAGCAGCCGTGCCGACAAGCTTTGGCCCGACGCGCACTGGCGCGCGTTGATCGCGCACTTCACGCAGGCCGGCCTGGCCGTGCTGCTGCCGTGGGGTACGAGCGAAGAAGCCGAGCGGAGCAACCGCCTTGCCGACGGCATTCCCGGGGCCGCCGTCGGCGCGCGACGCGAGCTGCCGCAGATCGCGGCGCTGCTCGCCCGCGCCGAAGTCGTCTGCGGCGTCGACACCGGGCTCGTTCACCTGGCGGCGGCCTTGGGCGCCCCGACCGTCGCGCTGTTCGTCGCGACCGATCCGCGGCTTGCCGGCGTTGCGCGCGCCGGTCCGCACTGCCGCGATCTCGGCGGGGCGGGCATCGTTCCCGCGCCGCCCGAAGTCGTCGCCGCCGTCGGCGCCTTGCTCCGCACGGTGCCGGACTGCTGATGGACTTCGCCCGCGCGCTGTACACGCTTGCCGGCACGGCGCTGGTGCCGCTCCTGCCGCTGCGCCTGTGGTGGCGCGGGCGCCGCGAGCCCGGTTACCGGCGTGCGTGGGGCGAACGCTTCGGCCGCTACCGCGCGCCGCCGCCGCCGTCCGCCGTCTGGTGGGTGCACGCGGTCTCGGTCGGCGAAACGCGGGCCGCGCTGCCGCTGCTCCAGCATCTCAATCGCGCCTACCCCGATGTCGCCATCGTGCTGACGCATATGACTGCGACCGGTCGCGACACCGGCCGCGCGCTCTACGGCGACACCGTTACGCAGGTGTGGCTGCCGTACGACCTGCCGTTCGCGGTCGACGCTTTTTTCGCGCACTTTCGTCCGGCTGCGGGCCTCCTGCTCGAGACCGAGTTGTGGCCCAACCTGATCGCGCACGCCGCCGCGCGCGGCATCCCGGTTTACCTGGTCAATGCGCGCCTGTCGGAGCGCTCCGCCGCCGGATACCGGCGCTACGCCGCGCTGACCCGCCCGATGCTGGCGCGGCTCGCCGGCGTCGCCGCGCAATCGGGCGCCGACGAAGCACGGCTGGCAGCGCTCGGCGCGCGGAACACGGTGGTGACCGGCAATCTCAAATTCGACATGACGGTTCCCGATGCGGCCCGCGCGCTCGGCGCCGAATTCGCGTCGCGTTTTGGCTCGACGCGGCGGGTGTGGATCGCCGCAAGCACACGCGAAGGCGAAGAGGCGCTGCTGCTCGACGCGCTCGAGCGGAAGCCGCTGCCGCCGGAAACGCTGCTGGTCATCGTGCCGCGTCATCCGCAGCGCTTTGACAGCGTCGCCGACCTGCTCCGCGAGCGCGGTGTTCCGTTCGTGCGACGCAGCGACAATCGCCCGGTGCCGGCCGATGTGCGCGTCGTCATCGGCGATTCGATGGGGGAGCTTTTTTCGTACTACGCGGTGGCTGATCTGGCTTTCGTCGGAGGCAGCCTGCTTCCGCTCGGCGGCCAGAACCTGATCGAGCCACTGGCGCTCGGCGTGCCGGTGCTGATCGGACCGCACAGCTTCAACTTCGCCGAAGCGACTGCCGGCGCGGCCGCGGCGGGCGCGGCCGAAATCGTCGCCGATGCCGATGCGCTGGTCGCGGCGGTGCGCACGATCCTGTCCGACCCGGCGCGGCGGCAGGCGATGAGTGCGGCAGCGCGCGCGTTCCACGCGGCCCACCAGGGCGCGGCCGATCGACTGTGGTCCTGGCTGTCGCCTCAGCTCGTAGCGAGGCGTCCGGCGCCCTAAACGCGCAGCTCGCGGTTGATCTGCTCGACGTCGGTGTCGGTGAGTGTTCCGACCGCCTGCTTGAGCTTGAGCTGGTTGATCAGAAAGTTGAAATAGGACTGCGTCAGGTTGAACCGCGTCTGGAACACCTGCTGCTGCTGGTTCAGGACGTCGAGGTTGGTGCGCACGCCGACCTCCAGCCCGAGCTTGTTGGAGTCGTACGAGACCTGCGCCGAGGCCAGCGCCTGCTCGAATGCCTTGACCTGCGCGACGCCGCTGGTCACCCCGGAGAACGAAGTCTGCGCCAGAAGCTGAGCGTTACGACGAGCCGTTTCGAGATCCTGCCGCGCGCGATCGCGGTTGGCGATCGCCTGGCGTACGCGCGACTCGATCGCGCCGCCCTGGTACAGCGGTACGTTGAGTTGCACGCCGATCTGCGCCAGCCGCGAATCGAAGGCGGCGGAAGAGACCGACGAGGTCGACGCCGACCCCCCGGCGTAGCCCTGGTTGACGCTCGCGACCAGATCGATCGTCGGGTAGTGGGCGGCCCTCTGCCGATCGACTTCGAGCGTGGCGATGTCGAAGTTCGACTGCGCGATGCGCACCTGGAGGTTCTGGCTGAGCGCCTGCTCGACCCAGGGCTCGAGCGCGTTCGGAGACGGCAGCTGCGGGTCGAATTTGTCGCCGAAATGCCTGAGCTCGGCGGGGAAGCGTCCGATGATGGCGCGCAGCGCCGCCAGCTTGTTGTCGAGATCGGTGCGCGCCGCGATCTCCTGCGCGACGATCTGGTCGTATTTGGCCTGCGCATCGTTGGTGTCGGTGATCGTCGCAGTGCCGACCTCGAAATTGCGCTTCGCCTGGGCCAGATTCTCGCTGACGGCGGCCTTCTGGCTCTCGGTCAACTCGATGTTGAACCGTGCCAGCAACACGTCGAAGTACGCCTGGGTCACGCGCACGATCAGGTCCTGCTGCGCCGACGACAGCACGAAGTCGCTTTGCCCGACCTGCTGCTTCGCCTGGTCGAACGCGATCGAATTCTGCGGACGGTACAGGGGCTGGCTGGCCGACACCGTGTAGTTCAGCCCCGGAAAGCGCTCGCGGATTTTTTCCGCGGGATCGACATGGATCTTTTCGTAAAAGTCCGACTCGTTCGCGTTGGCGACGAGACCGACGGAGGGCAGCAGCCCGGCCCGCGCCTGCGGAACATTCTCCTGCGTCGCCGCCCAAGTGGCGCGCGCCGAGCCCAGCACCGGATCGTTGACCAGCGCGTCGCGATAAATCTGCAGCAGGTCATCGGCGGCGGCGGGAGATAGCGCGCCGCTGCAGGCAGCTCCGAGCGCGATCGCAAGCAGTCTTTTCAACATCGTAGCGGTCCAGTCAGTGGATCGGAGATGCGGTTGGGCCGCCGCCGGCCGCGCGCGCGGCCAGCGCTGCTTCCGCCGCAGGGATTCAAAACACAAAGCGCGCCGGCTGCGCGGCATTGCGCAAGGGCGCGATTACCGTCTCGAAAAGGTCCTCGGTCGCGAATGCTCCGGGCGCCGTCGAGTGGATCAGCCGTGCGGTCATCACCGGAGGATCGCCGACGACGGCGAACAGCCGGCCACCCGGCTTCAGCTGCTGCGGCCACGAATCGGGCAGGACCGGCGTCGAACCGGTGAGCACGATCGCGTCGTATTGCCGATTGCCCCACCCGCGTGCGGCGTCACCCACCTCCAGGCGCGCGTTCACGATGCCGGCACGCGCCAGCCTGCCCGCCGCCTCGGCTGAAAATCGCGTGATGATCTCCACGCTGGTCACGGCTGCGCAACGCCGCGCGAGCAACGCCGTCAGATAACCACTGCCGGTGCCGACTTCCAGCACGGCGTCGTTGCGATCGAGCTCGAGCTCCTGCAGCACGCGCGCCTCGAGCTTTGGCGGCCACATGCGCTCGCCGTCGCCCAGCGGAATTTCGAGGTCGGCGAAGGCCAGCGTGCGGTACGCCGGCGGGACGAAATCCTCGCGCCGCACTTCGAACAGCAGGTCGAGGACACGCTGGTCGAGGACGTCCCAGGTGCGGATCTGCTGCTCGACCATGTTGAACCGCGCCTGCTCGAAATCCATCCAGCCTCCTCGCGATGCTAGCCACTCCGGTCGTACACCACGCGGTCGGCCTCGCGGCGCCGCGCATTATCGCATGTCAATCGCTCGCAGCAGGCGCGTCTGCTCTGGCGATGGGTGCGACGTGCCGCGATTTCCGGGCGCGCCGCCATTCGGTGAAACGGTCGAGGTAGGTGTAGATGACCGGCACGACGACCAGTGTGAGCAGCGTCGAGGTCAGCACCCCGCCGATGATCGCGCGGCCCATCGGCGCCTGCGTTTCCCCGCTCTCGCCGAGGCCCAGAGCCAGCGGCAGCATGCCGAAAATCATCGCCGCCGTCGTCATCATGATCGGCCGCAGGCGGACCTGTCCCGCGGTCAGCAGCGCGTCGTGCAGCGAAGCGCCGCCGCGGCGCGAGCGGTTCGCAAAATCGACGAGCAGGATCGCGTTCTTGGTGACCAGGCCCATCAGCATCACGAAGCCGATCATCGACAGGATGTTGAGGGTCGTTCCGGTCAGCATCAGTGCCAGCAATACCCCGATCAGCGTGAACGGCAGCGAGGCCATGATCGCTACGGGCTGGGTAAAACTCGCGAACTGCGAAGCGAGCACGAGATAGATGAAGATGATCGCCAGTCCCAGCGCCGCTACCAGCGCGGACATCGATTCCTGCGTGTCTTCCTGCTGCCCGGCGATGGCGAACCGATATCCCGGCGGAAGCACGGTCGCGTCGATGATCTTCTTGACGTCGTCGCCGACGTTGCCCGACGGACGGCCGTCGGCGTTGGCATAGAGCGCGACGCGCCGCTGCAAATCCTGGCGCTTGATGATCTGCGGGCTCGTGCTCTCGACGATGTCGGCGACCTGGCGCAGCGGCACCATGCGCAACTCACCGTCGGGGCCGCGCTTGTTGGTCGACAGATAAAGGTTGCCGAGGTCGGAAGCGAGCTGGCGCCCCTCGCGCGGCAGTTGCACGTTGACTTCGTAGTTCTGGCCGTCCGGTCCGAGCCAATAGGTCACGGTCTCGCCGGCCAGCAGCGGGCGCACGGTCGCGCCCACCCGCTGCACCGAGATACCCAGATCGGCGGCCGCATCGTTGTTGAGCCGGATCGACAGCGCCGGGTTCAGCGCTTTTTCCGAGGTTTCCATGTCGGCTATCCCCGGAACCTTGGCCACCTTCGCCGCGAACTCGTTGATCAACTGCGTCAGCGTGGCCGGATCGGGGCCCAGCAGGTTGACCCAGATCGGCCGGTCGTAGCCCACGGCCAGCTCGATGCCCGGAATGGGCTTGAGCGCGTTGCGGATGTCGCGTTCGAGATCTTTCTGCGAGCGCGCGCGCTTGTCGCGATCCGTAAGCTTGAGATTGATCCGCGCGTAGTTGCGGCCATCCCAGGCACTGCCCACCGTCGTCATCGCCAGCAGAATCTCAGGAAACTGCTTCAGCACGCCTTCCGCCTCGCGGACCTTGCCGTCGGTAAATTCGAGGCTGGTCCCGACGGGCGTGTTGAGTCGGAGCGAGATGAAGCTCTCGTCGACCTGCGGCGAGAACTCCTTGCCGATGAACGGCAGCAGTCCGAAGCTGCCCAGGAAGATCAGCAGCGCGGTCCACAGCACGATGCCGCGGTTGGTGATCGTGACCCAGCGTGGCCGGAGCGGCTTCGGGCTCCGCGTGCGCACCGCGCTGAAGACGCCGATGGCCGGAATGTAAAGCCGGCGCCTCTTTTCGGAGATCGCCCACTCGAGCAGCCGCCCGTAAACGCCGTGGAACCATTGCACGACGTCCTCGACGCGGTCCATGAACCGGCCGAGCCACGGAACACGCGAAAACCGCGAGCCCGGCGGATCGTGCCAGACCGACGAGAGCATCGGGTCAAGGGTGAAGCTGACGAACAACGACACGAGCACCGCCACCGCAACGGTCAGGCCGAACTGGAAGAAGAACTGGCCGACGATACCCTTCATGAACGCGATCGGCACGAACACCGCCACTATCGCGAACGTCGTCGCCATGACCGCAAGCCCGATCTCGTCGGTTCCCTCGCGCGCGGCTGCCGGGTGGCTCTTGCCCATCCCGAGATGGCGCACGATGTTCTCGCGCACGACGATCGCGTCGTCGATCAACAGACCGATGCAAAGTGAAAGCGCCATCAGCGTCATCATGTTCAGCGTGAAGCCGAAGGCATAGAGCGCGATGAAGGTCGCGATGACAGCGATCGGCAGCGTAAGCCCGGTGATGATCGTGCTGCGCCACGAATGCAGGAACAGGAAGACGATGAACACGGTGAGGAGCGCGCCCTCGATGATCGTCTCCTTGACCCGCTTCACGCTGGCTTCGACCTGGTCGGCCTGCGAGTACACGACGCTTACGTCGACGTCGGCCGGCAGGCGCGCCTTGAGCGCCTGGATCGCAGCGCGCACGCCCCGGCCGGTCTCGACGATGTTCGCGTCCTGCGCCTTGCGGATATCGATGGTTATCGAAGGCCGGCCGTTGATGCGCGAAATCGAGTCGAGCTCCTTCTCGCCGTCGATCACGTCGGCGACCTGGGAGAGGTAGACCGGTCCCCCGCCTTGCTGCGCGACGATGATCCGGCCGAATTGGGCCGGGTCCTTGATCTTGCCCTCGACCCGCACCACCGAGTCGTTCTGGCCGCGCGTGATGCGGCCGGCAGGTACGTCCTGGTTGGCATTCTGAACTGCCGTCATCACCTGGTCGACGCCGACGCCGAGCGACGCCAGTGCCGAGGGCCTGATCTGGATAAGGATCTGCCGGGTAACGCGGCCGTTGACGTCGACCTGCGCCACGCCCGGAATGTTCTCCAGCGCCTTGACGATCGTCTGGTCGGTCAGCGAGGTGAGCTCGCGCAGCTCGACCGTCGGTGAAAGGACCGCCAGCGAGACCGTCGGCCGGTTGTCCTCGACGTCCACGCGGACCACCTGCGGATCCTTGACGTCGCGGGGGAAATTCGACCGGATGAGCGCGATCTTGTCGCGCGCGTCCTGGATCGCCCGCGTGATGTCGGTGCCCTGGCGGAATTCGACGAATACCTGGCTCTGCGCTTCGCGCGAATTCGAATAGATCCGCTTGACCCCCGACACGGTATTGACCGCGTATTCGATCGGCTTGCTGACGTCGGTCTCGACGGCTTCCGGCGAGGCACCCGGATAAACGGTGATGATGTTGCAGAATGGCAGCGTGACGTCGGGCATCTGCTCGACGCCCAGGCGCGCATAGGCAAACAGACCGAGCACGACGATGCCGACCATCACCATGGTGGCAAAGACCGGGTTCTTGATCGAGACGCGGGTAATCCACATGTGCGTTTCCTTCGCCCGTTGGCGCCGGCGTCAGCCGGCAGTGCCGCTTCGAGGTCCCGTCGCCGCCCGAACCGCTGCCGGCAACCCGATCTTCAGATTATCGAACGGAGCTGCCAGGATCGGAACGCCGGAAGGGAGCACCGTCTTGATCTCGACGCGGCCGGCGCTGTCGTCGCGGCGGCCGACGGTGACCAGGCGCCGTGCGAGCTTGCCGTTCTCGATCGTCCAGACAAAGTTCTGTCCCGCTTCGGTCCTCACAGCGATCGCCGGCAACGTAGGCACAGGCGCGCCCGCCGCCAGGGTGACGCGGCCGGTAACGAACATCCCGCCGCGCAGCGCCCCGTCGGGGTTCGGCACGTGGACGAACACCAGGATGGCGCGCGTGCCGGCTTCCGTCGTCGGATTGATGCGATCGATCGTGCCGGTAAAGCGGCGTTCGCCGAAGCCGTCGATGGCAAGCGTGGCCTTCATGCCCAGGGTGAGCTCCGGAATATCGTTGGCCGGTACCATCGCCTGGAGCTCCATCTGCGACAGGTCGACGATGGTCACGAGCGGGGCATCGAACGGCACTTTCTCGCCCGGCTGGACATGGCGTTTGGCCACGGTGCCGGACAGGGGCGCGGTCACCACGGCGTCGCGCAGCGCGTTGCGCGCCAGCTGGACCTGAGCCTCGTTGGACTTGAGCGTACCCTGGGTCACCGAAAGGTTGCTCTCCGCGCTGTCGTACGCGGTTTGCGAGATGAAATTCTGCTTGAGCAGCGCCAGGTTCTGCGCTCGCGTCTTCTCGGCCAGCGCCAGCTGCGCGCGGCTCGATTCCATCGCACCCATGCGGTCGGTAAGCTTCACTTCCAGATCGGCCGTATCGAACCGGGCGATCGTCTGTCCCGCGCGGACGGTCTCGCCCTCGCGGACCATGACTTGGCGGACTTCGCCCGAGACCTTGGATCGGACGGTGCTCTGGTTGACCGGTTGCAGGGCGCCCGAAACCGGCAGCCAGCGCGAAAGCGCCTGGGCCTCGACCGCGGCCAGGTCGGCCGGGTTGAACTCGAGGACGACCGGCGGCCCGTCCCCCGTCGCCGCGGACGCGCGCTGACTCGACCGTACGACGACGACGGCCGCGAGAGTGCCCACGAGAATAATCGCAACCAGGGCGCCGACGGTGCGGCGCCGGGTAAACCAGCGTGCCATGACCAATATATCCCCTTAGTACCGATCGCCCCGCCGACCGCCCGACCCTTGCGGCT
Organism: Casimicrobiaceae bacterium; assembly: GCA_036269335.1. Taxonomy (GTDB): domain Bacteria; phylum Pseudomonadota; class Gammaproteobacteria; order Burkholderiales; family Casimicrobiaceae; genus PALSA-1003. The sequence continues at coordinate 47,187 of DATASF010000153.1, forward strand.
CGACGCGCCCCGTTCTGCCGGTTGGATGCGCGGGCCGGCATCGGTGGATTCAAAAATTGCGCGAGTCTAGGCTTCCAGCCGCCGTCGACACAAGCCAGACCCGACGAAACGCCCGGTGCCCGGAGGCAAGCGCGGCAAACGGCGATGAAGCGCAAGCCCGGGCTGCGCGGAAGACGCTCGGGTGCGGCGGCGCAATTGACAGCATACCCCGGGCCGCCCATAATTTCGCGCTCCCCGCTCTTCCGATCACCCCTTAGTGGAGGACATTCATGAGATTTAATCGCGCGCTCGGCCTGACGCTCGTCGCCGCAGCGTTGATGACCGTTTACGGCTGCGGCAAGGAAGAGCCGAAGAAGGCCGCGGACGCCACGCCCGCCACGCCGGCCGCTCCTGAAGCCGTCGTCAAGATCGGCCACGTCGGGCCGACGACCGGACCCCAGGCGCATCTGGGCAAGGACAACGAAAACGGCGCCCGGCTGGCCATCGACGATGCCAATGCCAAGGGCATCATGATCGACGGCAAGAAGGTCAAGTTCGAGCTCGTCGCCGAAGACGACCAGGCGGACCCGAAACAGGGCGTGATCGTGGCGCAGAAGCTGGTGGACGCGAAGGTCGCCGGCGTGGTCGGCCATTTGAACTCGGGCACGACGATTCCCGCCTCCAAGCTGTACAGCGATGCCGGCATTCCGCAGATCTCGCCGTCGGCAACGAATCCCAAATACACGCTGCAGGGCTTCAAGACCGCGTTCCGCGTAATGGCCAACGACGTGCAGCAGGGGAGCGTCATCGGCAAGGAATCCGTTTCCACGCTGGGCGCGAAAAAGATCGCAATCATCGACGACAAGACCGCCTATGGCGCGGGCCTCGCCGAAGAGACCGAGAAAGCAGCCAAGGCGGCCGGCGCCACGATCGTCGCGCATGAATTCACCAACGACAAGGCGACCGACTTCAAGGCGATCCTGACCAAGATCAAGGCCAAGAGCCCCGACCTGATCATGTACGGCGGCATGGACGCGCAAGGCGGCCCGATGGTCAAGCAGATGAAGGAACTCGGCATCAAGGCCAAGTTCATCGCCGGCGACGGCGTGTGCTCGGCCGAGTGGCCGAAACTCGCCGGCGGCGCGGCCGAGGGCCAGTACTGCACGCAAGCCGGCGTTCCGCCGGAAAAGATGGCCAACGCCAAGGACTTCGTCACCCGCTTTACGGCCAAGTACGGACCGATCCAGGTCTACGCGCCGTATTCGTACGATGCCGCAAACACTCTGATCGCGGCGATGCAGAAGGCGAACTCGACCGACCCGGCCAAGTATCTGCCCGAGCTTTCCAAGATCTCGTACGACGGCATCACGGCGAAGGTCGAATTCGACGAGCACGGCGACACCAAGAACGGCGCGATCACGCTATATACGGTCAAGGATGGCGCATTGGTGCCGATGGCGATGAACGTCGGCGGCAAGACCGAGAAGCTCGCGGCCGCGGCGCCGGCAGCGCCCGCGGCACCGGCCGCTCCGGCGACGTCCGACGCGATGAAGCCGGACGCGATGAAGTCGGACGCACCGGCGAAGAAATAGGACGACGCGGGCTGGATGCCTGCGCGCTATCGCAAGACCGAAACGGCGCCCTCCAGGGCGCCGTTTCCATTCCGCCGTCCGCGGTCGCACGGGGGGATTGCCGCGGCGTTAGCCGCGGCGGAGAATCGGCCACTAGCCGGGACCGCCGCGGCGAGGACGGGAGATTCGTTTCGTGGAAACCTTTCTGCAGCAGATCATCAACGGTCTCACGCTCGGCAGCGTCTACGCGCTGGTCGCTCTCGGCTACACGATGGTGTACGGCATCATCGGCCTGATCAATTTCGCCCATGGCGAAGTCGTGATGATAGGAGCGATGGTCGCGCTGTCGGTCATCACCGGGCTGGTCGGCTCGCACGCCTCGCTTCCCGCGGTCGTGATCATCCTCGCCGGACTCCTGGTCGCGATCCTCATCTGCGTGGCGATCGCGTACAGCATGGAAAAGATCGCCTACCGGCCGTTGCGCCGCGCGCCGCGGCTCGCGCCGTTGATCACCGCCATCGGCATGTCGATCGTGCTGCAGAACGTCGCGCTGATGGTCTGGGGCCGCAACTACCGCACGTTTCCGACGCTGATCCAGCCGACGACGCATAACATCCTCGGCGCGGCGATGACCGACCTGCAGATGCTGATCGTGGTCATGGCGGGCCTGTTGATGGGCGGCCTCGTGCTGATCGTGCAGCGCACACGCCTGGGAATGGCGATGCGGGCGACCGCGCAAAACCCGCAGGTGGCCGGCCTGATGGGCATCGACATCAACGTGATCATCTCGGCGGCGTTCGTCATCGGCGCGGCTCTGGCTGCCGTCGCCGGCCTTATGGTGATGGCCTACTACGGCATTGCGCATTACTACATGGGGTTCCTGCTCGGCCTGAAGGCGTTCACCGCAGCCGTCCTGGGCGGAATCGGCAATCTGGCCGGGGCGATGCTGGGCGGCATCCTGCTCGGCATCATCGAAGCCCTGGGCGCCGGTTACATCGGCGACGTATCCAACGTCTGCGGGCTGTCGTCGCTGAGCGATACGCTGCAGCAGAAGTGCGCGGCGAGCGACGGGCAGGTAAGCCTCTTCGGAAGCAACTACCAGGACGTGTTCGCGTTCTTCGTGCTGATCCTGGTGCTGATCTTCCGTCCGTCGGGCCTGCTGGGCGAACGCGTCGCCGATCGCGCATGAGGAGCGCCATCCGCACAGGGATACCGCCGCAGGTCTGGGCCGGCGTCGCGCTGGTTGCGATCGCGCTTGGCGTGCTGCCCTTCGTCGCCGCGCTCGCGGGCCAGGCATGGGTCCGCATCCTCAACTTCGCGATGGTCTACACGATGCTGGCCCTCGGGCTCAACATCGTCGTCGGCTTCGCCGGGCTCCTCGACCTGGGCTACATCGCTTTCTACGCCGTCGGCGCCTATACCTACGCGCTGCTGGCTTCGCCGCAATTCGGAATCCACCTGCCGTTCTGGGTGATCCTGCCGATCGGCGCGGGCATCGCCTGCCTGTTCGGCGTGCTGCTCGGCACGCCGACCCTGAAGCTGCGCGGCGACTACCTGGCGATCGTCACTCTGGGGTTCGGCGAGATCATCCGGATCTTCCTCAACAACCTGAATGCGCCGATCAACTTCACCAACGGTCCGCAGGGGATCAACCTGATCGACCCGTTCCGCATCGGCGGGTTTTCGTTCGCCAGCACCGAATCTTTCCTCGGCATCACCTTCACCGGCCCCCAGAAGTACTACTACATGCTTCTGCTGCTGACGATCGCGGTCATCGTCGTCAATCTCCGGCTGCAGAACTCTCGGCTGGGCCGCGCGTGGGAAGCGATACGCGAAGACGAGGTCGCCGCCAAGGCGATGGGCATCAACACGCGGAACGTCAAGCTGCTCGCGTTCGCGATGGGCGCCTCGTTCGGCGGCATCGCCGGCGCGGTATTCTCGGCGACGCAGCAGTTCATCAGCCCCGAAAGCTTCGGCCTGTTCGAGTCGATCATCGTGCTCGCGATGGTGGTCCTGGGCGGCATGGGCAACATTCCCGGCGTGATCCTCGGCGCGATCCTTCTGACGCTGCTGCCCGAAGTATTGCGCTACACGATGGAGCCGGTGCAGATGGCGCTGTTCGGCCGCGTGCTGATCGACGCGGAGACGATTCGCCTGCTGGTGTTCGGCATCGCCCTGGTCGCGATCATGCTGTTCCGGCCGGCCGGATTGTGGCCGTCCGCGGTGCGCAAGCGCGAGCTCGAGGTCGCCAGGACCGCCGCGACATGAGCGAACGGACGCTGCTTTCGGCCCAGGACATCGGCAAGCGCTTCGGCGGCGTGCAGGCGCTGGCCGACGTCAGCTTCAGCATCCATCACGGAGAGATCTACGGCTTGATCGGACCGAACGGCGCCGGTAAAACCTCGCTGTTCAACGTGCTGACCGGCATCTACGTGCCGGATGGCGGCAGCTTCACCTTCGACGGTGCGCCGCTCAATCGTCTGAAGCCGAATCAGGTCGCCGAACGCGGGATCGCGCGCACGTTCCAGAACATACGCCTGTTCCAGAACCTGTCGGCGCTGGAGAACGTGATGATAGGCCGGCATGTGCGGACCCACGCCGGCGTCTTCGGCGCGATTTTCCGCGACCGCGCGACGCTCGCCGAGGAAGCCGCTATCACCAGCCGCGCCTACCAGTTGCTCGACTACGTCGGGGTCGCGACGCGGGCGAACGACCTGGCCAAGCATCTGGCCTATGGCGACCAGCGCCGGCTGGAGATCGCTCGCGCGCTGGCGACCGACCCGAAGCTCCTTGCGCTCGACGAGCCCGCCGCCGGAATGAATGCGACTGAAACGCAGGGGTTGAAAGCCCTGCTCGAGGACATCCGGCGCGACGGCACGACGATCCTTTTGATCGAGCACGACATGAAGCTGGTGATGACCATCTGCGACCGCGTGCTGGTGCTCGACTACGGACGCAAGATCGCCGAGGGGAGCGCCGCCGACGTGCAGAACGACCCGAAGGTGATCGCGGCCTACCTGGGCGGCGAGGTCACGCTGCACGTCAAGGATGCCGGTTGATGGCCGCGGCGGCGCTGCTCGAACTGGACAAGCTCGAGGTTGCCTACGGCGGCATTCACGCGGTCAAGGGCATCGACCTGATCGTGCGCCAGGGCGAGCTCGTCTGCCTGATCGGCGCCAATGGCGCGGGCAAGACGACGACGCTCAAGGGCATCACCGGCCTGCAGCCGGTCAAGGCGGGAAAGGTCGTCTACGACGGCAAAGACGTCACCGGCAAGCCGGCGTTCCAGCTGGTGCGCAAGGGGCTGTCGATGGTACCCGAGGGCCGCGGCGTGTTCGGCGCCCTGACGATCGAGGAAAACCTCGCGATGGGCGCCTATAGCCGCCGCGATCGGAACGAAATCAAGCAGGACGTCGAACGGGTATTCGGCCTGTTTCCGCGCCTGAAAGAGAGACGCAGGCAGACGGCGGGAACGCTGTCCGGCGGCGAGCAACAGATGCTCGCGATGGGCCGCGCGATCATGTCGCGGCCGAAGCTGCTGCTGCTCGACGAGCCTTCGATGGGGCTCGCGCCGCTGATGGTGCAGAAGGTCTTCGAGACGGTGCTGGCGATCGCGGGCGAAGGCGTGACGATCCTCTTGATCGAGCAGAACGCCAAGCTGGCGTTGGAAGTGAGCCATCGCGGCTACGTGATGGAAAGCGGCGCGATCACGCTTTCCGGCGACGCGCGCCAGCTGCTGTCAGATCCGAAGGTGCGCGAAGCGTATCTCGGCGAGTCAGTTTAGGCGTCGGGGACTCAGAGCGTCGCGGCGATCTCGAATGCGCCGGAGGTCGCGATCGCTTCCTCGACGTCGACCGAAGCCACCCGCGCGGCCGGCGGCCCGACTCGCGCCCACGCGATCATCGCCTCGACATTCGCCGCGGGCCCGCTGACCAGCGCTTCGACGCGGCCGTCGCGTCGATTGCGCACCCACCCGGCGAGTCCCCGCATCCGCGCTTCATCAGCGAAGGCATAGCGAAACCCGACGCCTTGCACGCGCCCGGCAATGACCAGGCGGCGCGCGATCGGCGCAGCACTCACGCCCGCGGCGCAGCGATCCCGCGCGCCAGCAGCAACAGGCCCAGCATCGTCTTGGCGTCGGTGACCTCGCCGCGATCGAGCCAGCCCAGAGCATCCTCCAGCGTCGCGGTAAATGTATCGACGAACTCGCCGGCGTCGAGGCGCGCGCCGACGTAGGTAAGCTCATCGGCGGTGTAGATCGCGATGTATTCGGTCGAGTAAGTGATCAACGGATGCATGGTCGCAACATAGGCCCAGCCCGCGGCGGTATACCCGGTCTCCTCGACCAGCTCGCGCTTGGCCGTCGCCAGCGGATCCTCGCCCGAGTCGATCTTGCCGGCGGGAAACTCGATGAACACGCGCTGGTGCGGATAGCGGAATTGCCGCTCGAACAGCAGCTTGCCGTCGGGCAGTCGCGGAATGATCATCACCGCTCCCGGATGCACGATGTATTCGCGCGTCGCCTCGCTCCCGTCAGGCAGGCGCACGGTGTCGCGCTTGACGTGCAGCAGCCGGCCGCGGAAGACGTCCTCGGAATCGAGACCGATCTCGCGCAGCCCCGGATGTTCGTCGTCCTCGGTCATCGCGCTGTCTCGCCGAGCCAGTCGCGAGCGACGAGAAAGTCGGTATACAGCTTTGCCTCGGCACTCCCGGGCTCGGGGTGCCAGTCGTAGCGCCAGCTGACGACGGGCGGAAGCGACATCAGAATCGCCTCGGTGCGGCCGTTCGACTGCAATCCGAACAAGGTCCCGCGATCGTAGACCAGATTGAACTCGACATAGCGGCCGCGGCGATAGGTCTGGAACTCCCGTTCCCGCTCGCCGTGCGGCAAATCCTTCCGCCGCAGCAGGATCGGCTCATAGGCGCCGAGGAAGGCGTCGCCCACGCTGCGGGTCAGCGCGAAACTGTGGTCGAAGTCCCGCTCGTTGAAGTCGTCGAAAAATATGCCTCCGACGCCACGCGGCTCGTTGCGATGCCGGATCAGAAAGTAGTCGTCGCACCAGCGCTTGAAGCGCGGATAGCAGCCGTCGCCGAACGGCGCCAGCGCATCGCGGCAGCACCGGTGGAAGTGCACGGCATCCTCTTCGTAGCCGTAATACGGCGTCAGGTCCATGCCGCCGCCGAACCACCATATGGCGTCGGCGCCCGTCTTTCTGGCGACGAACAGGCGCAGGTTCATATGCACGGTCGGAGCGTGCGGATTGGCCGGATGCAGCACCAGCGAAATGCCCGTTGCTTCGAATGCGCGACCGGCGAGCTGCGGCCGTGCGGCGCTCGCCGACGGCGGCAGGCGCTCGCCGGCGACTCGCGAGTAGTTGACGCCGGCGCGCTCGAACACGCCGCCGCGCTCGATGATCCGGCTGATTCCGCCTCCGCCTTCCGCGCGCTGCCAGGAGTCGCGTCCGAACATCGTGCCGTCGATCGCCTCGAGCCGGGCGACGATGCGATCCTGCAGGCCCGTGAAATATTCGGCGACGTGCTCGATGTCCATCGTGACCATGCCCGCCTCCGGCCGACGTTCAGCCGCGGCGCGCCGCCAACGCACGGTGGCCGATGTCGGTGCGGTACTGCATACCGTCGAAGTGAATGCGGGCGACGGCCGCGTAGGCATTTCGTTGCGCGTGGCGCACGGTGTCTCCGAGCGCGGTGACGCACAGCACGCGCCCGCCGCTGGTCACGACCTTGCCGTCGGCGACCGACGTCGCGGCGTGGAACACCTTGCACTCGTCGCTCGCCTGGTCGAGACCCGAGATGGCGTCACCGCGGCGCGGGTCGTCGGGGTAGCCGGCGGCGGCGAGGACGACGCCGAGAGCGACCCGCCGGTCCCATTCGGCGTCGATCCGGTCGAGCGTGCCGTTGATCCCGTGCTCGAGCAGATCGACCAGGTCTGATTTGAGCCGCATCATCATCGGCTGCGTTTCCGGATCCCCCAGTCGGCAGTTGAATTCCAGTGTCGACGGATTGCCGGCGGCGTCGATCATCACGCCGGCGTACAGGAATCCGGTATACGGTATGCCGTCGACCGCCATGCCGTTGACCGCGGGCAGAATGACCTCGCGCATGATCCGCGCGTGCACTTCCGGCGTCACGACCGGAGCCGGCGAGTAGGCGCCCATGCCGCCGGTGTTCGGTCCGCGATCGCCATCGAACAGCCGCTTGTGATCCTGCGACGAGGCCAGCGCCAGCACATGCTTGCCGTCGGCCATCACAATAAAGCTCGCCTCCTCGCCCTGGAGCAAATCCTCGATGACGACGCGCGCTCCCGCCGCGGTGTGCTGAACCGCGATCGCGTGCTCGACCAGCATCGCATCGACCGCCGCGTGCGCCTCGTCGGCGGTCGCGGCGACGACCACGCCCTTGCCGGCAGCCAGTCCGTCCGCCTTGACGACAATAGGCGCACCGTGCGCGTCTATGTAGTCGTGGGCGTCCGGCGCCCTGTCGAACGTGCGATGGCCTGCGGTCGGAATGCGGTGGCGAACCATGAAGGCCTTGGCGAAGTCCTTCGAGCTTTCGAGTTGGGCCGCAGCCTGCGTCGGTCCGAATATCTTCAACCCTGCGGCACGAAAGGCGTCGACGACGCCCGCCGCCAGCGGCGCCTCGGGTCCGACGACCGTCAGCGCGATCGGCTCGCGCCGTGCGAATTCGACCAGATCAGCAATCTCCCGCCGCGCAACGTTGACGACGCCAGCCTCGCGGCCGGTTCCGGCATTGCCGGGCGCAACAAAGACTTGCGAGACGCGCTGCGACTGCGCGATCTTCCACGCGAGCGCGTGTTCGCGGCCGCCACCGCCGATGACGAGCAGCTTCATCGTTTCAGGGCCGCCCGCACTGCGATCACGACGCGCATCGGTGGATTCGAACGGCTAATGGCGAAAATGGCGGATGCCGGTAAAGACCATCGCGATGCCGCGCTCGTCGGCGGCGGCGATTACTTCCGCGTCGCGCATGCTGCCCCCCGGCTGGATCACCGCGATCGCGCCGTTGTCGGCGACCACGTCCAGGCCGTCGCGAAACGGGAAGAATGCATCCGACGCGACGACCGATCCGGCGAGCGACAGACCGGCGTTGGCCGCCTTGATCGCGGCGATGCGGGTCGAGTCGACGCGGCTCATCTGGCCGGCGCCGATGCCCAGCGTCGCGCCGCCGGCGCAGTAGACGATGGCGTTGGATTTGACGAACCTGGCGACGCGCCACGCGAAGAGCAGGTCGGTCAGTTGCGCCGCGGTCGGCGACTTTTTGGTGACGACCTTGAGCTCGCCCGCCGCCAGGTTATCGACGTCCGGCGTCTGGATCAGCAGGCCGCCGCCGACCCGCTTTAAGTCCCAGGCGCGCTGCGGAACCATCGCCAGCGCAAGCTTGAGCACGCGCACATTGGCCTTTTTGGCGTTGCGCTCGAGCGCTTCGGCCGTATACGAAGGTGCGATCAGCACTTCGACGAATTGGGTGCCGACCGCATCGGCGGTGTCGGCATCGACCTCGCGGTTGAACGCGATGATGCCGCCGAAGGCCGATGTCGGGTCGGTCGCGAGCGCCTTGCGGTACGCCTCCAGCGGGGTCGCAGCCACCGCGACGCCGCAGGGATTGGCATGCTTGACGATCACGCAGGCCGTCTCGCCGAACGTCTTCACGCATTCCCATGCTGCGTCGCTATCGGCGATGTTGTTGTACGAAAGCTCCTTGCCCTGCAACTGGCGCGCGGCGGCGATCGTTCCTCCCGCCGGCGTGTCGTCGCGGTAGAACGCAGCCTGCTGGTGCGGGTTTTCGCCGTAGCGCAGGTCCTGCAGCTTGGCGCCCTGCCAGTTGAAGCGATCGGGAAAGGTTCGCGCCGCGCCCGTTTCGTCGCGCGCGGTCAGGTAGTTGCTGATCGCGCCGTCGTAGGCGGCGGTATGCGAAAACGCCTTTTGCGCCAGCCGAAAGCGCGTTGCGGCGGAGAGCCCCCCGCCGTTGGCCTTCAACTCGGCCAGCAACGCATCGTAGTCACCCGGATCGACGACGACGCCGACGCCGGCATGATTTTTCGCGGCGGCCCGGACCAGGGTCGGGCCGCCTATGTCGATGTTCTCGATCGCCTCGTCGAGCGTGCAACCCGCCTTCGCGACCGTCTCGCGGAACGGATACAGGTTGACGACGACCAGATCGATCGGCGGAATCCCGTGCGCGACGAGTGTGGCGGCGTGTTCGCTCGAGTCGCGCCGCGCGAGGATTCCGGCATGCACTTTCGGGTGCAGCGTCTTGACCCGCCCGTCGAGCATTTCGGGAAAGCCGGTGTAGGCGTCGATCTCGGTGACCCCGAGTCCGGCTGCAGCGAGCGCCTTGGCGGTGCCGCCGGTGGACAGCAGCGCGACGCCCAGAGCGGCCAGGCCGCGAGCGAATTCGACGAGGCCTGTCTTGTCGGAGACCGAAAGCAGCGCCCGGGCGATCGGCGTGTTCATGGCGAGCGGCGGACCGGTGAGATCGACGCGATACGCGCGCCGCGCAGGAGCAACGGGCCCGGCGCCGTCCTCAGCACGCGCGAGCCGAATCCTACCTGATATTGTACTTCGAGAGCTTGGAGCGCAGCGTATTGCGATTGAGCCCGAGCATGTCGGCGGCCTGCGTCTGGTTGCCGCCGGCGCGATGCATGACCGAGGCGAGCAGCGAACGCTCGACGTTCGCGATCACCATGTCGTAGATGCTGTGCGGCTGCTCGCCGTCGAGCTTGCGAAAATACTCTTCGAGCGATTTTTCGACGCTGCGGCAAATCTCGTTGCCGCCGTTCATGCGAGTGGTTCGTTTCACGCTGCGAGGGCCTCCTCTACCCACGAAGCTTCCGTCTGCGCCTGCGCCTCGTAGACGAGGCGTTCCCCAACGGCCGCAAGCCGGCCGAAATACCGGTCGACGGCGGCGACTTGATCTGCCGAGCTTTCCAGCCGGTTCATTTGAGCGCGGAACGCATCGCCGCCGGCGAGCTTGCTTGTATACCAGCCGAGGTGCTTGCGCGCAATGCGCACGCCGTCGCCCTCGCCGTAGAACGCGTAATGATCGGCAAGGTGCTCGATGATCAGCCGGTGCATTTCGTCGACTCGCGGCGCCGGCAAGCGCTCGCCGGTCGCGAGGAAATGGCCGATCTCGCGGAAGATCCACGGGCGGCCCTGCGCGGCCCGCCCGATCATGATCGCGTCGGCGCCGGTGCAGGCCAGGACCTCGCGCGCCTTTTCCGGCGTATCGATGTCGCCGTTGGCAATCACCGGGATGCCGACGGCGCGCTTGATCGCGCGTATCGTTTCGTACTCGACCGGCCCGACGAATGCGCATTCGCGCGTCCGGCCATGGACCGACAGCGCCGCAATGCCGGCGTCCTCGGCGATGCGCGCGATGCGGACCGCGTTCCTGTTCTGCCGGTTCCAGCCGGTGCGGATCTTCAAGGTCACGGGCACCGGGACCGCCGCCACGACGGCGGCGACGATCGCAGCGACCAGCGGCTCGTCCTGCAGCAGCGCCGAGCCCGCCGCGACGTTGCATACCTTTTTGGCGGGGCAGCCCATGTTGATGTCGATGATCTGCGCACCGCGCTCGACGTTGTAGCGGGCGGCGTCGGCCATCATCGCGGGATCGGCGCCGGCGATCTGCACGACGACGGGCTCCACTTCGCCGCGGTGATCGGTGCGCCGCAGCGACTTCGCCGTGCCCCACAGCCGGGGATTCGAGGCGACCATTTCGGACACAGCGAGGCCCGCGCCCAGGCGTTTGCACAGCTGGCGGAACGGCCGGTCGGTGACGCCCGCCATCGGTGCGACGACCAAGGGAATCGAGATGAGATGCGGACCGATCTTCACTGGAATAGTTGCTGGACGCTGCGGCGGGGAACGGATTATACCGAGTTTGTCGCGCGATCGTCACCGCGAATAAATTATTGATGGAGTGCTGCGCGATAAGCGCGCTTGGTCGTCGCGCCGTTCGCCGCGCGGGAACCATTCTTGCTTGACGCCGGATGCGTTGCTTTTTCTTCAGTGCAATCCGTACAGCATTGCATGCGTGAAGATTCGCTTCAGCGGCGGCAACGCATCGAGCAGAGTAAGCGCCAACCCGCGCGGCCAGCGAAGCAGCGCGGCGTCGCTGCCGAATACTCCGAGCAGACCGTGCGTCAGCGCAATGCCCGACCAGCGGTCGGCGAGTCGGCGCCGCGCGTACGCGGACAGACTGCGGGTCGCGCCGAGTCGATCGCGCGGCGTCGCCAGCAGCACTTGCGCCAGTTCGTACGCGTCGCGCACACCCAGGTTGAAACCCTGGCCGGCAACCGGATGCAGCGCCTGCGCGGCGTTGCCAAGCAGAACGGTACGTGCGCCGACGACGGTGCCGGCGAACTCGAGCGAAAGCGGAAACGTGCGCCGGTCCTCGCTTTTCAGGAAGCCGCGGACGCGCGCGCCGAAACGCGTCGCCAGCGCGGCGAGGAAATCGGCCTCCGGCATCGCGACGAGCGCTCTGCCTTGCGCCGGCGTCGTCGTCCACACCAGACCGTAATGATCGCCTTCCGGCAGCAAGGCCATCGGCCCCTCGGGAGTGAAACGCTCGTACGCCACGCCGCGGTGCGGCTCGTCGCGCCAGACCTTGGCAACCAGTGCAACCTGCTGGTAATCGTGGCGATGGCGGATATTGCCGGCGAGGATATCGCCGCCGCCATCGGCGATGGCGGCCAGCCGCGCCGTCCACTCGCAGGCTGCGCCTTCGCGCTCGCCGCGGATGCGCGCATACGCCGGCGTCGCGTCGACTTTGCCGACGGTGACGCCGTGATCGACCGCGAGGCCGGCGCGGACGAGCCCCGCGTCGAGCGCCGCCTGCAGCGCCCGATAGCTGACGACGTAGCCGAGGGCGGGGACGCCGTGCTCGTGCGCATCCAGACGCGCCGCGCCGAAGCCGCCGCGCTGCGACACGTCGATCGCGGTAATGGCCGTCACCGCGCCCGCCGTGCCCGCAACGGCGCCCCAGACGCCGAGGCGATCGAAAATGAGCCGCGCGCCATGCGACAAGGCGAGCGAACGATCGCCGGACGCCAGGGTGTCGCGCGCGCGCGCGTCGAGGCTGACCACGTCGAGGTCTCCGCCGGCGAGCGCAAGCGCCAGCGTTGCGCCGACCGGACCTGCGCCGACGATGACGACGTCGTTCAACACGGCCTAGAGCGCCTGATCGAAAACGTCGGAAGCCACGGCAAGCTCGGCGGCAGTCCGCCGTCAGTGCTGCATCAGCGCTTCGATGTCGGCCACGGTCTTCGGCGCCGCCGCGGTCAGGTTCTCATTACCGGTGGCGCTCACCAGCACGTCGTCCTCGATGCGCACGCCGATGTCCCAGAATTCCTCGGGGACTTTGTCGCCGGGCCGGATATAGCATCCCGGCTCGACCGTTAGCAGCATGCCCGGCTCGAGCACGCGCGACTCGCCGTTGACGCGGTACAGGCCGACGTCGTGTACGTCGAGGCCGAGCCAGTGGCCGGCGCGATGCATATAGAACTGCTTGTATGCGCCGGATTCGAGCACGGCGTCGAGCGAGCCCTCGCAAAGCTTCAGATCGATCATGCCCTGCGCCAGCACGCGCTCGGCGACCTCGTGGTAGGCATGAAACGGGCGCCCGGGCGCCACGGCGTCGATGCAGGCGAGCTGCGCGGCCAGGACGAGCTCGTAGATATCCTTCTGCGGACCGCTGAACTTGCCGCCGACGGGAAACGTGCGCGTCACGTCGGACGCGTAACCCTCGTACTCGCAGCCGGCGTCGATCAGCAGCAGGTCCCCGGCTTGCATCTGGCGGTTGTTGTCGCGGTAGTGCAGCACGCAGGCGTTCGGTCCGGATGCGACGATCGACGGGTAGGCGACGGCCTGCGCGCCAGAGCGCAGAAATTCGTGCATCAATTCAGCCTCGACCTGGTACTCGTACCAGTCGGCGCGCGTGCGCGCCATCGCGCGGCGGTGTGCTCCGCAGGAGATCTCGGCGGCGCGGCGCATGAGTTTCAGCTCCTGCTCGTCCTTGGTCAGGCGCATCGTCGAAAGCGCCGCGCGCACGTCGACGACGACTTCCGGCGCGGCGACGCCGGTGCGGACGCGATTGCGTACTTCGTTCAGGGTCGTCGTGATCAGGTCGTCCCATGCCGGGTACAGGCCGATCGGCGTGAAGACGGCGGGCCGGTCGCCGCTCCATTCGGTGAGCTTGGTCTGGAGCTCGCCGATCGAATACGCCTCGTCGAAGCCGAAGATCTCGCGCGCTGCGTCCGGGCCATAGCGAAAGCCGTCCCAGATCTCGCGCTCGGGATTCTTGTCCCGGCACAGCAAAATTTGCTTCGAGTCGCCTTCATCCGCTCCCGCGAGCAGCACGACGACGGCTTCGGCTTCGGGAAATCCGCACAGGTAATAGAAATGGCTGTCCGGCCGGTACGGGTAGTGGGTGTCGGCGTTGCGGATCGCTTCGGGCGCGGTCGGGAGCGCGGCGATCCCGCCGCCGCTCTGCCGACGCATTTCGGCGATCAATCGCGCGCGGCGCGCACGGTGGTGCTGGTGACTATGGTTCATCGTCGGGATTGCATGGCGGGGAAGGCGCCATTATAGGCGCACGCGGCCCCCCTCGCCGAGCATGCGGTAACATCCCCTTCGTGGCGCAGTCTTCCTTCGCCGATCCGCCGCCGTCTGCCGATGCGATGCGCGAGGCCAAGCGCTCGCTGCGCGAGCGCGTGCTCGCGGCGCGCGATTCCCTGCGGCCCGAGTTTCGCGCGGCGGCGGGCGCCGCGATCGTCAAGGCGCTCGCGGCGCGCGGCGACTTCGCCGCGGCGTCGACGGTGTTGCTGACCTTACCGTTCGGCAGCGAGTGGGACTCGATGCCGCTGTTGCTCGCCGCGCTCGAACGAGGCAAGTCAGTCGTGCTGCCCCGCGTCGACGCCACTTCCCGCACGCTGGAGCTTTGCCGACTGACCGAGCCGACGCGCGACGTCCGGCCCGGCTATCGCGGCATACCCGAGCCGCAGTCGCATTGCGCGCTGATCGCGGCCGACGCGATCGATTGGGTGCTGGTCCCCGGCGTTGCCTTCGACAGCGCGGGGCACCGCCTAGGTTACGGCGGCGGCTATTACGACAGGCTGCTTCCTGCGTTGCGGAATGACGCGGCGAGAATCGCCGGAGGCTATGAAATCCAGCTGGTCGATCGCGTGCCGGCTGCGCCGCACGATGTGCCGGTGCAGGCGTTGGCGACCGAAAGCCGGACCCTGCCGATGCCGCAATAGCGGGCCGCTGCGCTGGTGAACAGTTTTGGAAATGGTTTCCACGATGTGGTATCCTCGAATGAGCCCTGAGCCGCCGGGGTGCCGCGTCGCAGCAGTGCGGCGCCCTGCCGCGGCGCATACAATCGAAAGTTCGCGCGACCGCTTGGAGCGTCGCCGAAGGAGTGCCGCATGGATATGAAACCGGATGTCGACCCCCAAGAAACGCGCGAGTGGCTGGACGCGATCGACGGCGTGATCGAGCACGAGGGCCCGGACCGCGCGCACTTCCTGATCGAGCAGGTCATCGACAAGGCGCGCCGATCCGGCGCCTACATGCCGTTTTCGGCCAACACCGCCTATATCAATACGATTCCGGTCGACAAGCAGGTCCGCATTCCCGGCGACCAGGCGATCGAGCACAGGATCCGCTCGTACGTGCGCTGGAACGCGATGGCGATGGTCGTGCGCGCGAACAAGCACACCAACGTCGGCGGCCATATCGCCAGCTTCGCCTCGGCCGCGACGCTGTACGACACCGGCTTCAATCATTTCTGGCACGCGCCATCGGCCGAGCACGGCGGCGATCTGGTGTTCGTGCAGGGCCACTCGTCACCGGGCGTATACGCCCGTGCCCACATGCTCGGGCGCTTCACCGACGAGCAGATGGACAACTTCCGGCAGGAGGTCGACGGCAAGGGCGTCTCGTCGTATCCGCATCCGTGGCTTATGCCGGACTTCTGGCAGTTCCCGACGGTGTCGATGGGCCTCGGACCGCTGATGGCGATCTACCAGGCGCGCTTCATGAAGTATCTGGAGGATCGGGGCCTGGCCAGGACCGAGGGGCGCAAGGTCTGGTGCTTCTGCGGCGACGGCGAAATGGACGAGCCCGAATCGATGGGCGCGATCGGCATGGCGGCGCGCGAGACGCTGGACAACCTGATCTTCGTCATCAACTGCAATCTGCAGCGGCTCGACGGCCCGGTGCGCGGCAACGGCAAGATCATCCAGGAGCTGGAGGCCGAGTTTCGCGGCGCCGGCTGGAACGTGATCAAGGTCATCTGGGGCTCGCGCTGGGATGCGCTGCTGGCGCGCGACAAGCAGGGCATCCTGATGCGCCGCATGATGGAATGCGTCGACGGCGAGTATCAGACATTCAAGTCGAAGGACGGCGCCTACGTGCGCGAGTACTTCTTCAACACGCCCGAGCTCAAGGCGCTGGTGGCCGACTACTCGGACGAGGAAATCTGGAACCTGAACCGCGGCGGCCATGACCCACACAAGGTCTACGCCGCCTACCGGTCCGCGGTCGACCACAAAGGCCAGCCGACGGTCATACTCGCCAAGACGATCAAGGGCTACGGCATGGGCGAAGCCGGCGAGGCGCAGAACATCACGCACCAGCAGAAGAAAATGTCGGGCGGGTCGATCCGGCACTTTCGCGACCGCTTCCAGATTCCGGTGACCGACGACAAGCTCGACGAGATCCCATACGTCAAGTTTCCGCCGGGATCGGCCGAGGCCGAATACATGAAGGCACGGCGGATGGAGCTCGGCGGATTTCTGCCGACGCGCCGCAAAACGTCGTCGTCGCTCGCGGTGCCCGGGCTTGCGGCGCTCGAGCGCTTCCTCAAGAGCACCGACGACCGCGAGATCTCGACCACGATGGCCTTCGTGCAGATCCTTCAGACCCTGCTTCGCGCCAAGAACATCGGCAAGCACATCGTGCCTATCGTGCCCGACGAGTCGCGCACGTTCGGCATGGAAGGCATGTTTCGCCAGCTCGGCATATGGAACCAGCTCGGCCAGCTATACACGCCGCAGGATGCCGATCAGCTGATGTTCTACAAGGAAAGCAAGGACGGGCAGGTGCTGCAGGAGGGCATCAACGAGCCCGGCGCGATGTGCGACTGGATGGCGGCGGCGACCAGCTATTCGACGCACGGCGTGCCGATGATCCCGTTCTACATCTTCTATTCGATGTTCGGCTTTCAGCGGGTCGGCGACCTGGCCTGGGCGGCCGGCGATATGCGCTGTCGCGGCTTCCTGCTCGGCGGCACCGCCGGGCGGACGACGCTGAACGGCGAAGGCCTGCAGCACGAAGACGGGCACTCGCACATCTACGCGGCGACGATACCCAATTGCGTCTCGTACGATCCGAGCTTCGGCTACGAGCTGGCAGTCATCATCCAGGACGGGCTGCGGCGCATGTACGCCGAGCAGCAGGACGTCTATTACTACCTGACGGTGATGAACGAGAACTACGCGCAGCCGGCGATGCCCGAAGGCGCCGCTGCCGACATCATCAAGGGCATGTACCTGTTAAAAGCCGGCGCCGCCGCCAAGGCCAAGGCGCCGCGCGTCCAGCTGCTGGGCTCGGGCGTGATCCTGCGCGAGGCGATCGCGGCGGCCGACCTGCTGAAGGCCGATTGGGGCGTCGACGCCGACCTGTGGGGCTGCACGTCGTTCACCGAGCTCGCGCGCGAAGGCGAGGCCGCGTCGCGCTGGAACATGATGCATCCGACCGACCCGCCGCGCGTGCCGCACGTGACGGCGCGGCTCGCCGCGACGCAAGGGCCCGTCATCGCGGCGACCGACTATGTGCGTGCCTTTGCCGGGCAGATCCGGGAATTCGTGCCGCGCCGTTACGTCGTTCTGGGCACCGATGGATTCGGACGCTCCGACACGCGCGAAAAGCTGCGCCGCTTTTTCGAGGTCGACCGTTGGTACATTACCGTCGCGGCACTGAAGGCGCTGGCCGACGACGGCACGCTGCCCGCCGCCAAGGTGGCCGAGGCGATCTCGAAATACGGCATCGACGCGGCGAAGGCCGCGCCGTGGACGGTCTGATGCGGCGCCGACAGCGCTGTTCGCCGTTGCCGCCCAGCCTTTGAGGTCGCGATGAGCACAATCGAAGTCAAGGTTCCCGACATCGGCGACTTCACCGACGTGCCGGTGATCGAGGTTCTGGTCAAAGCGGGCGACACGGTCAAGGCCGAGGATTCGCTGGTCACGCTCGAGTCGGACAAGGCGACGATGGACGTGCCGGCTCCGGCCGCCGGCGTCGTCAAATCGATCGGCGTCAAGGTCGGCGACAAGGTAAGCGAAGGCCACTTGATTCTGACCCTGGA
>DATASF010000154.1:0-22158 GCA_036269335.1 Casimicrobiaceae bacterium
CCCCGCAGGAGGTGGATAAACCCCTGGTCCCGCCGCCGAGTGCACCGCCGGCGATCGAGCGTCTCGCCCCGCCGCCGCCTCCGCCCGCGCTGGCGGCGCCGGTCGACGTCGCGCCGCCCGACATCCCGCTGGCGCCGCCGATCGAACGTCTGGCGGCGCCCGCCCCGCAGCGGGAGCTGGCACCACCGGTCGAGTTCGCGCCGCGGCTTGCGCCGGCCCCACCGGTCCCTGTGCCCGTCCCGGCGCCCGTCCCGATCGAGCGCCTGGCCGTGCCGGCGGCACCGAAGGCACTGGCGCCCCCGGTCGAAGTCCCGCCCCGGGAGGCGCCCGTCGTGCCGGCGCCTATCGACCGCCTCGTCGTCCCCCGGATCGACCAACAGCTGGCACCGTCGCCGAACCTGGTCGCGCCGAGCCCGACCGTGGCACCGCCAGCCGCGCTACCCGAGGCGGCTCCGTCGCAATTCGAGCCGGCAGCGCCGCCTGCCAGAGCGACACCGGCGCCGGCGGCGGTTCCGGGCGCGCGTACCACCCCGGCCCCGGCACCAGAGCCCCGGCTGCGCCTGGGCGCACCGCCCGGTGCCGACGAAGACATCTTCAAGCCCAGGCGCGATGTCGTGGCGCCGCCGGGCGAATCCGGCGCCCCTCGCATCGACATGGACGCGGCGCGCCAGCGGGCGCGCGAAATAGCGAGCGAAGCGACGAGCACGCGCGGCATCCTGCCCGCGCTGCCACCGCCGCCGGACAGGCAGACCAAGGAAAGCCACGCGTTGGAAAAAGCGGTCAAGCCCGATTGCCGCACTGCTTACGCCGGGCTCGGCTTGCTCGCCGTCCCGGCGCTGGTGGCGAGCACGATCGGTGACGGCGGCTGCCGCTGGTAGTGCATTTCACGCGCGCTCGAGCGGCGCGACGTGTAGTCATTTTCGTCCGGTCCAGCGTTGTCAGGATTGCAGTGGGCGAAATCGCCACAGCTGAAAAACATCCGCAGCGCGCGCCGTTGCCGGAACTCATTGAGAGGAGAGTCTCATGACAATTCGATCGAGCCTTCTGGCGGCAGCTTTCGTCTGCGCGATTCCCTCGGTAGCACTCGCGCAGGAGGCGTACACCAACCGCACGGCCAATGTTCGTGCCGGACCGGACCAAACTTACCCGGTAGTCGCGCAGCTGCCGCCTGGCGTCGGCCTGCAGGTCATCGGTTGCATCGATGGCTACCGTTGGTGCGACGTCGTCTTCGGCGGCAATCGGGGCTGGGTCTATGCAGGCAGCCTCTCTTATCCGTATCAGAGCGGGCGCGTTCCCATCCTCGGTTACGGCCCGGTGATCGGCATTCCGATCATCACGTTTTCGATCGGCAATTACTGGGATAGCTACTATCGCGGCCGGCCGTGGTATCGCAATCGCAGTTATTGGGTCGATCGCTCACCGCCGCGTTTCAGGGACCGTTACGACCGGCCGCGCTCGTTGCCGTCGCGAGAATTCAATCGCGGATCGAACGAGCCGCGTCGCGTCGAGCGGGGACCGCAGGTCGATAGGCCGGCGATGCGGCCCGATCGATCCGGACGACGCGAGAGCCAGGACAACCTCCGCGAGCGGGGCGGGGGCGGCGGCAATCCTCCGCAGCGCAGGGATTCGGACCGGTAGCCAACGGCTACAGTTACTTCAGTTTGTAGGCGAGGACGTGTCCTTGCTGCGAGGTCGAGCGCAGTCCGATCCACTCGCCTGCGGGTGAATACCAGACCTCGATGCGGTTGCGCGCGGTGTCGATGCGATAGTGCGTCGCGTCGACCGAGGCGCCGCGCACGGTATACGCCTCCTCAGCCGCCTGGATGGTGATCGGCGTCGATGCGCCGGTCTGGACGTTGATCAGACTGGCCTGCTTGAACACGCGCGGATTCCAGTAGGCAAAGCTCATCACGCACGCCGGCAGGCGCTGCTGCCCGCCCGGCCCGTCGACGACGAAGCTGCCGCCTTCGAGCCGGCCCGAGACCGTCGTCGTCGCGCCTCTTTCGACCGTCCTGGTGTCGATCCGGGTCAGGCAGTCTCCGTTCCAGGTTTCTTCCTCGTGCTGCTCGTAGCTGCCGGCCTTGAAGCCGAGCAGCGACACGCTGAACCGCATGTCGCTCACCACCGACCGGGAGTCGCCGTTTTCCCGCAGCGAAATATCGTGGGTGCCGATCGGCAGTCCGTCGAGGCTGACGTCGAAATGCCATTCGCGCGCTGCCGCGCCGTTCGCGACGAGCAACAGCAGAAACGCCGCGGCCAGCAGCGTCCATGCGGCGACACGGTGGGGCCGGGCCGCGCGCAGTCCGGGCCTTCGACTGCGGGCACGCGCGATAGCGGCCGACGGCTGGCGAGTGCGAACGGGGCGCATGCCGATTGGAGTGCAATCGGCATCGTTGGTTGCGTGCCGCCGATGCAGGACGCGGTCCGACATCGGGCCTGGCCTTCGCGCCGCGACGTTTGGCATCAGGCGCGCCACGCCTGGAACGGCTCGACCGCGGCGCCGACTGCTGGACGCTGACTCGCCGCTGATCTTTTCTGCGGCGGCGCAGTCAGCGCTGCAGCTGAGTGGCCAGGAAGGCTTTCAGTTGTTTGGTGAGCTCGGGAGACATCTTGCCCAGTACGCCGCGGCGGTGCTCGGGAATGTGCGCGGCCTGATCTTCGCTGGCGCTGAAAATGTAGTGGTCGAAAATCGCTTTCCACGCCGCCCGATGCTCGGGCGGCAGGTTCTTCAGCGCCAGCAGCCCATGCAGCAGGCAGCCCAGCGCCGAGTCGGGTCTGTCGGTCGATCCCAGCGCTCCCTTCCACCAGTAGTTGACCAGCACGTTGTATTTGGCCAGCGACTCGACGTGATGCCACCACAACGTCGGAATGTACAGCGCGTCGCCCGGCTCGAGCTCGGCTACCTGCGCGGCCGCCAATGCCTCGCGGAAGCGCGGAAAGCGCCGGAAGTCAGGTTCGCGGAAGGCGACCATGCTGATCGGCGTGCCGGTCGGCGCGTAGTCGAGCGGGCCGACATAGAGATTCGCCACCTGCTCGGGCGGAAAAAGCGTAAAGCGGCGCCGCCCGCTGACGACGCAGGCGATGTTGTTCGACTCGTCGAAGTGCGCGGGCGTGATGACCGAGCTGCCGAGCCAGATCCGCGGCAGGATCGTGTCGTCCAACACGGGCAGGCGGTTCTGCTCGGCGAATCCCGGCAGGCAATCGGCGATCAGCGCGCTCTGCACGGCGAGCGAGGGCCGATTCTGGAACGCCGAATAGCGCAGCAGCTTGTCGTTTATCGCGGAAATCGATTGCCGCTCGCGCGTAAAATTGAACCCGCTCATCTTGTCGTTGTAGAAAATCCGGCCCTTGACATGCGGTGGCATCAGCAGCACGTCGACCGGCTTGCCGCTGTCGAAGCCATTCAGATAGCGGCAGATCGACTCCTGCGACTCGATCGCGTGTCGCACCGCCGGCCAGTGCCGGACGATGCCGCGGAGCACCGCCGGCCGGTAAGCGGTGACGATGTCGTTGCGGAAGACGGCGTCGTCGACGTCGTGCCATTCTGGGATTTGCTGCAGGGCCTGATTCATCGGCGCAACGCGGTGGCGGTAACGGCACCCAGAGCGGAACCGGACGGAACGCCGGCTTTCCTAGTTTACCCGGCGCCCGCGCGGCCCGCGCCGGCGGCCCCGGCGCGGGCGGGATTCGAAAGCAAGGCGCGGAGTGCCCGGCACGGTGGCCGGGGGTAAATTTCAGCCATCGATGACGATGAGCTGAAAGGATTCGACATGAAGACGATTTCGAAAAACATCGCACTGGCTGCGGCGACGATCGCCGATCCCCGCTGGGCGGCGATCATCGCCCGCGATCCGGCCGCCGACGGCAGCTTTTTGTATTCGGTCCGGACGACCGGCGTCTACTGCCGGCCCTCGTGCGCTTCCCGCCGGGCGCGGCCGGAGCACGTGGCATTCCACCTGACGGCGGCCGAGGCCGAGCGCGCGGGCTTCCGCCCTTGCCTGCGCTGCCGGCCGGACCGTCCGCCTCTGGCCGAGCAGCACGCGGCCACGGTCGCGAGCCTCTGCCGCTTTATCGAAAGCGCCGAGCAGGCACCGAGCCTCGAAGCGCTGGCGCAAGAGTCGGGCTTGAGCGTCTATCACCTGCATCGCGTGTTCAAGGCGGCGACCGGCTTGACGCCGAAGGCCTATGCCGCCGCGCATCGCGCCCGCAGAGTGCGTGCCGGCCTCGCGAGCAGCGAGACCGTGACCGACGCGATCTATGCCGCCGGATACAACTCCAACGGACGCTTTTACGCGCAATCGAACGATATGCTGGGCATGACGCCCTCGCGTTATCGCGCGGGCGGCGCCGATACCGACATACGGTTCGCGATAGGTGAGTGCTCGCTCGGCGCGATTCTGGTCGCCGCCAGCCAGGTCGGCGTGTGCGCGATCCTGATCGGCGACGACCCCGATGCGCTGGCGCGCGAGCTGCAGGATCGATTCCCGCGTGCCGGGCTGATCGGCGGCGATGCCGCCTTCGAGCAGCTGGTCGCGAAAGTGGTCGGCCTGGTCGAAGCGCCGGCACTGGGGCTGGACCTGCCGCTGGACGTGCGCGGCACGGCATTCCAGCAGCGGGTCTGGCAGGCGCTGCGAGAGATCCCGGCCGGCAGCACTGCCAGCTACGCCGATGTCGCCAGGCGGATCGGCGCCCCGAAGTCGGTGCGGGCGGTCGCGCAGGCCTGCGGCGCCAACGCGCTGGCAGTGGCGATTCCCTGCCATCGCGTGGTGCGCAACGACGGCGCGCTGGCTGGCTATCGCTGGGGCGTCGAGCGCAAGCGCGCGCTGCTCCAGCGCGAGTCGCTCCGATGAATGCGCGCGACTGCGCCGCCGAGGAAATCGCTCCGGCCGATGTTCGCACGCGGCTGGCCTCGGCCGGCTGGGACGAGGTCGGCAATGATCTCGATGCCCGCGGCAACGCGATCATCGAGCGCCTGCTGAGCGCCGCGCACTGCAGGTCGATTGCCGCGTTATACGAGGTCGACGAACGCTTTCGCAGCAAGGTCGTGATGGAACGGCACGGCTTCGGCCGCGGCGAGTACAAGTACTTCGGTTATCCGCTGCCGCCGCTGGTAGCCGAGCTGCGCGCCGCGCTCTATCGCCACCTCGCCGCGATCGCCAACCGCTGGAACGCCGCGCTCGGCATCGACGTGCGCTATCCGCCGGCGCATCCGGCGTTCGTCGCGCGCTGCCATGCCGCGGGCCAGACCAGGCCGACGCCGCTGCTGCTGCGCTACGGCGCGGGCGATTACAACTGCCTGCACCAGGACCTGTACGGCGAGCACGTGTTTCCGCTGCAGGCGACGATACTGCTTTCCGACGAGAGCGAATTCGCCGGCGGCGAGTTCGTGCTGACCGAACAACGGCCGCGCATGCAGTCGCGGCCGGAAGTCGTACCGCTGCGCCAGGGCGACGCCGTGATTTTCGCCGTCCAGCACCGCCCGGTGCAGGGCTCGCGAGGTGTGTACCGGGTCAACATGCGGCACGGCGTCTGCCGCGTGCGCCGCGGCCACCGGCAGACGCTCGGCATCATCTTTCACGATGCGGCGTGAGGACCGGGCGATGGCCGGCGATCTGTTCGAGCCCGATGCCGGAATCGAACCACGGCTGCACCATCTCGCGCCGGGAGCCGTGCTGCTGCGCGGGTTCGCCGTCCCGTTGTCGGCGGCGCTCGCTGCCGATCTGCGAAGAGTGATCGCGCGAGCGCCGTTTCGCCACATGGTGACGCCGGGCGGCCTGTCGATGTCGGTGGCGATGACCAACTGCGGCGCGTACGGCTGGATCAGCGAACGGAGCGGCTATCGCTACGATCCGATCGATCCCGAAAGCGGAAAGCCGTGGCCGTCCATGCCCGAGTCGTTTCTTCGGCTGGCAGGCGAAGCGGCAGGCGCGGCCGGCTTCGAAGGTTTCTCGCCCGACGCCTGTCTGATCAACCGCTATCAGGCGGGCGCCAAGCTGTCGTTGCACCAGGACAAGGACGAGCGTGACTTCGGCCAGCCTATCGTTTCGGTGTCGCTCGGCGTTCCCGCGACCTTTCTCTTCGGCGGCGTGCAGCGATCCGGGAAGACGCTGCGCGTGCCGGTGCGACACGGCGACGTTCTCGTCTGGGGCGGACCGGCGCGGCTCAATTACCACGGCGTTTTGCCGGTCAAAACCGCGCAGCATCCATTCGCAGGCGAGCATCGCATCAACCTGACGTTGCGTCGCGCGGCCTGACGGTTACCCGCGGCCGCCGGCGCGGCGCGCAGCGGCCTCGACGCACGCCGCTACCAGAAATAAATCTGCAGCGATTTTTCCTGGATTTTTTTCGGGATGTTCGCCAGCAGCTCCTTTTGCGGGCGGAAGTTCTGCACGCTGCGCTGCATCAGGTTGTCGATCTCTTCCATGCTGTAGGCGGCCGCTTTGCCGTTCGCCGGCCGCAAGTCCTTGCGGTCGGGGAAAATTCCCATGCCGCACATGATGCAATACCAGGAAAAAATCGGATAACCCCTTCCGATCTGCTGCCTGCCGACTTCCGCGGTGATGCTCTTGCCCGACATCCACAAGCCGTAGAGCTGCTGCAGCGAATCGGACAGGTTCTTGTTCTGCGCGTTGGCGCGCCAGTAATCGGTGTCGGCGCGGGTGTTGGTCTTGTAGTGGGTGACGATGTAGTCGCGGGTTCCCTCGAAGTGATCGTTGACCCGCTGATTGAATTTCTCCTGTGCGGTCTCGCCCATGTCGCCGGCTTCGACGAACTCGACGAAGCTCGTCAGCGTGCGCTGGATGAACAGCAGCGCCGTCGCCTCAAGCGGCTCGATGAAGCCCTGGGCCAGCCCGACGGCGAGGCAGTTCTTGTTCCAGTGTTTGGTGACGCGGCCGATTTTCATCTTCAGATGGCGCGCGGGCACGTCGGAATCAAGCATGCCCAGGGTCTCGCGCAGCTCGCGCTCGGCTTCGTCGGCCGAGCAGAACGACGAGCTGTAGACATAGCCGTTGCCGTAGCGGCTGGTCAGCGGGATCTCCCAGCGCCAGCCGTGCTTCATCGCGTACGAGACGGTCTGGGAGGGAATGTCGTCGCCGATCGGCGTGGGCATCGCGACCGCGGCATCGTTGAACAGGTTGCTGGCAAAGCTGACGAACGGGGTGCCGAGCGCCTTCTGGATCAGCAGTCCGGCGAAACCGGTGCAGTCGACAAAAAAGTCCGCGCTGATCGTCTCGCCTTCTGCCGTGACGACAGCAGCGATCTCGCCGCGCTCGTTCAAACGAACGTCGCTGACGTGGCAGGGTTTGTAGTGCACGCCCCGCTGCTCCGCCTTCTTGTGCAGATACTGGCCCAGCATGACGGCGTCGAAGTGATAGCCGTACCAGACGTCGAACGGAAAATTGCGGTTCGGCTTCGGCGCCATGCGCCGGTCGGCGAGGTACGAGGCGATAAAGAACCGGTTCGGATGCGCATGCACGTCGGCGCCGTTCACCCTGGCCTGCGCGTTGTGCACGAACTGAGTCATCGTCAGGTTGTCCAGCATCGAGGCGAACGGGTGGAAATAGCTCTCGAAGCCGGGCTTGGTCGACCATCCGTCGAAGGTGATGCCGCACTTGTAGGTCGCGTTGCACTCTGGCATCCACTCGGATTCCTCTATGCCGAGGCTGTCGAAGAATCCACGCAGCCACGGGGTCGAGCCCTCGCCGACGCCGATGATGCCGACGGCCGGCGATTCGAGCACCGAGATCTCGACGCCCTTGGCGATCAGCGAATTGGCCAGGATCATCGCCGCCATCCATCCGGCCGTGCCGCCGCCGACGATGACGACCTTTTTCAGCGCCGGCGGAACCTTCGCCGGCCTGCCGCCAGGCGTGAACGTGTACGAGTAATTGAAAAGCGTCGCGGTTGGATGCTTTTCGGTTTGCGTAGTCATATCGGACGATCCCGCAGGAAATGTCGCTCCCGATCGGGGCGCGGTTCGACCGCTATTCTGCGCGGACCCGGCATCCGATGGCAAAGGTCGATCCCGAAGGCGGCCTTCCGCGCCGGGCCCCGCTTATAATCCGCAGCGGCGCCGGGCGGTTTGGCCGTTGTCGCTCAGGGCGTCAATGCCGTCGCGGGCGGACCAGGGAGGCCGCTGCACGATGAAGTGTGTTCGTTTCTGGGGGACGCGCGGCTCGCTGCCGGTGGCGTTGACTGCGTCGGGCGTGCGCCGCAAGGTGATCGCGGCGCTGCGCGGCGCCGCCGGCCGGCGCTTCGCTTCCGACGACGAGCTCGATGCCTACGTCGACACGCTGGGTATGGCGGTGGCCGGCGGCTACGGCGGGCATTCATCCTGCGTCGAGATCGAAACCGGCGGCCCCGATTACGTCCTGTGCGACATGGGAAGCGGCTTGCGGCGCTTCGGCCATCAGGCGATCGAGCGGCACGGTCGGCAGTCGCCGCAGACCTATCACTTCTTTATGTCGCATGCGCACTGGGACCACATCATGGGGTTCCCCTTTTTCACTCCGGCCTACTTCGCCGGCAACCGCATTCGCATCTACGGCGGCCACACGGTGCTCGAAGAAGCGTTGCGCAGGCAGCAGGCACCGCCGTCGTTTCCGGTGACCTTTGCGGCGTTGCGCGCGGACATCGAGTTCGTTCATCTCGAGCCCGGCCGCGAATACGAGCTCGCCGGAATGACGGTCAGGATCATGCTGCAGCGGCACGCCGGGGACTCGTACGGCTATCGCTTTGCGTCGCAGGGAACGACGGTGGTCTACTCGACCGATTCCGAGCACAGGATGAGCGACGTCGCGGAGACGGCGACTTTCGTCGAGTTTTTCCGGGACGCCGACCTGGTGATTTTCGATTCGATGTATTCGCTGGCCGATACGATGTCGGTCAAGGCTGACTGGGGCCACTCGAGCAATATCGCCGGCGTCGAACTGTGCCAGATGGCGGGCGCACGGCAGTTGTGCCTGTTCCACCACGAGCCGATGCACGACGACGAGGCGATCGATCGCCTGCTGGCCGAGACTCGCCGCGTCGAGGAGATCACGCGCACCGGCGAGCCGTTGCTGATCAGCGCGGCTTACGACGGCATGGAAATTCGCTGGTGAGGGCCGGCGTCTAGCAATCGCCGCTTGCGGGCGCCGCGGCCTCGAAGCGGTTGCGGCCGGCGAGCTTCGCCCGATAGAGCGCGTCGTCGGCCTGTCGCACCCAGGCGTCGACGTCCATCTGCGCGCTTGCTTCGGCTGCGCCGAGGCTGACGGTGCAGTGCAGATCCGGGACGCGCTCGAACGCGACGCCTTCCAGCTTGGTGCGGATGCGCCGCGAGGCCTCCTCGGCGCCGCGCAGGGTCGTCTCGGGCAGCATCATCACGAATTCGTCGCCTCCGTAGCGCGACACCGAGTCGCTCTTGCGGCTGGACTCGAGCAGGACCTTCGCGACCTTGCACAGCACCTCGTCCCCGATCGGATGGCCGTAGCGGTCGTTGATGCTCTTGAAGTGGTCGATGTCCAGCATCACCAGAACCGCCGGCCGCCCGTTGCGGCGATGTCGCGCCAGCTCCGATTCCACCAGCGACAGGCATTGCCGGCGATTGGCGAGCCCGGTCAGCGCGTCGGTGCGTCCCAATTCATCGAGCCGCTTGTTCTGCTGCGTCAGTCGCGTGGCAAGCGAATACGTCGCATTGCCGATCGCCAGCGGATAGACGATCAGCAGCGGCAGACAGGCCAGCATGACCTTCATCGGCGTCGCGATCTGCACGGGGAATCCAAGCACAGCCGAGGTCGCGGCGCAGGCGAGGAGCAGCAGCACGGAGGTCCGTGCGAGCAGACGCAGCCCGCCGACGCCGACCTTGTCGACCGAAAGCATCGTCGCCAGCACCACGCTCGGCAGCAGGTTGAACTGCATCACCGCAATCCAGGCGCCGCCCAACGCGGAGTCGATCATCAGATTGCGGATTTCGAACCGTGTCGGGTGAGGGCTGCGCACCGCCAGCAGCCACGCTATGTGCGGCCAGGCGAAGGCGTTCACCGCCAGCGCGATCCACCATCCGATCGACGCCTGCTGCAGCTGCAGAACCGACGCCACGCACACGAAGCCCAGTGCGAGGCCCAGGGTGCGCATCCCGTGGATGCGACGGACAAACCGTAGATGGCGCGCGCGGTCGTCGCCTTGCGCGGGAGGATTGCCGGAAGCGGATATTTCAGCCAAAGCGTCCTCCAGCAAGCTGGCGCTGATCGTCAGCGCAGCATCGGGGACATTATCGCAGGTACAGCGTCGGCATGGTCCCTGGTCGCAGCTGCGATTGTGGCGAACAACCGGGGAGCCTGCCTTGTCGCAACAACACGGCGTTCCCGTCAGGTGCAGCCCGCCCGCCGGCCGCCGGTACGCTACATTCGGGCCGAAATTTGGCGTAAGCTTTTTTCGTGAGCGAAGCAGCGACCCTGTTCAGCGCCCTGCGGCAGACGGCCGACCCCGATGTCGTGTCCGCGATCGAGGCGCTGGTCCGCAACGCGCCCGACCGTCGCCTGAGTCGCATCAACGCGCTCGATTTCGCGGCCAGGACCGGACTCGACGAGGAGCGCGTGATCGCTGCATTCCTGCATGCGGCGCGCCTCGGCCTGTTCGAGTTGTCGTGGAATGTGCTCTGCCCCGGCTGCGGCGGCGTGCTCGACGCCGGCGAGTCGCTGAAGACCGTCAATCGCGCGGAGTACGCCTGTGCGCTGTGCGCCGCCGGCTACGAGCCCACGCTGGATGAAATGGTCGAGGTCACGTTCACCGTGAGCCCGCGCGTGCGTCGGATCGCCGCGCATTCGCCGCACGAGCTTCCGGCGAGCGAGTACATGCGGCAAGTGTTCTGGAGCTCGGGGATCGACGTCCCCGACGAGGCGTTCGCCCGGATGATCGACGAGGTCACGCTCGAAATGGTCGAGCTCCCGCCTGGCGAGAAGGCGATGCTGTCGCTGACCCTGCCGGCCGAATTCGTCATCGTATTCGAGCCGGTCACCCATTGCGCGCAATTCATCGACGTCAAGGGTGAACCGACCCGCGAGCGCCAATCGCTGACGATCGTGTACAGCAAGACGCACGCGCCGAGCGAGACGCTGGTCATGCAACCCGGACCGCTGCGGCTGGCGCTCGAAAATCGCAGCGACGTCCGCGTCGTGCCGGGAGTCTATATCGCCGGGCAAACGATGCACGACATGCTTGGCCAGCGCCGCCCGTTTCTCACCGCCAAGCGCCTGCTGACCAACCAGACGTTCCGCGAGATCTACCGCACCAGCACGCTCGACGTCGACCAGCGGCTCAAGATCATCAGCCTCACGTTCCTGTTCACCGATCTCAAGGGCTCGACCGATCTGTACGAGCGGGTCGGCGATCTGGTGGCGTTCGACATCGTCAAGGAGCACTTCAAGATCCTGCACGAGATCATCGCCGCCGAATCGGGCGCGGTCGTCAAGACCATCGGCGATGCGGTCATGGCGACCTTCGCCACGCCCGATCGCGCGATCGCTGCGGCGCTGCGCATTCGCGCGGCGATGAGCGATCTCAACCAGCGGCGCAACAACGAGGACATGCTGCTCAAGATCGGGATCCACGAGGGGCCGTGCCTCGCGGTCACGCTCAACGATCGGCAGGACTATTTCGGCCAGACGGTCAATATCGCTTCACGCGTGCAGGCGCTCGCGGTGTCGCACTCGATCCTTGCGACAGGATCGGTGGTCGACCATCCGCAATCGACCGAATTGCTGCAGACCGACGGCATCAAGCCTACGTCGCGCCGCCTGCCCTTGCGCGGCATTGCGGACGAGGTGGCGGTGTACGAGATTCCCTGAGGAGCCCGGATGACCGCAAGCTGTTATCTTTGCGCCATCGGGAACAAGACGATCCCGAATACCGACGCCGGGGACGCCCTCGGTCTGCAAGCTCTGCAACGTGCTCGCCTGCCAGGGCCACGCCGTTCGCGATGCGAACTATCAAGGTTACGCCGCGGGAAGCGGCCAGCGGGAATGTGGTCTGGGTGAGTCCCGGCCAACTCGGTCTGGCGGCGAACGAAGCACGTCCCGTCACGGTCGAGGCCGCGGACAAGAACGCGTACCAGTGGATGCAGCTGGTCGGAACCGGATGGGGCCAGCTGACGCTGGTCGGTCTCGCGCTGGGTCTGATCGGAATCGGCATCGACGCCGCGTTCGACATCGGTAAATACAAGCTGCTGTTTCCGACCGGCGATGCGGTGGCGGCCTCGGCCCGGGTCGCCGCCTACGTCCTGAAAGCTCTCGGGCTGTTGATTGTCTTTCTGCAGGCCACCTGGTTCAAGAAAGACTGACGAGCGCGGCGGTCCGTCGGTGCACGCTACGGCGCGTCCCGCGTATCGTCGAACAGGTCGTGCAATAGAAACGCTTCCAGCGCCGCGGTGTCGGCCGGTCGCGCCGACAGCGTCACGACGCGGCCGTGGCGCCCCGACTCCCAGGTGAAGTCCTCATGCTCGTGCTCGCGGATGATGACGATCATCCTGCGCACCACGGCGATGCGCATGTCGGGATTATTGCCTTTGCGCACCTCGATCATCTGCGGTGTCTGCCGGCCCATCTCGGTATTCCATCCGAAAAACTCGAACGCCGCATCGTCGTACGACATCCGCTTGATCTCGAAGATGCCTCCGCCGCGGATCGACCTCTGCGCGGCGACGCCGTGCGCGGCGGAGGGAAGGTTGGCGGCGATCTGGGTATTGAAGTCGGCCTCGGAGTTGTCTCGCCCCGGTGACTCGGGTGCGCCGCGCGCGCGACGATTGGCCTGCACGAACGAAAGGAAATCGCCTTGCGACGGAGGCCTCGCCTGCGGCGGCGCCGGAGCCGCGGCGACTTGCGGCGGCGGAGCGGGGGCCGGCGTTTGAATCGCGGGCGCCTGGAGGCGCGGCATGGCGACCATCGGCGGCGGCCGTACGCGCGCTGCCGGGCGCGGCACCTTCGGCAGCGGCTCCGCGGCGGGTTCGGCACTGGCCGACGGCGACGGCTGCGGCGGCTTCGCCTCGGCCAGCTCGACCTGGACCGGGGGGCTCTCCTCCTCGTTCACCAGCTGACCCACCCCGGGGATCGGCGGATGGGTGAGGAACAAGATGAGCGCCGCCATGTGGACGAGCACCGACACGGCCAGCGTTACCCACACCTTCCGAATGGTCACGACATCCTGCCGGGTGGCAGGCTTGTGCAGCCAATGACTCATCGGCCACTCGTCGGGCGGTGGCGGCGGGTCGGGGGTGGGTATAAGGGTGAGGGTCATCGGCTTGGGATACGAGCGCCGGCTCTCGAATAGTCGCACCGGAGAATCCACAGACTCAATACGAGCCAAAGAGGAGCGATTTGTTCCCTCCCCCTGGCAGCGCGTCGTCAGCTTCGCGTCCGGATCGCGCTGAGCCCAAAATCGGCTACGCTCGCGGTTCTGCGCACCGACCCCCATCTTAGCAATGTCCTCCGCCCTGTTCACTCCATACAAGCTGCGCAAGCTCGCTCTGGCCAACCGCATCGTCGTCTCGCCGATGTGCCAGTACTCGGCCGTCGACGGCCGCGCGACCGACTGGCATCTCGTGCATTGGGGCCAGCTGCTGCAGTCGAGCGCGGGGATGTTCACGATCGAAGCCACCGCGGTATCGGCGACCGGACGCATCACCTACGGCTGCCTGGGCTTGTACGACGAGGCCTCCGAAAAGGCGATCCGCGAACGTCTTGCGATTGCGCGTGCGAATGCGCCCCCGATGCCGGTGGCGATCCAGCTCGCGCACGCGGGGCGCAAGGGGTCGTCGCAAGTGCCGTGGGACGGTGGGCAACTGATTCCGGTCGCGCAAGGCGGATGGACGCCGGTCGCACCGTCGCCCACACCGCAGCTGGAGCACGAGACGCCCCCTGCCGCGCTCGACGCCGCGGGCCTGATACAGATCAAGAGCGAATTTGTCGCTGCCGCGAAACGCGCGGCGCGGCTTGGCATCGACGCGCTCGAGCTGCACTGCGCGCACGGCTATCTGCTGCATGAATTCCTTTCGCCGATCTCGAACCGGCGCGCTGACGCCTACGGCGGCTCGTTCGACAACCGCGTACGCTTTCCGCTCGAAGTCTTCGCGGCGGTCCGCGAGGCGTGGCCGCAGGACAAGCCGATGGGTGTGCGGATCTCCGCGACCGACTGGGTCGACGGCGGCTGGACGATCGAGGACTCGGTCGCGCTGGTCCGCCGCCTCGAAGCCGCAGGCTGCGACTGGATCGACACCTCGAGCGGCGGCATCTCGCCCGCGCAGAAGATTCCGCTCGGGCCCGGCTACCAAGTCCCGCTCGCCCGCGCGATACGCCGCGCGTCCGGCATTGCGACCATGGCGGTGGGCCTGATCACCGAATCAAAGCAGGCCGAGGCGATCATCGCCTCGGGCGATGCCGACCTGGTGGCGATGGCGCGCGCCATGCTTTGGGACCCGCGCTGGCCCTGGCACGCTGCCGCCGCGCTGGGTGCCCAGATTCGCGCGCCCCAGCCCTACTGGCGCTCGCCGCCGCGCGACGCGGCGAACGTGATCGCTCATGCCAAGATCGGCATGCGGTAGCGGCGCCCGCCGCCGAATACTGGATATACTTTTCCACGCGCGCCGTGGGTCGTACCGCGAAGACGGTTCAGGAGGACTGATGTTCATCGCCAAGCGTTGCCTGCCGGGTCTGTTGCTTGCCGCCGTCGCCCTGACGGCGCGCGCGGAAATGACGGAGATCAACGTCGCGCAGCAGTACGGCGTCGCCTTTCTGCCGCTGATGCTGATGTAGCGCGACAAGCTGGTCGAAAAACACGCCAGGGCCGAAGGCTTAGGCGAGGTCAAGGTCGGCTGGATCAAGGTCGCGGGTCCGAGCGTCATGAACGACGGCATCATCAGCGGCGCTCTGCAATTCATCTCGGTCGGCGCCCCGTCGCTGATCACCTTGTGGGACAAGACCAAGGACAACGTTCAGATCAAGGGCATGTCGGCGATGACGACCTACCCGCTGTCACTGAACGTGCGCAACCCGAACGTGAAGTCGATCCGCGATTTCAGCGACAAGGACAAGATCGCGATTCCGTCGGTCAAGATCTCGACCCAGGCCATCATGCTGCAGATGGCGGCGGCGAAAGAGTACGGCGAGCAGAATTACGCCCACTTCGATCCGTGGACGGTTGGCTTGTCGCATCCCGATGCGATGCTCGCGCTGATCAACAACACGGCTGGCGTCGACGCTCACTTCGCCACCTCGCCGTTTCACGAGCAGGAAATGAAAGTGCCCGGCATCCGGACGCTGACGACCAACTACGAGATTCTAGGCGGACCGGCGACCGCGCTGGTGATCGCCGCATCGACCAAGTATCGCGAAGCCAATCCGAGAAGCTACAAGGCATTCTTCGACGCGTTGAACGAGGCGATCGAGGCGATCAACAAGGACAAGCGCGGCGCCGCCAGGATCTATCTCGAGCAGGCGAAGGACACCAAGAACACCGTCGATGAGATCTACGCGATGATCAACGCCCCGGATTACGCGTACACGCTGACGCCGCAGAAGGTCGGCAAGACGGCGGAGTTCATGTACAAGATCGGCTCGATCAAGACCAGGCCGGCCTCGTGGAAGGATTTGTTCTTCCCCGAGGTCCAGAACCTGCCGGGCGACTGAAAGCGGCGAACGATGCGTGAGACGCTCCGCATCGGCGCTGGCGCCGGATTCTCGGGCGACCGCCTGGAGCCCGCAGTTGTCCTCGCGGAGCGCGGGCGCGTCCAATACCTGGTCCTCGAATGCCTGGGCGAGCGCACGGTCGCGCTGGCGCAGCTGCGCAGGCGCAGGGATCCGGCACGCGGCTACGACCCCTTGCTCGAGCGGCGCATCGAACTGCTATTGCCCCTGTTGCGACGGCACGGCGTGCGTCTAGTCACCAACATGGGCGCGGCCAACCCGATCGCTGCGGCCGACGCGATCATCGCGATCGCGCGAACGCTGAAGACGCCGATCCGGGTGGCGGTCGTCACCGGTGACGACGTGCTGGCCAGGATCGAGCCGTCCGAGCTCACGCTCGAGACGCAGACGCCGATCGCGAAATACGGGGAGCTCGTCTCGGCCAACGCCTACCTCGGGACGGCCGCGCTGCTGCCCGCGCTGCAATCGGGCGCCGACATCGTCATCACCGGGCGCGTCGCCGACCCGTCGCTGTTCTTAGCACCGGTGGCGCACGAGTACGGCTGGCAGCTCGACGACGTCGATCGGCTGGCGCGGGGCACGTCGATCGGACATCTGCTCGAATGCGCGGGACAGCTCTGCGGCGGCTATTTTGCCGAGCCGGGACGCAAGGACGTGCCCGACATGGCGCACCTGGGTTTTCCGTATGCCGACGTCGATGCCCACGGCAACGCGACCTTGAGCAAGGTCGAGGGGACCGGCGGCTGCATCACGCTGGGCACGGCGAAGGAGCAGTTGCTCTACGAGGTGACCGATCCATTCGGCTACGTGACGCCGGACGTGGTCGCCGACTTTTCCACGGTGACGATGCGCGAGACCGCGCCCGACACGATCGAGGTCCGCGGCGCGACCGGCAGGGCGCGTCCTGCGAAGCTCAAGGTCAGCGTGGGCTACCTCGCGGGTTACGTCGGCGAGGGGGAGATCAGCTACGGCGGCGCCAACGCGCTCGGCCGCGCCCGGCTCGCCGGCGAAATCATCCGCCAGCGCCTGGGCGGGGAGTTCTCCGACATGCGGATCGATCTGATCGGCAGCACTTCACTGCACGGCAAGTCGTTCGATCCCGCCGAGCAACCGTACGAAATCCGCCTGCGCGTCGCCGCGCGCGCGCCGACGCCGGAGCGCGCAGCGCTGGTCGGCGAGGAAGTCGAAGCGCTGTACACCAACGGACCCGCTGGCGGCGGCGGCACCCGCAAGTACGTTCAGGAGCAGATCGGCATCGTCTCGACCTTGATCGAGCGCGAGCGGGTTTCGACTCAGGTGACAATGAGAGAGTGGACGCGCGATGCCCAAGCTGCATGAGCTCGCGCACTGTCGCGCCGGCGACAAGGGCGACACTTCGATACTGTCGCTGATCGCGTACCGGGCGGAAGACTATCCGCTGCTGGCCGAGCGCGTGACCGTCGGCGCGGTCAGGAAACATCTGCAAGGCATCGTGCTGGGGGAGGTTCGGCGCTACGAGCTACCGGGCTTGTGGGCGCTGCAATTCGTATGCGACCGATCGCTGAACGGCGGCGTCACGACTTCGCTCGCGCTCGACGCACACGGCAAGTCGCTGAGCTATGCGCTGCTCGAGATGAGCATTTGAACAGGCGCCTCGCCGGCGCGAGGTGGCGCACAGCGATCGCGCAACGCGCTGGAAAAATCAGTGGTTGTCGTCCTTGCGGTCGCGCCGAGGTGACCACGCCTCGGACGGACCGAGGTAGCGCTCCTCGAGCTGATGTCGCAGCTGTTGCGCGAGCTCGATGTCGGCGTCGCTCGCGTAACGCGGCGCGGGCTCGACAATCGCGTCGTGAGCTGGAGATTGGTTCTTGGGCATCATGGGCAAGCTGCCGCATATCGCGTGCCAGAAACAAAATGTCCTGTGAAAACAGGGCAAACTCTCGGCGGCGGCGCAAGGAAGCCGCCCGGGACCGGCGGACGGTGTAAATTTTTGACTGTGCGGCGTCAGGTCGGATCCGCGCTGCCGACGCCACCGCGGTCCGCCCCTGCGCTGAAGTCAACAATTTGCACGCCTGGTCGTCGCAGGCGATAGCCGGATCCCCGCCACCTTGAACGCCGCTTGACTCGGGCTCGATTCCCGCGCACACTTAACCTTATGGTTCACTATTCGCAGCGGCGCCTCGATGCCGTCTTCAGCGCGCTCGCCGATCCGACGCGGCGCGCGGTCCTGCTCAGGCTGCGGCACGGTGAACACTCGGTCGGAGAGCTGGCCGCGCCGATCGGCATGTCGCTGCCGGGGGTCATCAAGCACCTGGTCATTCTCGAGGATGCAGGCCTGATCGAGCGGAAGAAGGTCGGCCGCGTCGTGCACTGTCAGCTCAAGGCCGGTGCGATGAAAGGCGCGCTCGAATGGCTCGAGCGCAACGAGGAATTCTGGAACACGCGGCTGGATCGGCT
Organism: Casimicrobiaceae bacterium; assembly: GCA_036269335.1. Taxonomy (GTDB): domain Bacteria; phylum Pseudomonadota; class Gammaproteobacteria; order Burkholderiales; family Casimicrobiaceae; genus PALSA-1003. The sequence continues at coordinate 18,114 of DATASF010000154.1, forward strand.
GGGCGCGTTTCTGGAGCAAAAGGAGAATCCCGCATGGAAACCGCAACCGAAGACAAAACCAGTCTCCACATTCGAAGAATCTACCAGGCCCCCGTCTCCGCGGTCTGGGCGGCGTGGACGGACCCGGAGCAAATGAAGCAGTGGATGGGGCCGAACGACGCGCCCCGCGAATCGGAAGTCACGTCGGACGTGCGCGTCGGCGGCCGCTATCGCATCGTCATGCATTCGCCCGACGGTGAAACGCATCGCGTCGGTGGCGTCTACCGGGAAGTCGTGCCCAACAAAAAGCTCGTCTACACCTGGGCCTGGGAAAGCACGCCCGAGCGGGAATCTCTGGTGACGATCGAGTTCAAACCTTCGGGGGACGGCACCGAAGTGGTGCTGGCGCACCAACGGTTCGCCGACGTGCAGGCGCGCGACAAGCACCAGCAAGGCTGGATCGCCTGCCTCGACCGGCTCGGCCGTCTTGTGTCACACGTTTCACATTAAGCGTTCGATCACTTTTGGAGAGGAACCATGGGCAATCCGTTCGTGCACGTCGAGCTCGAAACCAACGATGTCGCCAAGGCGAAGACCTTTTACACCAAGCTGTTCGACTGGAAGCTCGAAGACGTCCCCAATCCCGCGGCGGGCGGGAATTACACGCTGATCAGCGTCGGCGACGGCACCGGCGGCGGGATGATGAAAAATCCGATGCCCGGCGGGCAGTCGTTCTGGCTCGCCTACGTGCTGGTCGACGACATCGAAGCATCGACCAAAAAAGCGCAATCGCTGGGGGGCACGGTGATGAAGGACGTCACCGAGGTGATGGGGATGGGCTGGCTGTCGATCATCGTCGACCCGACCGGCGCGGCGCTGGGACTGTGGAAGGCCAAGCCCAGGGGCAAGTAGCTCGCGGCAAAGGCACGATCGCGCCCACGGCCACGGCTTGGGCCCATCCGGGTCCGAGCCGCTTTCTGGTATCTTTCGAAACGAAAGCCGGATCGATACCAAAGGAGGAGGCGCGATGGACAATTCGACGCGTTGGACGCGGCGCCGGTGGATCGGCGCCGGGCTCGCGGGCATGGCCGCCGGTGCGTTGCCGCGACGCGCGGGCGCGGCCACGACGCTGCGCTGGGCGACGGTCCTTGCCACCAACCACCCCGGCGTCGCGATGATGGAACGCGTCGCCAAGCAGGTGCGGGAAGACACTGCCGGCTCGGTGGAGATCCAGACCTTTCCCGCCGGACAGCTGGGCTCGTCGCGCGACGTCATCGAATCGGCATCGTCGGGCGCGATCCAGATCGTCGACGAGGGCGCGGCGCAGTTCGGCCAGTTCGTGCCGCAGTTCTCGATCCTCGAGGCGCCGTACATCTGGCGCGATCCGCAACACGTGCGTCGCGTCCTGAACTCGCCGGTGCTCGACGAGATGAATGCCCAGCTCGTCGCCAAGCGCTCGATGCGCGTCATCGGCTCGACCTATTACGGCAAGCGCCACGTCACTTCCGGCTCGAAGGCGATCAACACCGTCGACGACATGAAGGGATTCAAGCTGCGGATCCCCGAGGTCGACACGTTCCGGGCGATGGCCGAAGCCTGGGGCGCGCGGCCGACACCGCTCAACATCGGCGAGCTCTATCTGGCGTTGAGCCAGGGCGCGGTCGACGGGCAGGAGAATCCGCTGCCGACGATCCAGAGCAACAAGTTCTTCGAGGTGCAGAAATATCTGGTGCTTACCGGCCACATCATCACGCCCCGTCTGATCGTCGTGAACGAGACCGCATGGCAGGCGCTGAACGCGAAGGAGCGCCAGTCGCTCAAGTCGGCCGTCGAGACGCATGGCCAGGCGCAGGACAACGAGATCCTGGCGCAGGAGAGCAAGCTCGCCGACACCTTCAAGACCGCCGGGATGACGGTGATCCAGCCCGATGTCGAGAGCTTCCGCAAGCCTGTGCTGGCGAGCGTGCCCGCCAAGTTCGAATCCAAATGGGGCAAGGGACTCTGGGAGCGCATCGCCGCGATTTGAACTGATCGCCTCCAGATCGCGTCCTGACCGCACCTTCCGCCGGCGGACCCGACTGACTGTTGCCGCCGCGCACTGGAATGCCGATGCATCGCGCGCTCGCGGGCGCTTTCGACAGGACGTCTGAGCTCGTCTGCTGCGTGCTCGTGACGGCGCTGCTCGCTTGCGTGTCGCTCGGCGCGGCGACCCGCTCGATCGGCGAGCCGCTGATCTGGACCGACGAGCTGTCGCGCTTCCTGATGGTCTGGCTCGCCGTGTTCGGCTGGATCGTCGCCAGCCGCAAGCGCATCCATGTGCGCATCCGCTTCGTGCAGGACCGGCTCCCGGCGCGGGCACACCGGGCGACCGAGGTCGCGATCCAGTCGGCGATGACCTTGTTCGGCGCACTCGTCGCGGCGTACAGCATCGGACTGATCGGCAAGAACTTCGATCTCGACGCGACGTCGCTGCCGATCTCGATGGCCTGGATGTACGCGCCGATGGTGCTCGGCGGCGCGATCACCGCGTTGCAGGGCGCAAGCGAAGTGATCCAGGTGCTGCGACGGCCGCCGCGATCGCCGCCCGACGCGGACGAGGGGGCCGTCGTCGAATGATCCAGCTGATGACGGAAATCGTCGGCGTCTGGCTGGTGGCCATACTGATCGGCATGCCGCTGTTCGCGTCGATGGGCCTGGCGGCGTTCGCTTTCGTCGTCTTCAGCGGCCTGTCGCCATCGATCGTGCCGCAGAAAATGGCGCAGGCGATGAACTCGTTTCCGCTGGTGGCGGCGCCGCTGTTCATCCTGATGGGCAACCTGCTCGGCGCGGCCAAGCTCACCGATCGCATCGTCCGCTTCGCGACCTCGCTGGTCGGCGCGTTGCGCGGCGGGTACGCGCACGCCAGCATTCTCTCGAGCATGATCTTCGCGGGCATGGTCGGATCGGCCGTCGCCGACGCGGCGGGAACGGGTGCCGTCGAAGTGCGCGCGATGAAAAAAGCCGGCTATCGTCCCGAAACCGCAGCCGCGATCAGCGCCGCCGCCGCGACCATCGGCCCGATCATCCCTCCGAGCCTGCCGATGGTGATCTACGGCGTCAGCGCCGACGTCTCGATCGGACGGCTGTTTCTCGCCGGCGTCGTTCCGGGTGTGCTGATGGGCCTGTCGCTGATGACGCTGGTTGCGATCATCGCGCCGCGACAGGGTCTGCCGCGCCATTCCTTCGGCGGGCTGTGCGACGTGTGGGTCGCGTTGAAGGAAAGCATCTGGGCGCTACTGACGCCGGTGATCCTGCTCGGCGGCATGTTCAGCGGCCTGGTCACGCCGACCGAAGCCGCGGCGGTCGCCTGCCTGTGGGCGCTGTTCCTCGGCTTCGTCGTCTATCGCACGCTGTCGATCCGCGACCTGCCGGCGATTCTGCTCAACACCGCCGAGACTACCGGCATCGTCGCCGTGCTGGTCATGGTCGCGGGGGCGCTCGGCTGGTGCATGTCGATCTCCCGCATTCCGCAGACGCTGGCGCCGGCGATCGTCGCGGCGATTCACGAGCCACTGGTATTCCTGCTCGTCTCGAACCTGGTCCTGCTCGCGGTCGGCTGCTTCATGGAGGCGCTGGCGGCGATGCTGATCCTGATCCCGATCCTGGTGCCCGCCGCGATCAGCTTCGGGATCGATCCGGTTCAGTTCGGGCTGATCATGATCTTCAACCTGATCCTCGGCACGATCCATCCGCCGATCGGCGTCGTGCTCTTCGTCATGTCGCGCATCGCCGAGGTCACGTTCGAGCAGATCTCGCGCGCAATCCTGCCGTGGCTGGTGCCGCTGCTGATTGTGTTGCTGGCGATCACCGTCTGGCCGCCGCTGACGCTGTGGCTGCCCGGGCTGATGATGAACAAATAGCGGGAAGAAGTCGGCGCGACTCGACGCGTCCGGTCAGATCCGCCGGCAGGCGGCTTTTAGCCTCGGCTGAAGTGCCCGAACGAGCGCATCGGCGGGTTTCCGACAAAGTGGCGTCCAACCGGCACCGACGCGAACCGCCGGAAGCTCGGCGCGCGCACAAAGACGAC
>DATASF010000155.1:0-5463 GCA_036269335.1 Casimicrobiaceae bacterium
GAACGGTGCGGGCGACGGCGGCGCGCCCGCGCTGGCGGGAGGCAACGCGTCTTGCCGCGCCTTCGCCGCGGGCGGCACGGCGGTGAAACGATCGACCGGCGGCGCCGCCGCGCTCATGGCCGGGCTCGCATCGGACGGCGAGGCGGGGAACGGAACGCCTGGCTTGGCGCCTTCGCGCGCTCCTCCGGATGCGCGCTCGCGAGTCGCATCGGATGCGGCTTCCGGAGTCCCCTCAGGTGCGGCGGCCGGCACGTCGCCGCGAATCGGTGGCGCGGCGCGCTCGACCTTGCGCGGCGCTTCGACGCGGCGCGGCGGGACAGGCTGCGGTTCGATAGCAGTCGCGGGTGCATGCTCGTCGCGCAGCGTGTCTTGCCGGGCCGCAGGTTCCGCCGTCGGCGCCGGCGCTTGCGCCGCGGGCGCGAGCTCTCTGGGCGCGATTTGTTCGGGCGGCGTCATTTCGACAATGCCGATGGCGACGACGGCGACAACCGCCGCCGCGGCGACCGGCCACCAGGCGCGCGGCGCGTGCGGGCTCTTCGGCCCGGCGCCGACCGCGCGGCGCGCAGCGGCGGTAATTGCGGAGTCGAGCGCGGGCGGCGGCTGGTCGCGGCTGGCCGCACGCCATGCGGCATCGACGTCTGGATCGCGATGGTCGTCGGCGGGATTCATCCGGTATCCTCGCGCAGCTGAGGGGAGAGGTCGGCGAGCTCGGCGCGCAATTTGTTCGTCGCGTAGCGCAAGCGGCTTTTGACGGTCTCGGCGCCGACACCGGTCAGGGCCGCGATTTCTTCCAGCGTCAACCCACCCTCCTGCTGCAGCAGAAAGGCGTCGCGCTGGGCAGAGGGAAGCGCGGCCACCGCATCCTTCAGCCGCGCGCCGAGTTCGCGGTTGGACGCGCGCGATTCGGGTTCGTAGCGCGGACTTGCCGGCAGCGCGTTGACGATGTCGGCATGACTCTCCTCATCGGTGGAGACGAGCGTGACGCGGCCGGTGGCGCGATGATGGTCGATCAGGCGGTTGTGCGCGAGCGTGTACAGCCAGGTCGTGAATTTGGCGCTGGGCTGGTAACCGGCGCGCGCGCGGATCAGATTCATCCATACGTCCTGGAAAAGTTGCTCGGCGATGCCGGCATCGCGGCATTGGCGCAGCAGATAGCGATAGACGCCGCCTTTGTGTCGCGCGTAGAGCGCATCGAACGCCGCGGCGTCGCCGGCGGCATAGGCGAGCATCAGGTCTTCGTCGCTGGAGTCGCGCTCGCGCATGGCGGGGCCAGTATGCCCGCCGCCTGCGCGCGCAACAACCGCCCGCCATCGCAAGAAGCCGCGCGAGACCCGTTCCGCGGCTGTCTGCATCGCCGGACGCGGTCGCCGCCCGACCGCCGTACCAGGCCGGGACGACGGCCGCGAGGCTTACGAATTCAGCGCGGGTCCGGCGTGAATCGGCCGCGATCGGGAAACGGATCGGGCTGCCAGCGCGCGACGCGCGGAGCGCCGACCGGCACCCCCTGCGCCAGCAGGTTCTGATACGAGTCGTAGTAGATCGTGATCATCTGCTCGGGCACGGTGCTGGCGCGCTCGAACTGGGTGTAGCTCGCGTACGACGATTCGCTGCGGCCGTGCCCGGTGCCGAGACTCGGCTGCGGGGCAGCCTGCGCCTCCGAATTCAGCGCGCCAGCAGCGGCGGGCTTGGCGGCTTTGGCCATCGGCTCGGCGGCGTCGCGCGCGGCTTCGCGACGGTCCAGTTGCTGCTCGACCACCCGACGCGGCCGCTCGCGGAACACGGCGACGCCGATCACGCCGACGTTGTCGGGGCGGCCGGTGCGCGCGGCGTACGAATCGGGCAGCGTCGTGAAGTAGAACGCCGCGGTGTTCGACATGCTCTTGCGCCAGCCGGCGATGTCCGCGCTTTCGTACGGCGATAGCACGTAGCCGGTCTGCGAAGTCGATGCGGTGTCGCCCGAGATCGCGTTGATGCCGTCCACGCTCATCACGGTGAGCACTCTTCCGCCGCTCTGGTTGCGCACGCGGATCGAGTATTCGTTGCCCGGCTTGCCGACGACGTAGCGCCGGCCCTGATGCATGTAGCTCGGGAGCACGCGGCCTTCGGTGCGGTCGTAGATCTCGACGGCCGCCGGCTCGGCCGGCCAATGCGCTTCGACGGTGGCGCACGCGCCGAGCAGCGCGGCACCCAGGGCCGAGGCGACCATCGTCGCCAATACGTTTCCGATTCGCTTCATCGCATCTCTCCTGTTTGCCGCTCGAAAGTCGCGGTCCAGGCTGTAAACGCGCGCGGCCGCGCAACGGGGTTAAGCGGAATCGCCGCTGCGAACCTGCGTGCGATAATCGCCGGCCATGCCGGATTCGAGCCATCTTCCTGCACTCGTCGCCTGGCTCGCCTTTGCGCTGGCCTTTGTCTTCGGCGCGGTCGCGAACCGGGTCAACTTCTGCACGATGGGCGCGATCACCGACATCGTGAACATCGGCGACTGGCGTCGGATGCGCATGTGGCTGCTGGCGATCGCCGTCGCCATCGCGGGCGCGGCATCGCTCGAAGCGGCGGGCCTCGTCGACCTGTCGAAGACCATCTACACGACGCCGCGGATCGCCTGGCTGTCCTGCCTGGTCGGCGGATTCCTGTTCGGCTTCGGCATGACCCTTGCTTCGGGTTGCGGCAGCAAGACGCTGATCCGGCTCGGCGGTGGAAGCCTCAAGTCCCTGGTGGTATTGATCGTGCTGGCGATATCGGCCTACATGACGCTTAAGGGGTTGTTCGCGGTCTGGCGAGTCAACACGCTGGACCTGGTGCGCTGGGACATCGCCCCGCTGGGCATCGCACGCTCCGACCTGGGCAGCTTTGCGATCCGTCTGGGCGGCGGCGGAGCGGCGGTCCGGCTCGGCCTCGCGCTGGCGATCGCCGCGGCGATCGCGGTATTCGTGTTCGCCAGCCGCGATTTCCGCAGCAACCGCGAACTCGCGATCGGCGGCATCGTCATCGGTGCGGTGATCGTCGGGGGGTGGTATGTATCGGGTCATATCGGCTATGTCGCCGAGGATCCGAGAACATTGGAAGAGGCCTTTGTCGCCACCAACTCCGGACGCGCCGAGTCTTTCAGCTTTGTCGCGCCGGCAGCCTATTTGCTGGAACTATTGCTGTTGTGGAGCGATCAGTCCAAGCTCGTCACTTTCGGCATTGCCGGCGTGCTCGGCGTGGCGGCTGGATCGGCGACGGTGGCGCTTGCGACCGGGGCGTTCCGCTGGCAGGGCTTCGCCTCGACCGAGGACCTTGTCAACCATATCGCCGGCGGCGTGTTAATGGGATTTGGTGGCGTCACCGCCCTGGGATGCACGATAGGCCAGGGGCTGACCGGCATTTCGACCCTGGCGCTGGGATCGTTCTTGGCCCTCGGGGCGATCATCGGCGGTTGCGTGGCGGCGTCGAAGTACCAGTATTGGCGGGTCGAGAGACTCGCCGCATGAAGGGTTTGCAATGATCGTGTACGACCTGGTTTGCGCGCAGCAGCATCGGTTCGAGGGCTGGTTCGCCTCGACCGAGGACTACGCGCGCCAGCACGACCAGACGATGATTCGCTGCCCGGTCTGCGACGATGCCGCGATCGAACGCCGGCCCTCGGCCAACGTGCAGACCGGACGCGCCACGATGCCGGCAGGCGAAGGCGAAACGGGAACTGAAACCGAAACCGTCACTTCCGGCGAAGCCGAAGCGCTGAAGCTGATGCGGCGCCTGGTAGCCAACGCCGAGAACGTCGGGCGCGCATTCCCCGAAGAAGCGCGCAAGATCCACTACGACGAAGCGCCGAAGCGGGGCATTCGCGGCCAGGCTTCGCCCGAAGAAGCCGAATCGTTGCGCGACGAAGGCATCGACTTCATGTCGCTGCCCGGTTTCCTGACGCGCGATCTGAACTAGCGCCGCATCGTCTCATTCCGTCGGCGCAAACCGCGCTCGCCTTTGCGAGAGAGCGCGAGATTCGCTATAATCCGCGCCCTTTGGGTCGTTAGCTCAGTTGGTAGAGCAGCGGACTTTTAATCCGTTGGTCACTGGTTCGAGTCCAGTACGGCCTACCAACAGATCGATGAAAACAAGCATTCGCTCGACAGCCGTGGCGCTGCTTGGCGCCGTGTTGCTGCTAGTCGTTTCCGCCTGCCAGCAAGCGACCCGGCTGACCGCGCCCGCCGTCGCTCCTTCCGCGGCCGCCGCGTGGGACGACTACGTGACAGCGCTGCTGGAATCGGAATTCAACGCCAATCCGCCGACTGCCGTGTGGGCCGGCAGACACGAATTCGACGGCCGGCTTCCCGATTGGAGCCGCACCGGCATCGACAACGAAATCCGCCGCCTGCACGCCCAGCGCGAGCGCGCGCTGCAGTTCGACGACGCTGCTCTCGACGAAGGGCGGCGCTTCCAGCGCGACTACGTCGCCGCGAGGCTCGACGGCGAGCTGTTCTGGCTCGAATCGGCAGAGTCGCCTTTCAACGACCCAAGCTACTACGGTGGCGGGCTCGATCCCAACGTCTATGTCGCGCGCGAGTACGCGCCGCTCGCCGACCGGCTGCGCGCCTACATCAAGTACGCCGAAGCGGTGCCGGCGGCAGCCGCGCAGATCCGCCAGAATCTCCGCACGCCGATGCCGCGCAGCTACGTGCAAATCGGACGCATCACCTACGGAGGACTGGCGACTTTCTACGAAGAGGACGTCCCGGTCATCTTTTCGGCCGTGACCGATGCAACGCTGCAGGCCGACTTGCGCCGCGCCAACGCCGGCGCGATCGCCGCGATGCGCGGCCTCGATGCTTGGCTCGCCACACTGGAACCGACAGCCACGGACCGCTTTGCACTGGGTCCGGAAAAATTCGCTGAGATGCTGCGCAGGACCGAGCTCGTCGACGTTCCGCTGGCGCAGTTGAAGGACGCGGCCGAGCGCGACCTGGCGCGGAACCTCACCGCGCTTCACGCCGCGTGTGCGACTTACGCACCCGGGCAGAGCGACGAATCCTGCGTCGCCAGAATGCAGGCCGATAAGCCGCACGACGCTGCCGTCGCCGGAGCGCAGGCGCAACTCGCCGGCCTTCGAGCTTTTGTTGCCGAAAACCGCGTCGTTACGATCCCGTCTGACGACCAGGCGAGCGTGGCCGAGGCGCCGGCGTACGCGCGGTACAACCTCGCCTACGTGCGCATCCCCGGACCGTATGAGAAGAATCTTCCTGCGATCTATTACATCGCGCCGCCCGATCCCAGCTGGACACGAGCGGAGCAGGATGCCTACGTCCCGGGCAAGGCGAGCCTGCTGTTCATCTCGGTGCACGAAGTCTGGCCCGGCCACTTCCTGCAGTTCCTGCACTCGAACCGATCGAAGACCCACGTCGGGCAGATATTCGTCAGCTATGCGTTCAGCGAGGGTTGGGCGCATTACACCGAGGAAATGATGTGGGATGCCGGGCTCGGCCA
>DATASF010000156.1:0-7179 GCA_036269335.1 Casimicrobiaceae bacterium
CGCGCTCGGCGATGCGCGGCCAGTGCTCGGGCACCGTGTGCATGATCATGGTGTCGTAGGCGATCGAGCGGCAGAGTCCCTGCACCAGCGCGGGCAGATCGGAAAGCGACGCATCGCCCGCGGCCGCGTGAGCCAGCGGCAGCGCGGCCATGCCCTGGTCGGGCCGCCAGATGCTGTCGACCGGGCCGCCGAGAAACGACGGCTGCCACCACACCGGCACGCCGATGTTGTGCAGCGCGCGCACATACGCGAGCGCCGACAGGCCATAGCCGCTGGTGTTGGCGTACGCGATATACTTGACGCCGATCGTCATCGCACGCCGTCACGCATGGGCCAGCCCGCGAATCTCCTGATCGGCACGCCGGCGTATGGCGGCCAGGTCCACGTCGATTATGTCAGCTCGCTGCTGGTGTTCCAGCGCCAGGGCATCGTCTTCACGCTGATGACGATAGGCAACGAAAGCCTGATCACCCGCGCCCGCAACACGATCATCTCGACGTTCCACGGCCGGCCCGAATTCACCCACCTCCTGTTTCTCGACGGCGACGTGTACCTGCCGCACGACGGACTGTCGCGCATGATCGCGTGCGGCAAGGATGTCATCGGCGCCCCGGTCGCGTTGAAGGCGCTGAGCGCGGAAGGTACCCGCATATTCAACATCGGACGCACGATCGGCGAGGACGGGCCGCTGCTTCTGACCGAGCGCATCGGAACGGCAGCGCTGCTGTTGTCGCGCCGCGCCGTCGATGCGCTGATCGCCGACGCGCGCGGCGATCGCCGCGCCTACGAGCAGAGCGCCGTCGCGCAGGACTCCGGCGGCACGGGACAGGCGATCCACTACGACGTGTTCCGCGTCGGCGTCGTCGACGGCGAATATCTGTCCGAGGACTACTGGGCTTGCCATGCGCTGCGGCGGCTCGGCTTCGCGATCCACGTCGATCCGACGATCGTCACCCGGCACAACGGCGTCGTGGCGATCTGAACCGCGCAAACCTCACCGGCGCCGGCGCCAGCCGAGGAGCCCGGCCAGACCGAGCAAGGCGGACAACATAGCCAAGGTCCACCCCGCCGGCGCGGGGACTGGAACGGTGACCGGAAGCGGACCGCTTTCGAATGCGCCGATGTCGATGCGTCCCTGGCGCACGCGTGTGAAGGGCGCGCCGCGCTGATCGAACGCCAAGGCGGAAAACGGCGAATCCCCGGCGTTGATCGCGGGGTCCGCGACCGCCGTGAGAAGCTCGTGGGTCAGCGTCGGGCCGCCGTTGTCCTGCAGCGGTCCCAGCCACCCGCCACTGCCGAACGGCGGAGGTACCGCGGCGCCGACGATGTTGCCGGGCCCGGTGAGCGTGATGCTGGCTGCCACGTTCCCGATCACGCTGAACGAGACGTCCCAGCTGTCCGGCTGAAGCGAGTCGACGTCGTACACGGCGGGACCCGCGTTCCCGGCGACGATCGTGTTGATCGCCACGACATTCGCGGGGGTGAGCAGCGCCGACGCGACTGCGTTCTCGACCATGATGCCCGCGCCGCGCGACGCAAAATTGGCTGCCACCGTCGCGCTGCGAAGGGTGATCGCGCCCGGACCGGTGCCGCGCGCGGCGATGCCTCCGCCCACGCCGGCCGCACGATTGCTGCTGAGCGTCGAATTGATCGCGGTGAAGGCCGAGGGCGCAAACGCCAGCGCGACGCCCCCGCCGCGGCCGGACGCCTGGTTACCGGACAAGGTCGTGTCGCGCACCGTGGCGACGCCGCCCTGCGCCAGGATGCCGCCGCCGTCGGTCGTTGCGGAATTGCGGTCGAGTGTCGAGCGGGTCAATTGCACCGCGGCGCCGACCCCCTGCACCGCCACGCCGCCACCGGCCAGCGCGCGGTTGAAGCTCAGCACCGAGTCGGTCACGAAGACCGCGGTCGACGCCAATGCTGCCGAGCGAATGCCGATCCCGCCGCCGTTACCGGCCGAGCTGTTGCTGAAGACACTGGATTGCGTCAGGCTCAATGTCGCGCCCACGTTGACGGCGATACCACCGCCGCCGATGGTGGCCAGGCTGACCATGTGGTTGTCGTGAACGGCGACATCGGTAAGCTGCACGATCGGCGCGACATTGCCGGTGAACTTGCCGCTCACCAGCATGCCGGCGCCGTCACCGCTCGACACGCACCCGGCGATCGTGAGCCCCGACACGGCAACGGGCGGCCTCGAGGCGATTTCCAGCAACCGAAAAGCCGTGCTGCCGCAGGTCAACAGCATCTGCGCGGAACCCGGCCCGGCCAGCGCCACCGGTCTCTGTATGCTCAACGCCGAGGGGCCGATCAGCGCCAGCGGATCGCTGGCGGCGAAGGTAATCGTTCCGGACAGCGCCGGCGCAAAGACGATCGCATCATTCGAGCCATAAGCGCCGCCGCCGACATCGGCGATACAGGCCCCCTGGTCCGCCTGGGCATTCACCGAATGCACGGCGTCGCGCAGCGCGCACGCGCTGATGCTGGTCTCGGCGAGCGTCTCGACCGTCAGCGTCGCCGCGGTGGCGCCGGAGGGAGCCAGCATGCCCGCGGCGATCAGCGCCGCGGCGAGCGGCCGCAACTGCCAGTCTGAGGGAGATCGTTCCGGGCGGAGAGGCATCGGTCGGGTTGCACGGCCGCGATTGCGCCCCGATGTCCGATTCGCTGGTCTCGCCGCCGTGCGCGATTCTATTGATCGCGCCATGCATCAGTCAAGCAGCGATTGACGATTCGGCGTTCTTCTGCGTTGCCGGCCGGCGTTACAATGCGCCGATGGAGCCCCGTTCACACCCGGATTCGTGGCGCGCGCCGATGCTGGCGATCGCCGCATTCGTCGCCTGCCTCGCCTCGCCGCTCGCCGCCGGGAGAACATCCGATGCGGGAAGCGAGATCCGCATCGATGCACTGCCCGCGGAAGCGCGCGAGGCGCTCGAGCGCATCCGCACCGGCGCTCCGTTGCCGTACGAGCGCGACGGGGTCGTGTTCGGCAATCGCGAACGCCTGCTGCCGCCGAGAGCGCGCGGGTACTATCATGAATACACGGTGAAAACGCCGGGCGTACGCACGCGCGGCGCGCGCCGCATCGTTTGCGGCGGGGCGATCGCATCGACGTCCGAGTGCTACTATTCCGACGACCACTATCGTTCGTTTAAGAGACTACGGCAATGAAGCTTCCCGACCTTTCCGCAGCGGCGGACGCAGGCGTGCGTGACTGGACCGGCGCTCCCGAACCGCTGAAGACCGCGGCCGCCGCGGCGAAGCTCAAGTTCTGCTCGCTCGACCTGCACGGCATCGACAGCAAGACGGCTTTGCTGGAATCGCTGGGCAAGTGCCTCAAGCTGCCCGAGCATTTCGGCAACAACTGGGATGCGCTGGCCGATTGCCTCGAGGACAGCGACTGGATAGGCGCTCACGGCATCGCGATCGTGCTGCGCCACGGAGCCGGCTATCGCAAGGCGCACGCCACCGACTGGGAAACCCTTTCCGACATTCTGAGCGAGGCCGCCGAGTACTGGCAGGAGCGGCACAAGCCTTTCTGGGTATTCGTCAGTTAGCCGAAACCCCGGAGCGGCGGCATATTCGATCGGGCCGCTTCCGTTGGCGCACAAGCTTCCCGTATCGACGCTGGTTCTCGTGCACACGCCGGACTTGAAGGTTCTGCTGCTCGAGCGCGCCGACTTTCCCGGTTACTGGCAGTCGGTGACCGGCAGCCAGGAGCCGGGCGAGACGCTTGCCCAGACTGCCCGCCGCGAGTTGTGCGAGGAGACCGGGATCGAAGCCGAACGCTACGGCGGCGTCCGCGACTGGAACCTCTCGAACGTTTACGAGATCTATCCGCAGTGGCGTTTTCGCTATCCTGAAGGAACGACGCACAATACCGAGCACGTGTTCTCGGTCGAGGTACCCGAGCCGGTGCCGGTGATGCTCAACCCGCGCGAGCACCTGGCGCACGACTGGCTGCCGTGGGCGGACGCCGCGCCCAAATGCTTTTCGTGGTCGAATCGGGCGGCAATCGAGCTGCTGCCGCAGCGCATCGCCAACAGCGTAAGGAGAACTCGATGATTCCCCTGCGGATTCCGATGCGGCGCGCGGCAGCGATGGCGGCGCTGCTCGCTGTCAGCGCGACAGCAGGATTCGCCCGGGCGCAGGTCCCCGCGCTTACGACGCAACCGGTCGTGAACGTCTCGGCCTCTGCCACGGCGACCGTGGGCAACGATCGATTGCAGGCGTGGTTGCGCGCCGAAGCAGAAAATCCCAGCCCGGCCGCCGCCGCGAGCCAGGTCAACGCGATCATTGCCAAGGCGCTCGCCGGAGCGCGATCGTTTCCGGCCGTCAAACTCGCGACCGCAGGCTACTCGACGCAGCAAATCACCGAAAAGGCCAAACCGCCCCGCTGGCACGTCGCGCAGACTGTCAGCCTGGACTCGGCCGATTTCACCGCCGCGGCAACCCTGATCACCAAACTGCAGGAAGAGGACGGACTGCTGTTGTCGGGCATGGGATTTTCGCTGGCCGACAAGACCCGGCGCGATGCCGAAGATGGGCTTACCCGGCAGGCGATACGCAGCTGGCAATCGCGGGCCGAGCAGGCGGCGCAAGCCCTGGGCTTCGCCGGCTGGCGTCCCGGACATCTGACCGTCCAGACCGGCGATGGCGGCAGGGTCTATCCGACGATGCGGGCACAGGCCGCGCCGGGGTTTGCACCGGTCGCGATCGAGGCCGGGACGACCGACGTGACTGTCACCGTGAACGGCGAGGCCATTCTCGAGGCCGCTACCGTGCCGATGCGCTGACCGGCCGTTCTATCGCGGGCCGATCATTCGCTGCGGCTGCACCCACTGGTCGAACTGGTCTGCGCTGACATACCCCAGCTCCAGCGCCGCCGCCTTCAGCGTCGTCCCTTCGCGATGCGCCTTCTTGGCGATCGCGGCGGCCTTGTCGTAGCCGATGTGCGGATTGAGCGCGGTGACCAGCATCAGCGAGCGCTCGAGCAACTCCTCGATGCGAGCGCGGTTGGCCTCGATACCGGTCGCGCAGTTGGCGTCGAAGCTCGCCATTCCGTCGCCAAGCAGGCGAATGCTCTGCAATACGTTGTGGATGATCAGCGGCCGATAGACGTTGAGCTCGAAGTTGCCCGAGGCGCCGCCGATGTTGACGGCGACGTCGTTGCCCAGCACCTGCGCGCACAGCATCGTCAGCGCTTCGCATTGCGTCGGGTTCACCTTGCCCGGCATGATCGAGCTGCCGGGCTCGTTTTCCGGAATCGTGATTTCGCCCAGCCCCGACCGCGGGCCGCTGGCCAGCCATCGCACGTCGTTGGCGACCTTGGTCAGCGCGGCCGCCAGGGTTTTCAGCGCGCCGTGCAGGTTGACCAGTGCATCGGCGGCGGCCATCGCCTCGAATTTGTTCGGCGCGGTGACAAACGGCAGCCCGGTGAAGTCCGCGATGTCGGCCGCCGCGCGCGCGCCGAATTCCGGGTGCGTGTTGAGTCCGGTCCCGACCGCCGTTCCACCCAGCGCGAGCTCGCAGACGTGCGGCAACGCGGCGTCGATGTGCGCGCGCGCTTGCGCGAGCTGCGCCGCGTAGCCGGAGAATTCCTGACCCAGGGTCAGCGGCGTCGCGTCCTGCAGGTGGGTGCGGCCGATCTTGACGATGTCGGCAAAGGTCTCCGCCTTCGCCGCGAGTGTCACATGCAGCGCATCGAGCGCGGGCAGGAGATCTCGCGCCACCGTTTCGGCCGAGGCGATATTCATCGCCGTCGGAAACACGTCATTCGACGACTGGCCACGATTGACGTCGTCGTTCGGATGCACGAGCCTCGACTCACCGCGTTCCCCGCCGAGAAGCTCCGAGGCGCGATTGGCCAGCACCTCGTTGACGTTCATGTTGGTCTGCGTGCCCGAGCCGGTTTGCCAGACGGCCAGCGGGAATTCGCCCGCGTGCGCTCCGGTCAGCGCCTCGTCGCACGCCGCGACGATCGCGTCGGCGATCCTGGGCGACAGGATGCCCAGCGCCAGATTGACGCGAGCGGCGCTCCGCTTGACGATCAGCATCGCGCGTATCAGCGCCGCCGGCATCTTCTCGGTCGAAATCCGGAAGTGCTCGAGCGAGCGCTGCGTTTGCGCGCCCCAAAGGCGGTCGGCGGGGACTTCGATCGGTCCGAACGTGTCGCGCTCGATCCTTGTCGCGGGCTGGCTCATCAATCGCCTCCAGGCGGAAAAAAAGGGGCGCCGCGCGCCCCCTTTCTCATTGCTCCGGCATGTACGCTCACACCGCCGGCGTCTGCTCCGACGGAGTGCTTTGCGGCGGGGCTGCGGCAGCCGTCGCGTCTTCGGCGGCAGCCTTCATCGACAGGCGCAACCGGCCCTTGTCGTCGGCCTCGAGCACCTTGACCTTGACGATCTGGCCTTCCTTCACATAGTCGGAAACCTGATTCACACGCTCCTTGGCGATCTGCGATATATGCAGCAGACCGTCCTTGCCCGGCAGGACCTGCACGATCGCGCCGAAATCGAGCAGGCGCAACACCGTCCCTTCGTAGATGCGTCCGACTTCCACCTCGGCGGTGATTTCCTCGATCCGCTTTTTGGCGGCATTGCAGGCGTCGGCGTTGACCGATGCGATCGTCACCATGCCGTCGTCCTGGATGTCGATCGTCGTTCCGGTCTCCTCGGTCAGCGCGCGGATCACCGCACCGCCCTTGCCGATGACGTCGCGAATCTTCTCCGGATTGATCTTGAACGTCATCATCCGCGGCGCGTGCTGCGAAATCTCGGTACGGGCGTGCGGCATCGCCTCGTGCATCAGGTGCAGGATATGCATCCGTCCTTCGCGCGCCTGTGACAGCGCGACCGCCATGATTTCCTTGGTGATGCCCTGGATCTTGATGTCCATCTGCAGCGCCGTCACACCGCGGTCGGTTCCGGCCACCTTGAAGTCCATGTCGCCCAGGTGGTCCTCGTCACCGAGAATGTCGGTCAACACTGCGAAACGGTTGCCATCCTTGATCAGACCCATCGCGATGCCCGCGACGTGAGCCTTGAGCGGCACGCCGGCATCCATCAGCGCGAGACTGCCGCCGCATACCGATGCCATCGACGAGCTGCCGTTGGACTCGGTGATTTCCGACACGACGCGGATCGAGTAGGCGAACTCCTCGGGCGACGGCAACACCGCGGC
>DATASF010000157.1:0-4110 GCA_036269335.1 Casimicrobiaceae bacterium
GCGATCTTTCCCTATGATGCGTGCAGCGCGTATGGCGGCATGTTCGGATTCCGGGACTTCAATCCCGGCGGCGTGCTGCACGCTTTCCCTTATCTGCTCGACGTCTTCAGCACGGTGCACGAGTCGCGCGACCGGCCCGCGCAGCTTCCCGCCGCAGAGGAAGAGCTGTGGCGCACCGCCATGCGCAACCCGGACTACAAGCAGTACATCAATCTGTACAACATCCTGACCCAGAAGGGGCAGCGCACGTTCATTATGTATTTGATGATGACGCACCCGTGGGAGCCGGACGGCACGGTCGAGCGCGCGGAAGTAATTTTCGGAAAGATCAGGATACCGTTCTACACCGGCTCGGGAGCCTATGCGTACACCTACAAGCTCCACTGGCTCGGCGCGCAGCACTATTTCCAGAACGTCGACGCGCCGAAGAAGCTCATCTTCACCGGGCCGGCGCACCTCGAGCGGCCGTTCCACCAGCATCACGACGAGATCATCCGCTGGTACGATCATTGGCTGAAGGGGCACGATACCGGCATCATGGACGAGCCGCCGGTGCGCTATTGGCTGATGGGGGCCAACGCGTGGCGGACCGGCGCGGATTGGCCGCTGCCCGAAACCCAATGGACGAAATTCTATCTGTCCGGCTGGGAGACGCTGTCGACCGAGCCGCCGCGGCCGGCGTCCGAGCTCGGTGCCGCCGCGCGCGAGCCGGATGTGTTCACCCAGATGCCGCTGACGCGCACGACCCGGATCGAACGGCTGCGATACATGACCGATCCCCTGCCGCGCGCCGTGACCGTCGTCGGCCCGATCGCGCTGACGCTGTTCGCGGCGATCGACCAGGACGACACCAATTGGATCGTCGTGCTCAAGGACGTGGGGCCGGACGTCACGGTGCGCACCGCGCGGGAGGGCGAGCGCCACGTCCCCTCGACGCTGCCCGAGCGCGAGCTGACACGCGGCTGGCTGAAGGCGTCCTGTCGCGCGCTCGACGAGATCCGTTCGACGCCCTGGGAGCCGTTTCACAAGCTCACGCGGGACACCATCGCGCCCGTGGGTCCCGGCGACGTGGTCGAGTACCGGATCGCGATCCTCGCCACCGCCAACCAATTCAAGGCCGGTCACCGCATCTGTCTCGATATCACCTGCATGGACGTGCCGACCGGCACCGGAGCGATGACCAACGTCGAGTACATTCCCTACCACGTCTGCAGCAGCCGGACCGTCACCCACAAAATCTATCGCGACGCGCAGCGGCCCTCGCATCTGCTGCTTCCGATCATCCCCGATCCCGCCGAACAGCAACCGGCGCGATCTCGAGCCGAGGAGCAAGTGGCACCATGACGTCGATCCGATTCGAGCGAGACGGGGCGGTCGGACACATCGTGCTCGCCAGCCCGCCCTTCAACCGGATAGACCTGCGTTTCGCCGCTGACCTGCGCGAGGCGGTGCATCAGGCCGGCATGAGCGATATCCGCGTGCTGGTGATGCGCGCCGAAGGGCCGCACTTCAGCTTCGGCGGTGAGGTGCGCGAATGGCCGGGAAAGGACGTCAACTGGTTCAGGACGTTCGTCGCCGAGGTGAACGCCTCCTACCGCGCCATCGAGATGCTCAAGGTACCGACGGTCGCGGTGGTGCAGGGGATCGCATTTGGCGGCGGCTTCGAGCTGGCGCTGGCGTGCGATTTTCTCGTCGCCGCCGAGAACGCGACGCTGCGTTGCGTCGAGGTCACCACCGCCATGCTGCCGATCGCCGGCGCCCTGCAGCGGATCGCCGAGCGCGCGGGCCGGGCGCGGGCATCGCGCTTTGCCATGCTCGGCGAGCCGATTTCGGGACGCGAGGCCGGCGTGCTCGGCATCGCGACGCACGTGGCGGCGGAGAACGAGCTCGCGGCGGCGGCCGCCGCGTTGATCCGGCAGCTCGCGACCGGGCCGACCAGGTCGTACGCCGCGACGCGCACGCTGCTCAAGGCGTGGTCGAGCGGCGGCGTGGCTGGCGCGGATCTGGTGATGCTCGACGTGGCGATGGAGCTTTACGACGGCGCCGATGCGCAGCGCGGGTTTGCCAACACCGCAGACGCCTTCGACAAGGATATCGAGCCGCCGACCCTCGTGTTCGAAGGGAAGTAGGGAGCGCTGATGGCCCGGCCCACATACGGCGCTGGCGTAGGGCGGCGCACTTTCTTGCGCACCACCGGCGCAATCGTCATGCGTCCCTCACGCGTGGCCAACATGCTGGCAGGCATCGGTGTCTCATCGCGGGTCGCGCGGGCACAACAGGGAGCGCAAACGTTGACGCACCACGACACACTGGGCAGCGCTACCCGCGAATTCATGGTCCAACTCTTTCGCGACAAGGATGCGGCGGCCGTCGACCGGTATCTCGGGGACTCGTTCAAGCAGCATGATCCGACGCTCGCCGATGGCCTCGCGGGAATGAAATCCTTCGCCGCCGAAATTGCGAGCTCGCCGGCCGCCGACATAACCATCTATCGCACGCTGGTGGATGGAAATCTCGTCGCGCTCCACTCCAGATACGACGGCGTCGCACGCTATGGCGGACCTGCGATCGCCTTCGATCTGTTTCGCTTCGACGCCGGAAAGATCGTCGAGCATTGGGGCGCACAGGAGCCGGAGGAGTCGCCCAACGCATCAGGCCGTACGCAAGTCGATGGGCCCACCCTCGTGCTCGATCGCGAGAGCACCGAGGCCAATCGGAGCCTGGTGCAGACCTACAGGCAGGTCGTCATGGTCGATCTGCATTTCGATCGCATCGAGGAGTTCATCGAGGACGCGCATTATGCACAGCACGCCTCGAAGATCGGCGACGGAATTGCGCGACTGCGCCAGCGCATTGCCAGCGTGGCGCGGGAAGGCGGGCAGCTGCATCTTGCGGCGCGCCGTTTCGTCGCCGAGGGCAATTTCGTCCTGGTGCTGACCGAGGGAGACCTCCCGACGGGGCTTACCGCGCTTTACGATCTGTTTCGGATCGATCATGGGAAGATCGTGGAGCATTGGGACGTCCTGACGCCGATCCCGCCGCGGGACCGCTGGCAGAACCAGAATGGCCCGTTCTAGGCGCGGGACGGATGGCGACGCCGCTTGTTGCCCCGTGCTATTCAGCGTCGATGACGAAGAACCTGAACTCAGCCAGGCCGGCCCGCCCGCGTCCGCGCAAGCGGGCCGAGCAGCAGCGATCGCTCGATACGCGGACATCGATCCTGATCGCCGCCATCTCGGAGTTCGCCGAACGGGGGTTCGAGGGGGCCAGCATCCGCGCCATCGCGGATCGGCTCGGGCTGCAGCATCCGCTCATCACCTACCACTATCCGACCAAGGACACGCTCTGGCGCGCCGCGGCCGAGCACGCCTTCGCGCAGATCAAAGCGGGCTGGGACATTTCAGCACCGGAAAATTCGGAGCTGCCGCCGCTCGCCCGGTTGCGCGCGGAATACGAGACGCTCTTCCGTTACACCGTCGCATTTCCGGAATTTCACCGGTTCATGCGGCAGGAGGCGCTGACCAACAATCCACGCTTGAAGTGGGTGGCCGAAACGGTCCTGGCGCCGCTGCTGGAACGATTGATTCCGCAGATCGTCGCGGCCCAGAAAATGGGGGTTCTTCCGCGGGTCGATCCCATCCTGTTTCACTACATGATGGTCAGCCTGACGGCGACCCTGTCGGGATTCGGACCTGAAATGCGGATTACCAGCGGGCTGCTCGCCGAAGATCCCAAGGTGATCGAGGCATACTGGCGCTTGGTGGATGCAATTATTTTCACGGCAGCGAGCAGCCCGAATTGAGCCATGCTCGAGCGCGACCAAACCAGCTTCAGCCCGGACGACCTTGAACCCTGACACGAGGAGAAGCGAATGTTCACGCACGTGATGGTCGGCGCCAAAGACCTTGCCGCATCGAAGAAATTCTACGACGCCGTGCTCGGCGTCATCGGCCTGCCGGAAGGCCAGGCCGATCCGAAGGGTCGCATCTTCTGGCGCTCGAAGAGTGGGGTGTTAGGCATCACCAAGCCGCTCGACGGCAATGCGGCGACGTGCGCCAACGGCGGCACCATTGGATTTGGCTGCGCCACGCCCGAGCTGGTCAAGGCCTT
>DATASF010000158.1:0-4519 GCA_036269335.1 Casimicrobiaceae bacterium
CTCATGACTTGGGCGCCGGTGCGGCCGGCTGCGGTTGTTGCGCCGGCGGCTGCTGCGCGGCGGTCTTGTCGCCCGCGCCGTAGGCGGCGTCCCAGCCCCACGGCGGTCCACCCAGCGTGCCGCGCGCGGCACGAATGGTGACACGATCGCGATAGATGCCGGACAGCACATCGGCGTCGCCGGCGATCAGCGCCTTGGTCGAGCACATTTCGGCGCACGCCGGGAGCTTGCCCTCTGATAGCCGATTGCGACCGTATTTGGCGAACTCCTCGGCCGAGCCGTCCGGCTCGGGTCCGCCGGCGCAGAACGTGCACTTGTCCATCTTGCCGCGCACGCCAAACGCGCCGGTCTGGGGAAACTGCGGCGCGCCGAACGGGCAGGCGTAGAAACAGTAGCCGCAACCGATGCACAGATCCTTGTCGTGCAGCACCACGCCTTCGGTCGTCTTGTAGAAACAGTCGACCGGACAGACCGCCATGCAGGGCGCGTCCGAGCAATGCATGCACGCCACCGACATCGAGCGCTCGCCGGGCACGCCGTCGTTGATCGTCACGACGCGGCGGCGGTTGACTCCCCACGGCACGTCGTGCTCCTGCTTGCACGCGGTCACGCAGCCGTTGCACTCGATGCAGCGCTCGGCATCGCAGAGAAATTTCATCCGGGCCATAGTCTGGTTCCTCTCGCTTGCAGGTATCGATCGCGGATCGTCAAACCTTGGCGACCTGGCAGAGCGTCGTCTTGGTTTCCTGCATCATCGTCACCGAATCGTAGCCGTACGTCGTCGCGGTGTTGACCGCCTCCGCGCGCACGATCGGGGCCGAGCCATCGGGGTAGAACTCCAGCATGTCCCTGCCCATCCACCAGCCGGAAAAATGGAACGGGATGAACGTCGTGCCCGCGCCGACTCTTTCGGTGACCTGCGCCTTGACCTTGAGCTGCGCGCCAGTCGGCGTTTTCACCCACACGTACTCGCCGTCCTTGACGCCGCGGTCGTTGGCGTCCTTCGGATTGATCTCGACGAAGTTCTCCTGCTGCAGCTCGGCGAGCCACGGATTCGAACGCGTCTCCTCGCCGCCGCCTTCGTATTCGACCAGCCGGCCGGAGGTCAGCACCAGCGGATAGTTCTTGGCGACTTCCTTCTTGACGTTGTCCTGCTGCACCGACTTGTACAAGGTCGGCAGACGCCAGAACGCTTTCTTGTCGTCGTGCGTCGGATACTTCTCGACCAGATCGGGACGCGGCGAGTACAGCGGCTCGCGATGCTGCGGAATGCCATCGGGGAAATTCCACACGATCGCGCGCGCCTTGGCGTTGCCCCAGGGATGCACGCCTCGCTTCATTGTCACGCGCTGGATGCCGCCCGACAGGTCGGTCTTCCAGTTCTTGCCCTCGGCCGCCTTCTTTTCCGCATCGGTCAGGTCGTCCCACCAGCCGAGCTTCTTCAGCAGCACGTGATCGAATTCCGGATAGCCGGTGGTGAGCTCGGAGCCCTTAGGATACGAGCCGTCCTCGGCGAGCAGGCTCACGCCGTCGCGCTCGACGCCGAAATTGGCGCGGAAGCAGCCGCCGCCGTCCATCATCGCGCGGGACTCGTCGTACAGGTTCGGCGAGCCCGGATGCTTGATCTCGGGCGTGCCGTAGCACGGCCACGGCAGGCCGTAATAGTCGCCGTCGCACGGTCCGCCCTTGGCGCGCAAGGTCTTGACGTCGAACGTCGCCTGGTTCTTCATGTGCAGCTTCAGCCGCTCGGGCGACTGGCCGGTATAGCCGATCGTCCACATGCCGCGGTTGATTTCGCGCAGCATCGACTCGGGCTCGGGCTCGTCCCAGCCGTCCTTGTCCTTGACGACCTTGATCTTGGTCGTGCCGTCGGCCTGCTTGCCGATGAACTGATCGGCGTAGCCGAACTTCTTGGCGAACGCCATCATGATCGTGTGGTCGGGCTTGGACTCGAACATCGGCTCGATCACCTTCTCGCGCCATTGCAGCGACCGGTTCGACGCGGTGACCGAGCCAGAGGTCTCGAATTGCGTGGCCGCCGGCAGCAGATAGACGCCGTCCTTGCGCACCATCGCCGCCATCGCCGCCGTCGCCGACGGATAGGGGTCGATGACGACCAGGGTGTCGAGCTTTTTCATCGCATCGATCATTTCCTTGCCGCGCGACTGGCTGTTCGGCGCGTGGCCCCAGAACACGATCGCGCGCAGGTTGTTGTCCTGATCGATCAGCTCGTTCTTCTCCAGCACGCCGTCGATCCAGCGCGACACCGTCATGCCGGGCTTTTCCATCATCGCCTGCGAGGCGAACTGCTTCTTGATCCATTCGTAGTCGACGCCCCACACCGCGGCGAAATGCTTCCACGAGCCGGTGGCCAGACCGTAGTAGCCGGGCAGCGAGTCCGGGTTCGGGCCGACGTCGGTCGCGCCCTGCACGTTGTCGTGGCCGCGGAAGATGTTCGCGCCGCCGCCGGACACGCCGATGTTGCCCAGCGCGAGCTGCACGATGCACGACGCGCGCACGATCGCGTTGCCGATCGTGTGCTGCGTCTGGCCCATGCACCAGACCAGCGTCGACGGCCGGTTCTTGGCCATCATCTCGGCGACCTGGTACACCTGCGCCTCGGGCACGCCGGTGACTTCCTCGACCTTGTCCGGCGTCCACTTGGTCATCACCTCGTCGCGCACCTTGTCCATGCCGTAGACGCGGTCGTGGATGTACTGCTTGGCTTCCCAGCCATTCTTGAAAATGTGGTGCAGCATGCCGAACAGAAAAGCGATGTCGGTGCCGGAGCGGATCCGCACGTAGACATCGGCCTTGGCGGCGGTGCGCGTGAAGCGCGGATCGACGACGATCATCCGCGCGCCGGTTTCCTTCGCATGCAGCATGTGCAGCAGCGACACCGGGTGCGCCTCGGCGGCGTTCGAGCCGATGTAGAGCGCGCACTTGGTGTTCTGCATGTCGTTGTACGAGTTGGTCATCGCGCCATAGCCCCAGGTGTTGGCTACGCCGGCAACCGTCGTCGAATGGCAGATCCGCGCCTGGTGGTCCATGTTGTTCGTGCCGAAGAACGACACGAACTTGCGCATCATGTAAGCCTGCTCGTTGCTGTGCTTCGACGAACCGACCCAGAACACCGCGTCGGGCCCCGATTCCTTGCGAATGGCGAGCAGCCTGTCGCCGACCTCGTTGATCGCCTGGTCCCAGGAGAGCTTCTGCCACTTGCCGTCGACCAGCTTCATCGGCGTTTTCAGCCGATGCGAGCCCGCGACGATGCCGTGGTCGCGCACCGACGCGCCCTTGGCGCAATGCGCGCCGAGATTGATCGGCGAATCGAACACCGGCTCCTGCCTCGTCCAGACGCCGTTCTCGACCGTCGCGTCGACCGAGCAGCCGACCGAGCAGTGCGTACAGACCGTACGCTTGACTTCGACCTTCGTCGCAGTCCCGTCGGCGGCCGCGTCGGCCTTGCCGATCAGGTTGAAGGGAATCTGGCTGGCGAACGCCCCGGCCCCGGCGACGAGGCCCGAACGCTTCAAAAACGCCCGCCTGTCCATCGTCGGGAGTCGAGCTCCTGCGATGCGGCGGAAACGTGGACGAGCTGCGCTGGCGGCCTGGGAAGCACCATCGTGTATTTTGGTCAGCAGCATGATCCGTCCTCCTCCTACTAGACCTTCGCCGTCCGGTAATAGCGCCGGACGTGTTCCGTTTCTGCATAGCCTTTGTCGCCGCCGGGAGGCGCAGCGGCGGGCTCGGCGTCGATGACGGCGCCGGTCATCGAGCGCGCGGCGACGGCCGCGGCGCCGACGCCGCCGACACCGAGGGTCAGCAGGAATCCGCGCCGCTTGAGATTCGTACCGGGGACAGCGGGAGGCTGGGGCGCGGCCGGGTTGGCACGATCGTTACGCTGCGTTTTCCGCATGGCTGGCCTCGCAAAAAAGACTCGTGACGTGGCTTGGCGCAATGACTAACCAATGGCAAACGAGTCACGTTCGATCGCCATAAATGCTTTGGTCAATTGTGCAACCCGTTTATAGTAGTTGGCAATAGCGCGCCCGTATATTGCATCGCAACATGAGTCCACCCAAGGGTCCACGTGCGCGGCAAAAAACGCGCGCTGCACGTCGAGCGTGAACGAGCCCGGCGCGCCGGCGCCGGTGATCAATACGCGCATGGTCGCAAAAACCGCGGCCAGGTGGTCCTCGTAGAGCACATTGCCCGGCTGGCGGGACAAACCCAGGCCGGCGAGCGCGGCGCGCACCTCGACCAGCGGCTGCCTGCCGGGCGTTTTTTCGTAGGCCGACGCGTACGGGCTGATCTCGCTGGCGCCGACGCCGACGAAAAGGTCGGTGTATTCGGCGGCAACCGCCTCGGCGTCGATCACCGCGCTGGCCGCGATCAGCATCCGCCAGGTCTCCGCCAGGGTTTCGCCTTCGACATTGCCTTCGTCGACGCTGAGCTCGTCGGCCCCGGCGATCGACTTCAGCAGCGCGGCATCGGGCTCGGCGGCGTAGAGCCGAGC
>DATASF010000159.1:0-3139 GCA_036269335.1 Casimicrobiaceae bacterium
CGAGGATGCTGATCGAGACGGGTGAAGCGTAGGTGATCGTTCCATCCGGCGCGTGCTTGGTGATCAGATCGGTCGAATTCTCGGTGATCAGCTGGTACTTCTGCATCGTCTCGATCAAGGCGTCTTCCCGGTCGCGCAGGCGAGCAGTCAGGCGGTTGAATGCGCGGCGCAGCGCGCGAATCTCGCCGCCTCCCGCGCGGCCGGTCAGCGGAGCGATTCTCTCGGTATGCGCGGAATAGCTCTTCAGGTGGTCGGTCAGGACTACGAGCGGATGCATCAGATAGCGCGTCAGTATCCAGATCGACAGGACGACGACGACAGAAGCCAGCAGCAGCATTTGCACGAAATGCCAGGTCAGCTCGTTGATCGCCAGGAACGCTTCTTCTTTCGGATACACGGCGGCGACGATCCAGTTCGACGTCGGGACCCGCTTGTAAGTAACGATCGCCGGACGACCGTCGGCTTCCGTCGCTTCCTCGGTTCCTTCGAAGCCTTCGAGCGCGCGTTCGAACAGAGGATTGGCCCGCGGCGGGAATGCGCGTTGCGACAGGCGCTCCCGGTCCGGGTGCATGATCAGCTTGCCGTCCGCGGTGACGATGTACAGGTACCCGGTCTTGCCGATCACCGTCTTGGCGATCTTGCCCAGCATCCCCGGACGGGTCAGGCCGAGGCTGCCGGTAAGGATCGCGACCATGTGCCCGTCCTTGTCGACCACCGGAGCGGTTGCGACCAGCACCATGTTCGCATCGCCGACGTTGGTGACGAAAGGCTCCGAGATGACCGCCTGGCGTGTGGTAATCGTCTCCCGGATGTACTCCCGCTGCGAAGCGTCGCTGCCGCGGCGGTTGGGCCGAAACGGGCGCTCGGCGATCTCGATGCCCGCGGCGGTGAAAAGGAAAATCGAACGGTCGACGACGGCGAACAGCCCGGTCGTCGTGTCCAGGTAATGCTGCGCGGCGTCCGAGGACTCGAGGTCGGCGGCGGTGATCTCGGTCGCGCTGAGCTTCAAGGCGTTTTGCAGAGTCAGCAGCTTCTGGTCGAGGTTGTCGGCGATGCGCACGACCAGCGTATTCTGGTCGGCGACCATCACATTCCACATCTGCTGACGGAAGGATTGCAGCGCCGACATGCCGATCACCAGAATGGTGACCAGGAACAGCAGCGACGTCGCAATCGACGTCTTGGTGGCCAGAGTGACCCGCGCCGGCTTGCGCAACAGCGACCGGAGTCTGTGTGTAGGATACAAGTTGATGGCCCGGTGTTCGACCACCGAGCTACAGCAAGACCTGTGCCGGACAATCCGCCGGTGCCAGCGCGGCGAAAGGCCGCCGGATATCCTTCCGATAGCTGCCGCTGCCAGACACTTCGCTACATTTTTGCGCCTCGATGGCGTCAGCCGGATGCCCGGGGCGCCGTCGGGTGCGTGCTACACTCGATTCGCCCTTGCCCGCCCCTCTCCGCATGCAACTGACGCTGGTCGTCCCGGGATTGCTCGACCTCGCGGAGACCGAACCGGCGCGGACCGACACCGAGGGAGCCGCGCTCGCCCGGCTTCTGGCGAGCAGTCCACCCGCCGCAATGCACGACGGCGCGCTCGGCATCGTCTGCGGCGCGCTGGGCATTGCCCGTCAGCGCGACTGGCCGGTCGCGCCCTTGCTCGCCGCCGCGGCGAATCTCGACCCCGGCGATGCCTACTGGCTGCTGGCCGAGCCGGTGACCTTGCTCGTCGGCCAACTCGACGTGCGGCTTGGCGCCGTCGTCGACGACCTCTCCGCGGACGAGGCCGCCGCGCTGCTGTCGACGCTGAACTCGCATTTTGCCGGCGACGGGCTGCGCTTCTTTGCCGTCACTCCGGCGCGCTGGCTGATCGCCGCGACCGGCGTGCAGCAGCTCCTCACGCATCCGGCGAGCGACGCAGTTGGCGCGCCGATATTTCCGTTCCTGCCCGACGGTCCGGACGCCGCGCGCTGGCGGCGGTGGCAAAGTGAAATGCAGATGCTGCTGTTCGCGCATCCGGTCGCCACCGAGCGCGACCAGCGAGGCCGCGCGGCGGTCAACGGCGTCTGGCTCTCGGGCGGCGGCGTGCGCGCCAGCGCGCGGCAAACACCGCATATCGCATCGCTATACGCCGATACGGCTCTGCCGCGCGATCTCGCGCGCGCCTGCGGCGTCGACGTCGCGCTCGCGCCAAAATCGCTGGCCGAGTGGATCGGCGCCGGACCCAAATCGCCGTCGCTGGTGTGGCTGCCGGCGATCGAGTCGAACAATGCACCTTCAGCGCTCGCCGCGCTCGGCCGCGACTGGGCGGATCCGCTGTGCGCAGCACTCGCCGCGAGGACCGCTCCCGAAATACACGTCGCGATATCCGGCCGTGGCCGCGCGCTGTCGTTCGCGCCGCGCCGGCCTTCGCTGGTCGCGCACTGGCGGACCCGTGTCGCGCCGCCGCTGCTCTCGGCGCAACTCGCGACCGGCGGACGCTGAATGGAAATAACGCGCCGCGACGTGCCCGAGACCGCCGCGACACTCGGCGCCGCGGGCATCGCCCCGGTCATGGCGCGCATATTCGCCGCGCGCGGCATTGCGTCGACCGCGGAGCTCGACAACGACCTCGCCGGTCTGCCGCCGTGGCAGGCGCTCAAAGGCATAGCCGCGGCGAGTGAGCGGCTTGCCGATGCGATCGAGCGCGGCGAACGCCTGCTCATCGTCGCGGATTACGACGCCGACGGCGCGACCGCCTGCGCGGTCGGCATGCGCGGTCTCGCCGCGATGGGAGCGACGGTT
This sequence comes from Casimicrobiaceae bacterium, assembly GCA_036269335.1. Lineage (GTDB taxonomy): Bacteria > Pseudomonadota > Gammaproteobacteria > Burkholderiales > Casimicrobiaceae > PALSA-1003. Next base: position 2,782 of record DATASF010000159.1, read on the forward strand.
GAGTTCCTGGTGCCGAATCGCTTCGAGTTCGGCTACGGCCTGACCCCCGAGATCGTCGCGCTCGCCGCCGCGCGGCAGCCGAAACTGATCATCACCGTCGACAATGGCATCGCGAGCGTCGAAGGCGTCGCCGCGGCGCGGGCGTGCGGCATCGACGTACTGATCACCGACCACCACCTGCCCGGCGATCGGTTGCCGGACACCGCGTGGATCGTCAACCCCAATCAGCCGGGCTGCACATTTGCGAGCAAGCATCTGGCCGCGCTGCTCGACCTCGTCGCGCTGGGCACGGTCGCCGACGTCGTCAGGCTCGATCACGCCAACCGCATCCTCGTCGATCAGGGACTGCGCCGAATCC
>DATASF010000160.1:0-5034 GCA_036269335.1 Casimicrobiaceae bacterium
CGGCCTGATCCCCGACTCGGGCGGCACGTATCTGCTGCCGCGGCTCGCGGGAACCGCACGGGCGATGGGTCTCGCGATGTTCGGCGACAAGCTTTCGGCCGAGCAGGCGGCAAGCTGGGGATTGATCTGGCGCTGCGTCGATGACGCCGAGCTGCCCGCCGTCGTCGACGCGATACTGACGCAACTGGCCTGCGCGCCTACGCGCGGTCTTGCCGCGACCAAGCAGGCGATCTACGCCGCGTCGGAGAATACGCTCGAAGCGCAGCTCGATCTGGAGCGCGATCTGCAGCGCGAGCTCGGAAAAAGCGCTGACTATCGCGAAGGCGTGGCCGCGTTCGCGGCGAAGCGTCCGCCTCAATTCGTCGGGAAATAGCGGGCGGTCGGGGTCGATGGGCGAGCATCATCCCGCCGTGAGTCCCGAAGAAGCGCAGGCGCTGGCCGAGCGCGTGGCTTCGGCGATGTACGCGCGCGACCGGGCTTCGCAGGCGCTGGGCATGGAGATCGTGCGCGTCGGCGCCGGTCACGCCGAGCTCTCGATGCGCGTGCGGGCGGACATGCTCAACGGCCATCTCACCTGTCACGGCGGCTTTATTTTCTCGCTGGCCGACAGCGCATTCGCGTTCGCCTGCAACAGCTACAACCTGACGACGGTCGCGTCCGGCTGCACGATCGAATTCGTCGCACCGGCGCGCGAGAACGACGTGCTTAGCGCCGTCGCGCAGGAGCGCAGCGTCAGCGGCCGCACCGGCGTATACGATATCGAGGTCACCAACCAGCACGGCGCCGCGGTTGCCTTTTTTCGCGGCAAGTCGTACCGCATCAAGGGTCACGTGATCGACGGCGCCGGCGCGGCCTGGTCGACGACAAGCGCAGGAGGAGACAAGGGATGACCGTCAGGAAGCCTGGGCCCGGCGATCTCGAGCCGATCGAGAGGGCCAGCCGCGACGAGCTGCAGGCGTTGCAGCTCGAGCGCCTGCGATGGTCGCTTGCCCACGCCTACGACCATGTCGAGCACTACCGCAAGGCGTTCGACCGCGCGGGCGTGCACCCGCGCGATTGCCGCTCGCTCGACGAGCTCGCGCGCTTTCCGTTCACCGTCAAGACCGATCTGCGCGACAACTATCCGTTCGGAATGTTCGCGGTGCCGCGGGAACAAGTCGTTCGCATCCATGCCTCATCGGGCACCACCGGCAAGCCGACGGTCGTCGGCTACACGCGCGCCGACATCGATACCTGGGCGAATGTAATGGCCCGCTCGATTCGCGCCGCCGGAGGCCGCGCCGGCGACATCGTGCACGTGTCCTATGGCTACGGCCTGTTTACCGGCGGCCTGGGGGCGCACTACGGCGCGGAGCGTCTGGGGGCGACAGTCATTCCGATGTCCGGCGGCCAGACCGAAAAGCAGGTGCAGCTGATTCAGGATTTCAAGCCGACTGTGATCATGGTGACGCCGTCGTACATGCTGGCGATCGCCGAGGAAATGGAGCGGCAGGGCATCGACCCGCGCCAGACATCGCTCAAGATCGGGATTTTCGGCGCCGAGCCATGGACCGCGACGATGCGGCAATCGATCGAGGCGAAGCTCGACATCGACGCGCTCGACATCTACGGCCTGTCGGAGATCATCGGCCCCGGCGTCGCGCAGGAGTGCATCGAAACCAAGGACGGACTGACGATCTGGGAGGATCATTTTTATCCGGAAGTCATCGATCCCGAGACCGGCCGGACGTTGCCGGACGGAGAAAAGGGCGAGCTGGTGATCACGTCGCTTTCCAAGCAGGCGCTGCCCATCATCCGCTATCGCACGCGCGACCTGACGCGCCTGTTGCCGCCGAGCGCCCGGTCGATGCGCCGCATGGAGAAAATCACCGGACGCTCCGACGACATGCTGATCATCCGCGGCGTCAACGTGTTTCCGACGCAGATCGAGGAGTTGATCCTGAAGCAGGACGCTCTTGCGCCGCACTACCAGCTCGAGATCACGCGCCCGAAGGCGCTCGACGAGCTCGCCGTGCTGGTCGAGCGCGCGCCGGGCTCCGGCGGCGCCGACGGCGAAGCCGCGGGTGCGAAGCTCGCGCAGCTGATCAAGAGCCTGATCGGCGTCAGCGCCGACGTGCGGGTCGTGCAAAGCGGCGGCATCGAGCGCTCGCTGGGCAAGGCCCGGCGGATCGTCGACAAGAGACCGAAGCTTTGAGCGTCCCCTCCATGCGATTGCGCCAAACCTGAGGATCGGCGCTGAAGATCTGCATCGTCGGCGCCGGGGCCATCGGCGGATTCATCGGCACGCGGCTGGCGCGCGCCGGTGCGAACGTCGCCGTGCTCGCTCGCGGCGCAACGGCCGCCGCGCTGCGCGCGCGGGGCTGGCGGCTGCAGACGCAGCAGGGATTGGTCAGCGCGCTGGCGAACGTCGCGGAGACTCCTTCGACGCTCGGTCCGCAGGATCTGGTCATCGTGGCGGTCAAGGGTCCGTCGCTGGCAAGCGTTGCGGCGACGGTCGGCCCGCTGCTCGGGCCAGGTACGGCGGTGCTCACGGCGATGAACGGCGTGCCATGGTGGTTCTTTCAGGGTTTCGGCACGGCGTATCGCGACCTGCGGCTCACCTCGGTCGATCCGCAAGGCGAGATCGAGTCGGCGCTGCCGGCCCATCGGATCGTCGGTTGCGTCGTCCATGCATCGTGCTCGACGCCGGAGCCCGGCCTGATACGGCACCACGGCGGCCAACGCCTGATCATCGGCGAGCCGGCGGGCAATCCCGCACCCCGCACCCACGCGATCGCCGCGCAACTGGGTGCCGCTGGATTCGAGGTCGAAGTCTCGAGCTGCATCCAGCGCGACATCTGGTACAAGCTGTGGGGCAACATGACGATGAATCCGATTTCCGCACTGACCGGCGCGACGATGGACCGCATCCTCGACGACGAGCTGGTGAAGAGGTTCTGTCTTGCCGCGATGAGCGAGGCCGCGGCGATCGGCGCCAGGATCGGCTGCCCGATCGAACAAAGCGGAGAGGACCGGATCGCCGTGACGCGGCGGCTGGGCGCGGTCAAGACCTCGATGCTGCAGGACGTCGAGGCGCACCGGCAGGTCGAGATCGACGTGTTATTGAGCGCCGTGCGCGAAATCGGCGAGCGGGTCGAGGTCGCCACGCCGGCGATCGATGCGCTGCTGGGACTGGCGCGGCTGCAGGCGAGAGTACTGGGCCTCTACCCCGCGTAGCACCGCCTCGTGCGGCGTGCGGCAATCCCTCCTACAATGGGCCCATCGCCACCGCGGCGGCATAGGCTTGACGCACAGGACACTCGCAATGAACGACAAGAAATTTGCTTCACAGGCCGACCTGGAAGCCAAGAAGGTGAGCTTCGACAGGCTTTCCGACCACGCCTATGCGTACACCGCCGAGGGCGACCCGAACACCGGCATTGTCGTCGGCGACGATTGCGTGATGGTCATCGACACGCAGGCCACGCCGGTGATGGCGCAGGACGTCATCCGCCACATCCGCACCGTCAGCGACAAGCCGATCCGCTATGTCGTGCTGTCGCACTACCACGCCGTGCGCGTGCTCGGCGCATCGGGCTACCACGCGCAACACGTCATCGCCAGCCGCGACACTTACGATCTGATCGTCGAGCGCGGCGAAGCCGACATGAAAAGCGAGATCGAACGCTTTCCACGGCTGTTCCAGGCGGTCGAATCGGTGCCCGGACTGACCTGGCCTACGCTGGTGTTCGAAAAGCACATGACGCTCTGGATCGGCAAGCTGCAGGTCGAGCTGATGCAGATCGGACGCGGCCATACGAAGGGCGACACCGTCGTGTGGCTGCCGCAGGAGCGCATCCTCTTCTCGGGGGATCTGGTCGAATACGAGACGACGCCGTATACCGGCGACGCCTATTTGAGCGATTGGCCGGCCACGCTCGACGCGATCGCCGCACTCAAGCCGGCGAAGCTCGTACCCGGCCGGGGCGCGGCGCTGCAGAACGAAGTCCAGGTCGCCGCGGCTCTCGACGGCACCCGCGCCTTCGTCACCGAGATGTTTGGCGCCGTGAAGGCGGGCGCGGCTTCCGGCAAGGATTTGCGCACCGTGTACAAGGAAACCTATGCAGCGCTGAAGCCCAGGTTCGGCGACTGGGTGATATTCGATCACTGCCTGCCGTTCGATGTGACGCGCGCCTACGACGAGGCGACCAGGTACCGCGATCCGCGGATCTGGACCGCGCAGCGCGATAAGGAAATGTGGGAGTCCCTGGAAGGTTAGGCTGACTCCGCCGTCCCGTTGAAGACCTATACCCATCCGGTCTATCCGTATGTCCGGCCCGCCGAGCTGGATGGCGCGACGCGCCGCTGGCCGGTAGTCGTCGCCGGGGCCGGGCCGGTGGGCCTTACCGCGGCGATCGACCTCGCGCTGCGCGGCATCGACGTGTTGCTGGTCGACGAGGACGACACGGTCAGTGTCGGCTCGCGCGCGATCTGCTGGTCGAAGCGCACGCTGGAGATTCTCGACCGCCTGGGATGCGCCGAGCGGCTGGTACAAAAGGGCGTCGGCTGGAACGTCGGCCGGGTGTTCTTTCGCGACGAGCAGGTCTACGAATTCAACCTGCTTCCGGGCGAGGGATATCGACGGCCCGCGTTCATCAATCTGCAGCAGTACTGGGTCGAGCAGTTTCTGGTCGAGCGCCTCGGCGAGCTCCCTGAGGCCGAGCTCCGCTGGCGCAGCAAAGTCGTCGGTGTCACGCAGGAAGCCGACGGAATCGCCCTCCGCATCAGCGCGCCCGATGGCGAGTACGCCGTGCATGCCGACTGGTTGATCGCCGCCGATGGTGCGCACAGTCCGATCCGCAACATGCTCGGGCTCGAATGCGAAGGCCAGGTCTTCCGCGATCGCTTTCTGATCGCCGACATTCTGATGAGCTCCGGCTTTCCGGCCGAGCGGCGCTTCTGGTTCGATCCGCCGTTTCATCGCAACCAGTCGGCATTGCTGCATCGCCAGGCCGACAACGTCTGGCGAGTCGATTTCCAGCTCGGCTGGGACGC
>DATASF010000161.1:0-2180 GCA_036269335.1 Casimicrobiaceae bacterium
CATCGCGCTCGATCTCTTCATCGATCCGACGGTTCCGAAGCTGCTGATCGGAGATCCGACCAGGCTGCGTCAGATCGTCACCAACCTGATCGGCAACGCACTCAAGTTCACCGAGCGCGGCAGCGTCTCGGTGTCGGCAACGCTGGACCCGACGGACAGAGTTGGCGTGGCGTTGCATTTGCGCGTCGCCGACACCGGCATCGGCATCGCGGCCGACAAGCGCGCCGAGATCTTCGAGGCGTTCAGGCAGGGCGACGGCTCGACGACGCGGCGATTCGGCGGCACCGGCCGCGGCCTGACGATCTCGGCGCCGCTGGCGGGGCTGATGGACGGAAGGATCTGGGTCGACAGCGAGCCCGGCGCCGGGAGCACTTTCCACGTCGTGCTGCCGTTCGAGGTCGCTGGACGCGGCGCCGTGGAGCTTGCCGCGCCGGCGCCAACAGCGGCGCCGGCGCCTTCGCGCGCCATTCGGATCCTCGTCGTCGAGGACAACGCGGTCAATCAGCGGGTCGCTGCCGGCCTACTCGGCCGTCGCGGCCACGCGGTGGCCCTTGCGCTCGACGGCGCCGAGGCGCTGGACCGGCTGGAGCGCGAGACGTTCGACGTCGTGCTGATGGACCTGCAGATGCCGATGATGAGCGGGACCGAGGCGACCGCCGCCATCCGCGCGCGCGAGCGCGCCGTCGGCGGACACGTTCGCATCGTCGCGATGACGGCCCACGCCATGGCCGGCGATCGCGAGCGTTGCCTGAACGCGGGAATGGACGGCTACGTCTCGAAGCCGATCGAGGCGCAGAAGCTGTTTGCGGCGGTGGAGCAGCAGGCCGCCGCCGGCCTGTTCGACGAGGCGGAGCTGCTCGCTCGCCTGTGCGGCGACACCGACCTGATGGCCGATGTGATCGCGGCCTTTCTCGAAGACTGTCCCGCGCGCCTCAGCGCGATCGAAGGCGCGATGCGCGAATCGCATGCCGACCTGCTGCGCGCCGAGGCACACGCGCTGAAGGGCAGCGCCGCGAACCTCTCGGCCACCACGCTGTTCGAGGCGGCGCGGGCGCTCGAGCGGATCGCCAGTTCGCCGCTCCCGCCGGTCGAAGACGAATGGCGGCGGGTGTTGACTGAAGCGACGCACCTCATGCAGGTCCTGCGGGACCGAGTCGCGGCCAAGGAGCCGCCCTCATGCGCATCTTGATCGCGGACGATGATCGAATGTCGACGACGATGCTCAGCCGGAACCTCGAACGCTGGGGCTTCGAGGTCGTGATTGTGCACGACGGCATTTCCGCCTGGGGACAGATCGTCGGGTCGACGCCCCCGGCGCTGGCGATCGTCGACTGGATGATGCCGGAGCTCGATGGCATCGCTCTCTGCCGCCGGCTCCGCGAGGCGGACCTGGCCGCTCCGGTCTACGTGATTCTGCTGACCGCGCGGACCAGCCGGCAGGATCTGATCCTGGGGCTCGAGGCGGGGGCCGACGACTACCTCACCAAGCCGTTCGATCCCGGCGAGCTGCGGGCGCGCATCCACGTCGGCCAGCGGACGCTGGCGCTGATTGCGAACGTCAAGCGGCTCAGCGGCCTGCTGCCCATCTGCAGCTATTGCAAGCGTATCCGCTCCGACCAGAACTACTGGGAACAGGTCGAGAGCTACATCACCGAACATACCGACGCGCGTTTCTCGCATGGCATCTGCCCGGCGTGCTTCGACAAGGTCGTGGCCGATTTCGATCCACCCGCCGCTCCCTCAGCGGCCAGCGTGAAATGAATCCCTTTCGCTCGCGCCTGCGGCGCCGTCTCCTGCTCGTCGCCCTGATTGCTGCGGCGCCGGCGATCGCCGCGATCCTGGTGACCCAGTCGCTGACCCGACAGCGCGGCCGCGAGCGGGCGATTGCGGACGGCCTGCGGCTGTCGCGGCTGGCCGCGACCCAGCAGGCGAGCGTGTTCAACGGCGCCCGGCAGCACTTGAACACGCTGGCGGAGCTCGCGCCCTTGCGCGCGGTCGATCCGCGCGAGTGCCTGGATCTGCTGCCGAGAATTCTTCTAGGTCATCCCGGCTACCTCGCGCTGACCGTCGCGAACGCCGACGGCACGATCTTCTGTTCGACCTCGCCGCGAGCGAGGCTGATGTCCGCCGACGCAAGGCGCCGTGTATGGTTCGAGCGCGTGATGCAGACGCGCGCGACC
>DATASF010000162.1:0-4856 GCA_036269335.1 Casimicrobiaceae bacterium
GCGGATTGGCCGGAATGAAGTTGTCGGCCTCGAGGAAATAGCCGCCGCCGTCGGGCCAGAAGAAGACGACGACCGAGAACAGCGCGAGGAACACGACGACGCCGACCAGGTCCTTGACCGTGTAGTAGGGATGGAACGGGATCCCGTCGAGCGGGTGCCCGGTCAGCGGGTCTTTCTTGTCGTGGATCTCGACGCCGTCCGGATTGTTCGACCCGACTTCATGCAGCGCCATCAGGTGCACGACGACCAGCAGCAGCAGAACCAGCGGCACGGCGATGACGTGGAAAGCGAAAAAGCGGTTCAAGGTCACGTCGGAGATCGTGTAGTCGCCGCGGATCCAGATGCCCAGGTCGTCGCCGATCACCGGCACCGCCGAGAACAGGTTGACGATCACCTGCGCGCCCCAGTACGACATCTGGCCCCACGGAAGCAAGTAGCCGAAGAAAGCTTCGGCCATCAGGGCCAGGTAGATGAAGCAGCCGACGATCCAGAGGAGCTCGCGCGGCTTCCGGTAGCTGCCGTAGAGCAGCGCGCGGAACATGTGCAGGTAGACGACGATGAAAAATGCCGAGGCGCCGGTCGAATGCAGATAGCGGATGAACCAGCCGCCGGAAACGTCGCGCATGATGTACTCGACCGACTCGAAGGCCTTGGTCGCATCGGGTTTGTAGCTCATCGTCAGGAAGATGCCAGTGACGATCTGCATTACCAGCACGACCAGCGCGAGCGAGCCGAAGAAGTACCAGAAGTTGAAATTCTTCGGCGCGTAGTATTCGGACACCTGCGACTTCCACAGCGCCGACAACGGGAAGCGTTCGTCGATCCAGTTGAGCATCTTCTGCATGGTTGTGGGCTCCGCCTATGCCTTCTTCAGCTCGTCTTCGCCGATCAGGATTCTCGTGTCCGACACGAACTTGTACGGCGGGATCACCAGGTTGGTCGGCGCAGGCACGCCCTTGAACACGCGGCCCGCCAGATCGAATTTCGACTGGTGGCAGGGGCAGAAAAAGCCGCCCAGCCAGTCGGGGCCGAGATCGGCCGGCGCGACGTCGGGCCGGAACGTCGGCGAGCAGCCCAGGTGCGTGCAGATGCCGACGGCGACGAATATCTCGGGCTTGCGCGACCGATCCTCGTTCTTGGCGTACGACGGCTGATGGTCGACGTCGGACTTCGGATCGGCAACCTTGTCGTCGAGCTTCGGCAGACTCGCCAGCATCGCCGGCGTGCGGTTGATGATCCACACGACCTTGCCGCGCCATTCGACATTGATCTTCTGCCCCGGCTCGAGCTTGCTGATGTCGGCTTCGACCGGGGCTCCTGCCGCCTTAGCGCGCTCGCTCGGCCACATGCTCATCGCGAACGGCACGGCGGCCGCGACGGTGCCGACCGCGCCGACCGCCGTCGTGGCGCCGATCAGGAACCGGCGCTTTCCCTTGTCTACGTTGCCCGCATCGCTCATTGACCGACCCTTCGCGATAGCCCGATGCCCAAAAGCCGCAAATTATAAATGATTTCGGTCGTCCGGCCCAAGCACTTATGCGAAAAGGCAAAGTAAAACAGACGCTTGGGCGACATTTTCCCTCCTCGGCCGCCCCCCGTGCTGCGTCGCCGCACAGGGCGTTTATAATCGCTTTTTAGCACTTTCATTCCGGCTTCGGCCGCCCGCCATGCTCCGCCGGTTCTGGCTACTTTTCGCGCAGATCGCAACCGTCTGCGTCGCAGCGCTGTTCGTCGTCGCGACGCTGCGGCCGGACCTGCTCGCTCGATTCGCCGGCAGGAACAACGTCGTGCTGGTGCAGGAGACGCCGCTCACCGTGCCCGCGCCGAAGATCGCGAGCCTCGCGGACGCCGCGAAAAAGGCGATGCCTTCGGTAGTGAACATCTACACCAGCAAGGAGGTCCGGCACCGCCAGCCGTTGAGCGACGATCCGATCCTGCGCCGCTTCTTTCCGGGCCTGGACGACAGCGAGCCGCGACGCGCGACCAGCCTCGGCTCGGGCGTCATCGTCAGCAGCGAGGGCTATGTGCTGACCAACAATCACGTCGTCGAGGAAGCCGACGACATCGAGCTCGTGCTCGCCGACGGCCGGCGCATGCGTGCGACCGTTCGCGGCAGCGATCCGGAGTCCGATCTGGCGGTGCTGAAGATCGACGGCAAGAACCTGCCGGTGATCACGTTCGGCCAGCTGGAGAACGTCCAGGTCGGCGACACCGTGCTCGCGATCGGCAGCCCGTTCGGCTTCGGCAGCAGTGTCACGCACGGCATCGTCAGCGCGCTGGGCCGCAGTCATCTGGGCATCAACCGGTTCGAGGACTTCATCCAGACCGACGCGGCAGTCAATCCGGGCAACTCCGGCGGCGCGCTGGTCGACAGCAGCGGCAACCTGGTCGGGATCAACAGCGCGATCTTCTCGCAAAGCGGCGGCTCGCAAGGCATCGGCTTCGCGATTCCGGTGTCGCTCGCCCGGAACGTGCTCGAGCAGATCATCCGGGACGGCGAGGTCACGCGCGGCTGGCTCGGCATCGAGCCGCAGGACATCACGCCCGAGCTGGCCACGGCGTTCTCGCTGTCGAAATCCGACGGCGTCCTGATCCGCGGCGTGCTGAAGAGCGGACCGGCAGACCGGGCGGGCATGCAGGTGCGCGACGTCGTCGTCAACATCGACGGCAAGCCGACGCACGACGTCGCGTCGCTGCTCGCGCAGATCGCGGCGCTTACGCCGGGAAGTCAGGCCAGGCTCCAGGTGATGCGCGAGCAAAAGCAGGTCGACATCGACGTCATCGTCGGCAAGCGGCCGAAGCCGCGCGTGTCCTAGCCCCCGCGCGACAACGCTATCCGGCGGCTTTTTCCTCGCCGACCGCGTCGCCGTCGCGCTTCGGAACGGAGATGAAGCGCGCGACCAGCAGCCCCAGCTCGTACAACAGCCACAACGGCACCGCCATCATCAGCTGCGACAGGATGTCGGGCGGCGTGAACACGGCGCCGACGACGAACGCGCCGACGATGACGTAGCCGCGAATCGCGCGCAGCTTCTCCAGGCTCACCACGCCCAGCCGGACCAGCACGATGACCACGACCGGCGTCTCGAACGTGATGCCGAAGGCGATGAACATCGTCATCACGAACGACAGGTACTTGTCGATGTCGGTCATCATCTGCACGCCAGTCGGCGCGTAGCCTGCGAAAAACCCGAAGGCGATCGGAAACACGACGAAGTAGGCGAAACACATCCCCAGCGCGAAAAAGACGACGCTGGACATGATCACCGGCAGCGCGAGACGTTTTTCGTGGCGGTACAGGCCGGGCGCCACGAACGCCCACATCTGGTAGAGAACGTACGGCAGCGCGATCAGGAACGCGGCCATCAGCGTCACCTTGAGCGGAACGAGGAAGGTACCGGTGACGTCGGTCGCGATCATCGTCGCGCCGCGCGGCAGCGCCTTGACCAGCGGCGCAGCCAGGAGCGCGTAGATGTCCTTCGCCCAGGGAAACAGGCAGAGCAGCACGACGAAGACCGCGATGATCGCGTGCAGCAAGCGCGTGCGCAGCTCGATCAGGTGCGAGATGAACGTTTCCTGCGTGCTTTCCGGAGCGGAGGATGTGTCGTTCATCGCGAGGCAAACACGCGCAAACGCGCGCTGGCCAATTGTAGCGCGGCGGACAGCGCCATGCGGCCCGGTGCCGCCACGCGCGGGTTCAGATCCGGTCGAAGCCCGGCAGCGCGGTCTGCCGCGGCGTTTCCTCGCCCGCTGGAGCAGTCGCAGCCGGCGGCGCGCCGGTCGCGATGGTGCCGGGAGCCGCCGCCGGCGAAGCCTCCGACGACGATGTCCCCGCCTCGTTCAACTCGGTCTCGACCGAACGCACGCCGGAGTCGACCTCCTGCGCGGCCTTGTTGATCGAGGATTGGAACTCGCTCGCGGCCGACTGCATCTCGTTCTTCAGCTTGCGCAGCTCGTCGAGCTCCATTTCACGGTTGATGTCGGCCTTGACTTCGTTCACATATCGCTGCAGGCGGCCGAACATGTGGCCCAGCGTGCGCGCCACCTTGGGCAGGCGCTCGGGTCCGATCACGATCAATGCGACGACGGCGATGACGACGATTTCGCTGAAAGCGATATCAAACATCGAAACCCTCGCGTGCGGCGCGCGGTCGGGCGCTGCGTGGCGCCCGGGGCGCAAAACCGGGCCCGCCTACGACGTCTTCTCCTTCTTGACCTCGCCCTCGATCGTCTGACCGCCGATCTGCTGCGCCGGCGCGCTGTCCGGCGCCGGCTGCTCGTTCTCGGGCGACTTCATCCCTTCCTTGAATCCCTTGACGGCGCCGCCCAGATCCTGGCCGATGTTGCGCAGCTTCTTGGTACCGAAAATCAGAACGACGACCAGAAGTACGATCATCCAGTGCCAGATGCTCAACGATCCCATGTTCCCTCCTTTACGGGCCCGACCTGGGCATCATCGGCCCTAGCGGGCTCGGGCCGCCGATGACGTGTATGTGCAGATGCATGACATCCTGCCGGCCGATGCGGCCGGTGTTGACGACGGCGCGATAGCCATCGGGCGATCCCTGCTCGCGGGCTAGCCGCCCCGACAGCGCCAGCATCTTGCCGAGGATCGGGGCCTCGTTTTCGGCCTGCGCCAGAGAATCGATGTGTCTTTTCGGTATCAGCATGAAATGTACCGGCGCCTGCGGGCGGATGTCGCGGAACGCGAGGACCTCGTCGTCCTCGTATACCTTGTCCGACGGAATCTCGCCGCGGACGATCTTGCAGAAGATGCAGTTGTCCATGTTCGAAAGTGGAAAGCTGCCGCAAATCGCGCCGGGCCGGCCCTCAGCCGCGCGCGGCCTTTTCGGCGA
>DATASF010000163.1:0-36109 GCA_036269335.1 Casimicrobiaceae bacterium
AGTTCCGGTAGCTCGGGTAGTTCCGGTAGCTCGGGTAGCTCGGGCGCTCACTGATCCGACAGTAGGTCTGGCCATGTGCAACCGCCGGCTTCGTGCCGGCGGTTTGCTTTTGGGCGTCGAGCCTCTATGCTGCCGCGTGTCATCATGGCCCGGAGGAATGGATGCGCGGCTGCATTCTATGTCTGCTTTTGGCGTTCATATCTGCCCCCGCGGCCGCCGACGAAAGCCCTGTCGGGATATCGCATGTCGAAACGAAGGATCTCAGCCTCTATTACTTCGATCCCCTGAGCTATCTCGTGCCACATGCGGTGAGAACGTTCACGAACTCACTAGCGTGGCAACGCCGGATGTTGGGCTGGGTCCCGTCCGAGCCCACAACGGTCCTGTTGCAGGATTCCGCGGACTACGGCAATGCCCATGCGTATGCCGCGCCGCGCAGCACTCTGGTCTTCGATGTCGCGCCGCTATCCAACGCATTCGAGACCTGGCCATCGAGCGACCGGTTCTATTCGCTGATGAACCACGAGCTGATCCACGTTGTGCAAGGCGACATGGCGTCCGAGGAGGAGCGGCGTTGGCGGCGCTTCTTCCTTGGCAAAGTCGCTGCCCAGTCGCGCAACCCCGAATCGCTGCTTTACAGCTACCTCACGGTCCCGCGCAACACCGCTCCGCGTTGGTACCTTGAAGGCAGCGCGGTCTTCTTCGAGACCTGGATGGGCGGCGGGTTGGGACGCGCACAGGGCGGTTATGACGAAATGGTGTTCCGGGCAATGGTGCGGGACGATGCCCACTTCTACGATCCGGTTGGGCTCGCGTCCCGCGGCGTGTTCGTCGACTTCCAGGTGGGTGCGAACGCATACCTCTACGGCACGCGATTCTTGACTTGGCTTGCATACAGCCAATCACCCGACAAGGTGGTCACGTGGTTGAGGCGCGACGACGGGAGCCAACGCAACTGGTCCGACCAGTTTTTGCAGGTGTTCGGAATGCCGGTCGAGCAGGCCTGGAGGGACTGGATCCGCTTCGAACATGAGTTCCAGCGCCGGAACCTCGCCGAAGTGCGCAAGTTTCCCATCACGCCGGTCCACAACCTGGTCGGGAGCGCCATGGGTTCCGTATCGCGCACCTACTACGACGAGGCAACCGGGATTCTCTACGGCGGTTTCCGCTACCCCGGCGTGATCGAGTACATCGGCGCGCTGAACACCCGCGACGGCAGCGTCCGGCAGCTCGCGGAAATCAAGCGGGCAAAGGCTTACCGAGTTACGTCGTTTGCCTACGATCCCGCAAGCGGAACCGCTTTTTTCACCAACGACAACAACGGCTACATGTCGCTCCGGGACCTGATGCAGGTCGACGTAAGAACCGGCGAGGTGCGGCTTCTCTTTGAGAATGCGCGGGTCGGAGAGCTTGCCGTCAATCCGACCGACCAGGCGCTGATGGGCGTGCGCATCGAGAACGGCTTTGCGACATTGGTCCGCATTCCAAAGCCTTATGACACCTGGTACAGGGTATACGGGTTTCCGTACGGAATCGTCCCCAGCGATCTCGACATTTCGCCTGACGGGCGCCTGCTCTCGGCCTCTGTGGCCGAGGTTAACGGCGACCAATTCCTGCGCGTGTGGGAGCTCCAGAAGATTCTGGCAGGCGACATCAAACCGCTCTCGGAATTCCGCTTCGGGCAGTCCGTCCCGGAAAGCTTTACCTTTTCCAAGGATGCGCGTTATCTGTACGGCAGCAGCTACTACACGGGAGTTTCCAACATCTTCCGGTACGAGGTCGCCACGGGCGCGGTCGATGCCGTCTCCAACGCCGAGACCGGCCTGTTCCGCCCGGTGCCCCTCGCCGACGGGCGACTGATCGTGCTGAACTACACGGGGGAGGGATTTACCCCTGCGATCATCGAGCCGCGTCCGATCGACGATGTCAGCGCGATCAAGTTTCTGGGTACCGAGCTCGTGGAGAAGTACCCGGCGGTCAAGACGTGGCAGGTGCAACCTCCGAGCGCGGTCGATGACGAAAAGCTGGTTACGCAGAAGGGCGCCTACGTTCCGCTGAGCAGCCTCACCCTGGCGAACGCCTATCCGATACTGCAGGGTTACAAGAACTCGGTCGGGATCGGCTACCACTTCAACATCGAGGATCCGCTTCAGTTCGTGAGCCTGGGCATCAACGCGGCCTACACGCCGGACAACACCCTGCCGACCAGCGAGCGCGGTCACGTGGACGTCAGCGGCCGCTACCTGTCCTGGAGGGCGTTCCTTTCATGGAACAGGTCGGACTTCTACGACCTGCTCGGCCCCACCAAGGTCGGCCGCAAAGGCTACGCGGCCAAGCTTGGCTATGGCTGGTCGCTGATCTACGACGAGCCGCGCCGGCTGGATCTGCTCGTCGATGCAGCCTACTACGATCGGATCGACAGGCTTCCGAATGCCCAGAATGTCCCCACCGACTTTACGCGGCTAGTCACGGGGGAGGTTGCACTGCGCTACACCGATGTGCGGCAATCGATCGGCGCGGTCGACGACGAGAAAGGCATTCGATGGGCGTTGACCTACAACGGGAGCCGGGTGAACGGTCAGGTCACGCCGCAGGTGCGCGGCGAGCTGGATCTCGGTATCGCACTTCCCTTCGCGCATTCTTCCGCGTGGCTTCGCAGCGCAGCGGGTGTGGCCAACGGCAACCGCAACGCCACCGTCGCCAACTTCTATTTCGGCGGTTTCGGCAACAACTACGTCGACGACAACGTCAAGCGCTATCGCCAATACGATTCGTTACCCGGGTTCGAGATCGACGAGATCAGTGCGCTCAGTTTTGTGCGCGAATTGGGGGAATTGAATCTTCCTCCCTATGTCTTCGAATCGGTAGGCACACCTGGCTTGTTCCTGAACTGGCTGCAGCCATCCGTCTTTGTCGCGGGTCTGTGGACAAATCCCGGAAACTCGGCGCAGCGGAAGGACTACGCGAGCCTGGGTGCGCAGGTCGACATGCGCATCAGCGTCCTCCACTGGTATGGCATAACGCTGTCCGCTGGCTACGCGGTCGGCTATAGGGGCGGCCGGCGCACGGACAGCGAGTGGATGCTCTCTATGAAGATCATGTAGGCCCGGGGATGTCGGCCAAGCTCATCGCGCCGGCGCTGGTGGCGCTGCTCCCCGTGCTCTGCTTCCTCGGGGCGCTGCTCTACCTCGACAGCTACAAGCTGGTCAAGTTGCAGACTGTCATCGCGGTACTCGCGTGCGGCGCTGTCGTCGCCGGCGCCGGGTTCTTTCTCAATGCCTGGCTGCTCGGCCTGCTCGGCATCGAGCTCACCAGCTATACGCGCTACGTCGGGCCCGTCACCGAAGAGCTGCTGAAGGGCCTGGTCATCGTGGCGCTGATCCGCTTGCATCGGATCGGATTTCTGGTCGACGCGGCGATTTTCGGATTCGCGGTCGGCTCGGGCTTCGCCGTCATCGAGAATCTCTACTACCTGGAGCAAGTGCCCGATGCCGGCATGGGGACGTGGATCGTGCGCGGCTTCGGCACGGCGATCATGCACGGCGGCGCGACCGCGATTTTCGCCGTGATGAGCCTCTCGGCACTCGAGCGGATGCAACGCGCGAGCGTGTGGACGTTCGTGCCGGGTTTCGCGCTCGCGGTCGCGCTGCACGCCGGATACAACCACCTGTTCCTGTCGCCGAAGCTGTCCACGCTGGCGATGATCGTCGTCATGCCGCCGCTGTTCTATCTGGTGTTCGAGCGCAGCGCGAAGGCGGTGGGCACGTGGCTGGGCCGCGGGTTCGACGCCGATACCGAAATGCTGGACCTGATCAACTCGGGCCGCCTGTCCAACTCTCCGGTAGGCGAATACCTGCACACGCTGAAGGACAAGTTCAAAGGCGCGGTCCTTGCCGACATCCTTTGCTTCCTCCGTTTGTACACCGAGCTCGCGCTGCGCGCCAAGGGCATTCTGATGATGCGCGAAAACGGATTCGAGGTCGGCGTCGACGACGAGACCCGGGCCAAGTTCGAAGAGATGCGATATCTGGAGCGTAGCATCGGCCGCACCGGATTGATGGCGATGCAGCCGGTGCTCCACATGAGCCACAAGGATCTGTGGCAGCTCTACATGCTCGGCAAGTGAGATGGCGGTGGCGTTGTCCCGCCCGCGCCCCGCGCGCTCCGGTTACACCAGCGGTACCAGCGGGTGATTGCGAAGGACGATGCGCCAGACGCCGGTCGCGATCAGCGAAAATCCGGTCAACAGCCCGATGAACGCCAGCGAGCTTTGCGGCCAGCCGATGGCAATCAGTATCGCCACCGCGATCGACAACAGCCCATCGAACAATATCCAGCCCCATCCGGACTGCGGCTTCAGCCGAAACGCCAGCATCGTTCGAGCGATGCCGCCGGCGAGCAGAAACGCGCCGACCATCAGCGCCAGCGACGCGACGCCCGCGAGCGGGACGATCAGGATCGCGATTCCGAGCACCAGCGTCAGCACGCCCGAGGCGAGTTTCCAGCCAAATCCGTCCCTGCTGCGCGTCTGGACTGCGTACACGATCTCGAATGCGCCACCGAAAATCAGCAGCCAGGCGAAGATCAGCGCCGTCGCGAGTGCCGCGATGCCGGGCATCAATACCGCGAGGACGCCTGACACGATCAGCAGTACTCCCCAGACGACCTGCCAGCCGCTGGCGGACGTGCCGGGTGCGACGGCCGGTGCCGCGTCTTTTGCATTTGCCATGGTGGCTCCCCCTTGCGCGAAGTGGCTCCCGGCTTCGACATCCGGTGTTGCCGTCGATTTCGATCATGCGCCCCCGAGCCACTCGCGTCAAAAGGCGGGCGAAACGTGGGGCAGGCTCGGGGATTCGTGCCGACGGCCCGAGTGGAGTATCTTCTGCTTCCCGGATCAACCGACCACCGCGGGTGAGCCTCCAGGGGCAGCCGGCAGCGCAGCATGGATCTCGTCTACGGCATACCTTTGATTGCAGTGCTGGCGCTGGCGTGGCTCGCCGCGCGCCACGTCATCAAAAAGGCGCGCCAGCAGCGGGAGTTGCTGGCCCGGCAAAGGCGTCGCTCCCGCAGCAAGTATCGGGACGCGCCCGAAACCGTCAGCTCGCGGTCGGACATGCGTTCGACCGACGCCCCGGTGACGATCGTCGACAACATCCGCAAACGTGAGCGCGCGCCCAAGGAAGACCGTACCGACAAGCCGCCGCCGAAGCGGAGCTAGCGACGCCGGCCGGCCAGGTTTGCCGGTGGCCGTCACCCGGGCGCCAAGGCACCTGGCCCCAACGAGGCCGCCCACAGGAGCCCGCGCGCAGGACGAACGGGGGCCGCGTCCGAAAAAACCGATGTATTTGCAGTGAGATGCGCGCGGGAGCGCGGCGCGAGAGGTGCCAGAACGGGGCGGCGCCGGCGAGGAGAGGTGGTCACGGAGAACGCCGCCCCGTCTGGGTAGGGACTACCAAGCAATCGACGTGCCGTTGACGCCTGTCCGGACGGAGCGAGCCCGGCCGGTGGGCGCCACACCCTGCGCCCGGAATCTGTTGACAGGCCGGCTGCCAATAATCATAATGCGAATCATTCGCATTTGATACGCGATCGGACCCCATGTTCGCCACGGCAGTCATCGTCTTCCGCGAAACGCTTGAAGCAGCCTTGATTGTCTCGATCGTGCTCGCTGCGACCCGTGGCGTCGCCCGACGCCGGCGCTGGATCGGCGGAGGCGTCGTCGCCGGCATCGCGGGC
Source organism: Casimicrobiaceae bacterium (assembly GCA_036269335.1). GTDB lineage: Bacteria > Pseudomonadota > Gammaproteobacteria > Burkholderiales > Casimicrobiaceae > PALSA-1003. The sequence continues at coordinate 5,737 of DATASF010000163.1, forward strand.
GCGCTGGTCATCGCGGGACTGACCGAAGTCATCTCCGGCGCGGTGCAGGGGCTCGGTCAGGAGCTGTTCAATGCGGCCATATTGATCGCGGCGGTGGTGATGCTCGCCTGGCATCACCTTTGGATGGCCGTGCACGGCCGCGCGCTGGCTTCCCGGCTGCGGCGCTTGAGCGATTCGGTGCGCGAAGGCGGAGCGACGCTCGCCGCGCTGTCGGCGGCGGTCGCCCTGGCCGTGCTCCGCGAAGGCGCCGAAACGGTGTTGTTCATTCAGGGCATTGCGACCAGCCAGCCGTTGCGCGATGTCCTCGCGGGACTGGCGCTCGGCGTGACCGGCGGTGCCGCCCTCGGCGCGCTTCTCTACCTCGGTCTCGTGCACGTTCCGGTCAGGCACTTCTTCCGGGTCACCGGATGGATGATCGTGGCGCTGGCCGCGGGCCTGGCCGCGCAGGCGGCGCGTTTCCTCGAGCAGGCGAATCTGCTCCCGCCGATTGTGCCCGAGCTGTGGGATACCTCGCCCATCCTGTCGGGATCGAGCCTGCCGGGGCAGGTGCTGCACATTCTCGTCGGTTACACGCCGACGCCTTCGGGACTCCAGTTTGCGTGCTATCTCGCCACTGCCATAGGGCTCGTCGTCGCCTCTGGCTGGCGTAGCGCGACGGCCGGGCGTCCACCGCAGGCACACGCCACCTGATTCGATCGAGCGCTTTTCAATTCCGTCCGCTTTTCAATCCCATCCGTCGGAGTCCCGATGCGCACTTTCCTCGCCGTATGCTGCTTCGCCTTTGCCGGCGCCGCCCTTGCCGACGACCCGACATTCGAAATCGTCATCCGCGATCACCGCTTCGTTCCCAACGAGATCACCGTTCCGGCGGGGCAGAAGGTCAAGCTCATCGTGAAGAACGAGGATGCGACCCCCGAGGAATTCGACAGCAAGCGCCTCAACCGTGAGAAAGTGATTCCGGGCCGAGGCCAGGCGACGATCTACATCGGTCCGTTGAAGACGGGCGAGTATCCGTTCGTCGGCGAGTTCAACGAGAGCACCGCGACGGGCAAAGTCGTCGTGAAGTGATCGCCAGCGGCGCACTCGTTTCCCGCCGCGCCTGATCGTCGTCATCTCCATGAATCGAATCGCCCCCATCGCGGCGGCACGGGACCCTTGCGCCTTTTTCTTCAACACCGATTCGGGAAAATCACATGAAATGGCTTAGTGCCGCCGCGTTCGGCGCATCGGTGTTCGTTTCGTTGTTCAACGTCGCGCCAGCGCAAGCCGTCGAGCCGGACACGATCTATTCGCCGCGGGTCGAGCAGGGTGAATGGGAGATCGAGTACAAGGGACGATACTTCTACGATCGCGATAGCGACGAGCATCGCCAATCACAGAACAAGCTGGCGGTGGGTTACGGGCCGACCTCGTACTGGTGGACCGAGCTTTACGCCGAATACCAGCACACCCCCGGGAGCGGCGGCTGGTCGGCATTCGAATGGGAGAACCGCTTCCAGTTCACCGAGCCCGGCCAGTATTGGGTCGACGTCGGCGCGCTGGTCGAGCTCGAGCGAGCGCATCCGGGAACCGGCAAGGAGGCCCGCGTCGGCCTGTTGCTGGAAAAGGACCTCGACGAAACGACGTTGACCGTCAACTGGCTGCTCAGCCGGGCTTTCGCCGAGGAGGAGTCCTCGCGCTGGGAACAGGTCTACCGCGTGCAATGGGCGTGGCGTTTTCGCCCGGAAATTCAGCCCCTCGTGCAATGGCAGAGCGATGAGAACAGCGCCTACGCGGGCCCCGGCATCTCGGGCAAGCTGAGGATCGCAGCGCAACACTTCGCCTATCACCTGACGTGGCTGCGCAGAGTCAGCGGCGACATTCCGAAAAACGCGTTCCGTGCGCAATTGGAGTACGAGTTTTAGTGTAGCCTGAGCTTCGGGCGCGCGGCCTCGGCACGCCGGGCGCGCCGACGACGCTCCGGTGGCTTCGACGGGCAGGAACTTCGCGCCGCCACGCGATCCAATCCAATTTGTTCCGCTCCAAGATGGCCATCGCCCCGCGCAATTCCCGCTTCGTTCGCAAAGTCATCACAGCAGTCGGCGCTGTTTTCGCGCTCGGCTGCGCCACCGCGGCGTGGGCCGATCTATGGGGCTACGTCGACGATGGCGGTATTGCGCACTTCGCCACCGAGCCGCTCGATTCGCGGTACCGGCTTTTTTTCAAGGGCGGCAGCACGCTGGACGCGCCGGACGCGGGCGAGCGCGCCGCGGCGGTAAGCGACGAGGCATTCCGGCGGACCGCCATTTACCAGCGTGCCGTCAATCATCCGAACCTCAAGCGGCTGCTGCCGCTGATCGAGGGAAACGCCCGCTTGCAGTCGCTCGATCCCGCCCTGATCAAGGCGGTCGTAGCCGTCGAGTCCGGATTCGATCCGGCAGCGGTGTCGCCCAAGGGCGCGTTCGGCCTGATGCAGTTGCTTCCCGAAACGGCGGCCCGCTACGGTGTGATCGGAGATGCCAAACACAGTGCCGCGCAAAAGTTGCTGGATCCCGCGGTCAACCTGCGCGCCGGAACCCATTATCTCCATGACCTGGTCGTGCAATTTTCCGACGACGTTTCGCTCGCCCTGGCGGCATACAACGCGGGCGAGCAGGCTGTGCTGCACTACGGCTCACGCATTCCGCCGTTTGCAGAAACGCAGGAGTTTGTCAGGCTGGTCGAGCAATTCCGCCGGCTGTTGAGTCCGCCACCACCGCCGGCGCCCTCGCGCCTTCGGCTAAAATTGCCGGACAGGCGAGCGGCGGGCGGCGGTGCGCAACCGGCCGCGCCGCCGCCGGCGAGCCCGCCCAGCGCGAAGGATCCGGGCCTGCATTAGAATCGATGCTGCGGCCGCCCGCGGCGGGGCCGGGGAGAAGTCAAGTCATGTCGACAATCGATACCGTTGATGCCACACCGTCGTCGTACCTGTATTACCGGCATACGACGGCAGTGCGCATCATGCACTGGATCAACGTGATCGCGCTGACGGTGCTCTTCATGAGCGGCCTGAACATTTTCAGCGCGCATCCGGCGCTGTACTGGGGCCATTCGTCATACTCGGGGCGTCCGCCGGTGCTGGAGATCGGCGCGATGGAAGACGCGGACAACGTCGTCGGCATGACGCGCATTCTGGGCCACGATTTCGACACGACCGGGCTGTTCGGCGCTTCGCGCGACGCCAGCGGCGAGATCGTCGCGGCGACCTTCCCATCATGGCTGACGATCCCCGGCAACCGCTGGCTGTCGCTGGCGCGGCAATGGCATTTCCTGTTCGCCTGGATCTTCGTCGTCAACGGCCTCTGCTACGTTCTCTACGCGATCTGGAGCCGGCATCTTGCGCGCGATCTCGCACCGACCCGGGCCGACTGGCGTTCGATCGGACGCTCTATCATCGACCATCTGCGGTTTCATCATCCGACCGGCGAAGCATCGAAGCATTACAACGTCTTGCAGAAGCTGGCGTACCTGACGGTGATCTTCGTGTTGTTGCCGCTGGTGATACTGATGGGATTCGCAATGTCGCCGGGGTTGAATTCAGTCATTCCAGGCTGGATCGACGTCGTCGGCGGACGCCAGTCGGCGCGAACAATTCACTTCATCGTCGCCTGGTTGCTGGTTCTGTTCGTCCTCATCCACGTCTTCGAGGTCGTCATCACCGGACTGTGGAATAATCTTCGTTCGATGATTACCGGACGCTATCGTGTCGAAGGCGAGGCCAAGCGATGAACCCTGTTGAAACATCATCACGCCGGCGCTTTCTGCTCGGAGCGCTGTCCGGCGCCGGTGCGCTGCTCCTGTCCGGCTGCGACAAGCTGGCGAGCACCGCCTGGTTCCAGAAGACGTTGGGCGCGGGCGAATCGCTGACGCGGGCGGCGCAGCGTCTGGTGATCCCGCGCCGGGCGATGGCGCAGGAATTCGGCGATGCGGATTTGTCGCCGCAGTTCCGCAGCAACGGCACGGCGGTCCCGCGCAACGCGCAATACCAGGCGCTGGCAATGAGCGGGTTCGCCGCGTATCGGCTCGAGGTAGGCGGCCTGGTCGAACGCCCGGCCAGCTTGTCGCTCGCCGACCTTCGCGCTCTGCCGAGCCGGACGCAAATTACGCGTCACGATTGCGTCGAGGGCTGGAGCGCGATCGGCAAGTGGAAGGGCGCGAAGCTTGCGGCGCTGCTCGATGTCGTCCAGCCGAAGGCCGCCGCACGCTACGTGGTATTCCATTGCGCCGACCCGATGGAAAACGACGGCAGCAGTCCGTACTACGAAAGCATCGATTTCGAGGACGCCTACCACCCGCAGACGATCCTCGCGTACGAGCTCAACGACAAGACGCTGCCGGTGCCGAACGGCGCGCCGGTCAGGCTGCGCGTCGAGCGCCAGCTGGGGTACAAGCATGCCAAATACCTGATGCGCATCGAGCTCGTCGAGAGCTTCGCCCATATCGCCGGCGGCAAAGGCGGGTACTGGGAAGATCAGGGCTACCAGTGGTACGCCGGAATCTAGCCGTCTAAAAGGCTGACGCCTTCCTGATCGGTTGACGCAGCGGGGCGCTCCCCGCCACACTTCGCGCTTTGTCCGCCGGCCGCACTCCAATGCCTTCCGTCCGCTTCGATCGCTTTTACCGTTACGACGAGCTGACGGCGATCCTCAAACAATACGCCGCCGAATTTCCGCAACTCGCGGCGATCGAGTCGATCGGCAAGAGTCACGAAGGCCGCGACATCTGGGTGCTGACGGTGACCAGCCAGGCGACGGGGCCCGCCGCGGACAAGCCGGCGTTCTGGATCGAAGGCAATGTGCACGCAACCGAAGTCGCCGCATCGGTCGCCTGCGTCTATTTTCTCGATTATCTGCTCACGCGTTACGGCGACGACGCCGACGTGACGCGCGTGCTCGACAGCCGCGTCTTCTACATCTGCCCGCGGGTCAATCCCGACGGCCCCGAATGGGCGCTTGCCGACAAGCCGAAGTTCATTCGCTCCAGCACGCGCCCGTATCCGCACGACGAGGAGGAGATCGATGGCCTGACGGTCGAAGACATCGACGGCGACGGGCGCATCCTGCAGATGCGCGTCCCGGACAGCAACGGTCTGTGGAAGGCTCATCCGGACGAGCCGCGCCTGATGGTCCGCCGCGAGCCGACCGAGGTTGGCGGCGAATATTTCCGCATCCTCCCCGAGGGAACGCTGGAGGACTACGACGGCTTCATGTTGAAGATCAAGAAGAGAAAAGAGGGTCTTGATCTAAATAGGAATTATCCTGCCCATTGGCGCCAGGAGCACGAGCAGGTCGGGGCCGGGCCGTATCCGACGTCGGAGCCCGAGGTCCGCGCGCAGGTGCAGTTCCTGACCTCGCATCCGAACATCGGCGGCGGGGTCAGCTACCACACCTGGAGCGGCGTCCTGCTGCGGCCGTTCGATCACTCGCCCGACGAGGACATGGTCCCCGAGGACTTGTGGGTTTACAAGAAGATCGGCGTCAAGGGTACTGAATTGACAGGTTATCCGGCAATCTCGGTTTACCACGAGTTTCGTTACTACCCGAAGCAGGTCATCGGCGGCACCTCGGACTGGCTGTTCGATCATCTGGGCGCGTTTTCATGGGTGGTGGAGATCTGGTCGCCGATGCGCGAAGCAGGTATCGAGAAGTATCTGTACATCGACTGGTTCCGCGATCACCCGATCTCCGACGATCTGACGCTGTATCGCTGGAACCAGCAAAAGCTCGGGGGCGTCGCGCACGTCGATTGGAAGCCGTTCGACCATCCGCAGCTCGGGCCCATAGAAATCGGTGGCTGGAACCGCTTGCATGCGTTCAGCAACCCGCCGCCGGCGTTTTTGGAAAAGGAAGTCGCTCGATTTCCGTCGTGGATGATCTGGCAGGCGCTGCTGTTGCCGAAGCTCGAGCTGGTCGATGCCTACGCCGAGCGCATCGGCCCGGAGTCGTGGCGGGTCCGGCTGGTCGTGCAGAACACCGGCTGGCTGCCGAGTTATGTCAGCAAGCGCGCGCTGGAACGCAAGATCGTCCGCGGCCTGATCGCCGAGATCGCCTTGCCCGAAGGCGCGAAACTGCACAGCGGCAAGCGGCGACAGGAAGTCGGGCAACTCGAAGGCAAGGCATACAAGCACACCGGCGTCTCGTTCTGGCCGGACTACCACGTGACCGACGACCGTGCGAAGATCGAATGGGTCGTGCAGGGCAGGGCGGGAGACCGCATCGCGCTGACGGCGCGGCACGAGCGCGCGGGTACCGTGCGCACCAACGTCACACTCGACTGAAGGGCGATCGATGGCAAAAGTTCTCGGCCTGGGCGGACTCTTTTTCAAGTCGCCCGAACCGGAAAAGCTGCTCGCCTGGTACGCGCAATGGCTCGGTATCGGCGACGGCAAGGCGTCGATCGAGTTCAGCTGCGCGACGATGCCGGCCAACAGCTTTACTGTCTGGAGCCCGTTTCCGGCGAATACCGACTACTTCGCGCCGTCGGGGCGGGCGTTCATGTTCAACCTGATCGTCGACGATCTCGACGGCGCGCTGGGACAGGTGCACACCGGCGGCGGCCAAGTCATCGGCGAGATCGAGGAGCATGAGTACGGCCGGTTCGGTTGGTTCATCGATCCCGACGGCAACAAGGTCGAGCTGTGGGAGCCTCCGAAGTCGGCTTGAAGCCTTGGCCGGTGCGAAGCTCGAGCGCGACGCTGGTGTTCGCAGCGGCGATCGCCGCGCTCGGCGGCTGCACGCTGCCGCCGGCGAACCCCGCCGGCACCGGGCTCGCCCGGATCGAGCACATCGTCGTCATCTACGCCGAGAATCGCAGCTTCGACAATCTGTACGGCCTGTTTCCCGGCGCGAACGGCATCGCTAACGCCACGCCGGCGCAATACACACAGGTCGACAACGACGGCAAGCCGTTCGCGACATTGCCGCCGGTGTGGAAGGGCAAGGATCCCGATCCCGCCTTTCCACGCGAGCTGCCGAACCGTCCGTTCCGGATCGATGCGCCGCCGGTCAATTTGCCGCTGTCGGCGCCAACTCCCGACCTGGTGCACAAGTTCTACCAGAACCAGGATCAGATCAACGGTGGACGCAACGATCGCTTCGTCGCCGCCGGCGATTCGGGTGCGCTGGTGATGGGCTACTACGACGGATCGAAGCTGCCGATGTGGCGCTGGGCGCAGGAATACACGCTGGCCGACAATTTTTTCATGGGCGCCTTCGGCGATTCGTTCCTGAACCACCAGTGGCTGATCTGCGCGTGCACGCCGATCGATCGCAACGCCCCCGCCGAACTTCGCGCGCAACTCGACGAGCGCGGGAAGCTGAAGACCAAGCCGGGATCGCCGGCGTCGGCGCTGCAGGGTCCGCCCGATTTTGTCGCCAATCAGGCGTCGCCCGACGGTTATGTGCTCACGACGACGCAGCCGCCCTGGCAGCCTTCGCGCGTCGGTCCGGCCAAAGGCGGCGATCCGCTGGGCACCGACCCGTCGAAGTACACGTTGCCGCCGCAGGTCCAAAAGACCGTCGGCGATACGCTATCGGCCAGAGGCGTCAGCTGGGCCTGGTATTCGGGCGCGTGGAACGCGGCGCTCGCCGACGGCATGCAGCCGCCGGAAGCCCGGCGCAACGTCATTTACAACACCGCCAAAGGCGCGGCGAACTTCGTCGCGCATCATCAGCCGTTCAACTACTTTCGAAACTATGCGCCCGGCACCACCGCGCGCGCGGAGCACCTGAAGGATTACTCGGAGCTGGCGGACGGCATTGCGCGCGGCCAGTTGCCGCAGGTCGTCTTCTACAAGCCGCAGGGATCGCTGAACGAACATCCCGGGTACGCCGACGTGCTGTCGGGCGACGAGCACATCGCCGACGTCGTCGCGAGAATCAAGGCGAGCCCCCTGTGGGGGACGACGGCGATCATAGTCACTTACGACGAGAACGGCGGCTTCTGGGACCACGTCGCGCCGCCTGCCGGCGATCGATGGGGGCCGGGCACCCGCATACCGACGCTGATCATTTCGCCCTATGCGCGGCGCGGCTTCGTCGACCACACGCGCTACGACACGACGTCGATCATCCAATTTATCACGCGGCGCTTCGGTCTCGAGCCGTTGCCCGGCGTGCGCACGCAGATGGGCGATCTCACCGCGGCATTCGACTTTTCGCAGTGAGGCGAGGCAGCCTGAAAGCGACCCGCAAGCGCAAGGCCGCTCGCACCCGCCGCAACGCGGCGCGATGAAATCGTCGGCGCTTTCCAAAGTCCCCGCCAGCGTCTGGACGCTCGGGCTGGTGTCGATGCTGATGGACGTTTCATCCGAGCTGATCCACAGCCTGCTGCCGCTGTTCATGGTCACCGTCCTGGGGGCGTCGACGTTCGCCGTCGGCATCATCGAGGGCATCGCCGAGGCCACGGCGATGATCACCAAGGTCTTTTCCGGATACGTCTCCGATCGCTTCCGCAAGCGCAAGCTGCTGGTGGTCCTGGGTTACGGCATCGCCGCGCTAACCAAGCCGATGTTTCCGCTGGCGACCTCGCTCGGCTGGATTGTCACCGCGCGCTTCGTCGACCGGATCGGCAAAGGCATTCGCGGCGCGCCGCGCGACGCACTGATCGCCGACATCACCCCGCAGGAGTCGCGAGGTGCGGCATACGGATTGCGCCAGGCGCTCGATACCGTCGGAGCGTTCGCCGGCCCGCTGCTGGCGATCGGCGCGATGCTCTGGTTCGCCGACAATTTCCGCGCGGTATTCTGGCTTGCGACGATACCCGCGTTCGCCGCGGTCGCGCTGCTCATCTTCGGCGTGCGCGAGCCCGAGCAGGTCGCCGACGGCAAGCCCGCCGGAACGCCGATCGCGTTGGCCGACATCAAGCGGCTGCCCGCACGCTACTGGTGGATCGTCGCCATCGCCGCGGCGATGACCCTGGCCCGATTCTCGGAGGCATTCCTCGTTCTCCGCGCGCAAAGCGTGGACATGACGGTCGCCTGGATACCGATGGTCATGGTGCTGATGAGCGTCGTCTACGCGCTGGTCTCGTTTCCAGCCGGCGTGTTGACCGACCGGGGCAGGCAGGGCGCGTTGCTGTCCGGCGGCCTGGTCGCATTGATCATCGCCGACGTCATCCTCGCTAGTGCCGGATCGGTCGGCGCCGTCCTCGCGGGTGCCGCCGTCTGGGGCGTCCACATGGGCCTGACGCAGGGCGTGCTTTCAGCGCTGGTGGCGCAAACTGCTCCGGCCGATCTGCGCGGGACCGCGTTCGGGCTGTTCAACCTGGTCAGCGGCGTGGCCCTGCTGGTGGCCAGCGCGCTGGCAGGTTGGCTGTGGGCTGCCTATGGCCCGATGCTGACTTTCTACGTCGGCGCAGCCTTTACCAGCGTTGCCTTGCTCGGTTTGGCCCTGCGGCCCGCGCAGACTCGCAATCTCCAGCCGTAACCTGCAGTTAGGCGGCGAACTTCATGTCAGGCGGGCGTTAATTCTTCCCCGCTTGGCCCACCGATGCTATCCTCGGCCTAGAACGAACGTTCTACGACCGAGGATTCGACCACTCCTGGCCGAGACCTGAGACCCGAGCTGCCTCGTTGCCTACGCCGACCGAACCCGAGATCCGATCACCCGCCGCCGACCGTTATCTGAGCGCGCTGAATCCGCAGCAGCGCCTGGCGGTCGAGCACGGCGTCGGGGCGACGAATGGGGAAGGGCAGGGGCCGTTGCTGGTGATTGCCGGCGCTGGCTCGGGCAAGACCAATACGCTCGCCCATCGTGTCGCGCACCTGGTGTTCAGCGGCGCCGACCCGCAGCGCATTCTGCTGCTGACATTTTCGCGCCGCGCGGCGGCGGAAATGGAGCGCCGCGCGGGCCAGGTGTTGAGCCGCGGTGTCGGCGCCGTCAACTCGCGCCCCCCGGCGCTGCCATGGTCCGGAACGTTTCACAGCATCGGCGCGCGTCTGCTGCGCGAATACGCGGAGCGCATCGGCCTCAATCCGTCGTTCACCATCCACGACCGCGGCGACTCGGAGGATCTGCTCGCGATCGTGCGCCACGACCTCGGTCTGTCGGCGACCAAGAATCGTTTTCCTGGGAAGGGAACCTGTCTCGCGATCTATTCGCGCGCGGTCAACGGCGGCGCCGCGCTGTCCGCCGTGCTCGCCGCAAGCTTTCCCTGGTGCGCGCAGTGGGAAGCCCAGCTCAACAAGCTCTTCGCCGCGTATGCCGCCGAGAAAGGCGTGCAGAACGCGCTGGACTACGACGACCTGCTGCTCTATTGGGCGCACATGGTCGCGGAGCCTGCACTGGCCCGGGAGATCGGCGCCCGGTTCGATCATGTGCTGGTCGACGAATACCAGGACACGAACCGGCTGCAGGCTTCGATCCTGCTCGGCATCAAGCCCGACGGCGCCGGGCTCGCCGTCGTCGGCGACGATGCGCAGTCGATCTACTCGTTTCGCGCGGCCACCGTGCGAAACATCCTGGACTTTCCGCGCGCGTTCGATCCTCCCGCGCGCATCGTCACGCTGGAGCGGAACTACCGGTCGACGCAGCCGATACTCGATGCGTCGAACGCGGTCATCGCGCTGTCCAGCGAGCGCTACGGCAAGAACCTGTGGACCGAGCGCATGGCATCGCAGAAGCCGCAACTGATCAGCGTTCGCGACGAAGCGGACCAGGCGCGCTGCGTCGCCGACCAGGTGCTTGCACGCCGCGAGTGCGGTATGACGCTCAAATCGCAGGCCGTACTGTTCCGCAGCTCCAGCCACAGCGCGCAGCTCGAGCTCGAGCTGGCCCGGCGGGGTATTCCATTCGTCAAGTTCGGCGGACTCAAGTTTCTCGATGCCGCGCATGTCAAGGATGTCCTGTGCGTGCTGCGCTGGGCCGACAATCCGCGCAGCAGGATGTCCGGCTTTCGCGTCGCGCGGCTGCTGCCCGGGGTGGGGCCCGCGACCGCGGCCAGGCTGCTCGATGCGATGGAATCCGCCCCCGATCCGGTCACCGCGATGGGCGTCTTCCGGATGCCGGCACCGGCGGCCGCCGATTTCGAGGTCCTGCGCGACCTGTTCGGCTTGCTTCGGTCGGACAAGGCGGGCTGGCCTGCCGACATCGATGCAACCACGCGCTGGTACGAGCCGCATCTCACCCGAATCTACGACGATGCCCACATGCGCCAGGCGGACCTGGTACAGCTCGCCAGGATCGCGTCGACCTATGCCTCGCGCGAGCGTTTCCTGACCGAAGTCACGCTCGACCCGCCGGCAGCGACCAGCGACGAGGCGGACGACCCCAGCCTGGACGACGACTACCTGATCCTTTCGACCATCCATTCGGCCAAGGGACAGGAGTGGCGCAGCGTCCACGTCCTCAACGTGGTGGACGGCTGCATTCCTTCGGACCTGAGCACCGGATCCGCCGAAGAAATCGAGGAAGAGCGCCGTCTCCTGTACGTAGCGATGACCCGGGCCCGGGACGAGTTGCATCTGATGGTGCCGCAGCGGTTCTATGTCCATCAGCAGGCGCAGTACGGAGATCGCCATGTCTACGCGTCGCGGAGCCGTTTCATTCCGAATGGATTGGCCGGGCTCTTCGAATCCTGCATGTGGCCGCCGCCTGATCCGGATTGCCCAGGCGATATCGCCGGCGCGACGCCGACGCCGGTGACCGACATCGGAGCGCAAGTACGGTCACGCTGGCAGCAACCTGGCTAGTGTCCCAGGGGCTGCACGGCTGCCCCCCCGCGAATACCGTACTGCGTATAATGTATATTATGTAAAATATCCTATTCGGTAATCAGAACGGTGATCCAAGGCCTGCATAGTTAGTGGTGTGGCCGCCTTCCCCAATTCTCGAAGGCGGCGATCGAGCGCACATAGTTGGGCCTCCATCCGAGCGCGACCGCAGCGAGGGTCGGCGACCCGCGAAAGCGCTGGAGGTTCCACGCGTAAGGTACTGTCAACAGGCCAGTTCTCGCGTCAGAACATCGATGATAGGCGCCGCAACTGACCAATTCGCCGTGGCGGCTGGGCCGTCGCCCAGCCCTCGACCAGACCAGATCGCTAGTTCTGGCCGACGCAATAACGGGCCAGCGCGTCGAGCACGGCGTCGTCCTCGCCGGCAGGCAACGCGACGCTGATCGCCGTCCCGGCGAAACGTCCTTGGGCCGCGGCGATCAGGCCCGGCAGATCGCGGCGTACGTGCCCTCCCTGGCCAAGGAAGACCGGGACGACGCGAATCGAATCGACCCCCAGCGCGACGAGCTCGGCGAGGGCGCCATCCAGGTTCGGCTGCATCAGCTCGAGGTAGCACAGCCGGACTGCCGTCTGGGGCGCGAGCGAGCGTACCCGCTGCTGAAGCCTCTCGAAAGGCTCGGCCCAGCGCGGATCGCGGGCTCCGTGGGCGAAAAGGACGAGCCCTTCTTTCATTTTCAGGTGTGCACGTTATGCGATTCAGCTATCAACTAATTGCCACTCATTCCTTGTCCGCATAACGAGGCCGATCTACGCTGACGGCTGGACCCTACTCCGCCTCGGCGAATGTACCAATACGACCACCACGATCAGCGCCTCGTCGACGAGCGTGTCGCCCAGTTCCGCGACCAGACGCGCCGTTTTCTCGCGGGCGAGCTGACCGAGGACGAGTTCCGGCCGCTGCGCCTGCAGAACGGCCTCTACATACAGAAATACGCGCCGATGCTGCGGATCGCGATTCCGTACGGGCTCTTGTCGTCGCCCCAGATGCGCAAGCTGGCGCACATCGGCCGCAAGTATGACAGAGGCTACGGGCACTTCACCACGCGCCAGAACATCCAGTTCAACTGGCCGCGCCTCGAGGACGTCCCCGACATCCTGGGCGAGCTGGCCACGGTGGAAATGCACGCGATCCAGACCAGCGGCAATTGCGTGCGCAACATCACCGCCGACCATTTTGCCGGCGTCCCGCCGACGAGATCATCGATCCGATGCCGTACAGCGAGCTGTTCCGGCAGTGGTCGACCTTCCATCCCGAGTTCGCCTATCTGCCGCGCAAATTCAAAATCGCGGTGTCGGGCTCGGCGACCGATCGCGCCGCGACACTCGTTCACGATATCGGTGTGCACGCGGTACGCAACGAAGCGGGGGAAATCGGCTTTCGCGTGCTCGTCGGCGGCGGACTCGGCCGCACGCCGGTCATCGGCCACGTCATTCGTGAATTTCTTCCGCGAGAGGAGATCCTCAACTACCTGGATGCCATCCTGCGCGTCTACAACCGCTTCGGGCGGCGGGACAACATGTACAAGGCCCGGATCAAGATCCTGGTCAAGGAAATGACCCTCCCAGTCTTCACGCGGCATGTGGAATCGGAATGGGAACGGCTTCAAGGCGGCCCGGCGACGGTGCCCGACGAGGAAATCGAGCGCATCGCCGCTTTTTTCGCGCCGCCGGCGTACGAGCGTCTGCCCGGCGATGACGCGGGCTTTCGCGCGGCGGTCGCCGATAACCGGGCATTCGCCAACTGGGTCAAGCGCAACGTCTTTCCGCACAAGGTTCCGGGCTACGCTGCAGTCACGCTGTCGCTGAAAAAAACCGGCGTGCCGCCCGGCGACGCGACATCCGACCAGATGGATATGGTCGCCGACCTGGCCGACGCGTACAGCTTCGGTGAAATCCGCGTCTCGCACGAGCAGAACCTGATCTTCGCGCACGTCAGGCAGGCCGCGCTGCTCGCTCTCTGGGGAGAGCTCAAGGAACTGGGATTCGCGACCCCGAACATCGGCTTGCTCACCGACATCATCTGCTGCCCCGGCGGAGATTTCTGCTCGCTGGCCAATGCCAAGTCGATCCCGATCGCCGAAGCGATCCAGCGCCGGTTCGACGATCTCGACTACCTGCACGACATCGGCGAGATCAACCTCAACATCTCGGGCTGCATGAACGCCTGTGGACATCACCACGTCGGCAACATCGGGGTGCTCGGCGTCGACAAGGGCGGCGACGAGTGGTACCAGGTGTCGATCGGTGGCGACCAGGGCGAACGCGCGTCTCTGGGCAAGGTCATCGGCCCGTCGTTCGCCGCGCGCGAGATGCCCGATGTGGTGGCCAAGCTGATCGATACCTACATCGAGCGCCGTCACGCCGACGAGCAGTTCATCGATACCGTACGGCGCATCGGCATCGAGCCGTTCAAGGAGCGCGTTTATGCCGCTGCTCACTAAGGACCGGGCCGTGATCGACGATCGCTGGATCCTGCTGCCCGAAACGGCGGCGATCGCCGATGTGCCGGTCTTGACCCCCGCCATCGTTCCCCTCGCTCTGTGGTCCGCGCAGCACGCTGCGCTGGCAGCGCGGGATGATATCGGCGTGTGGCTGAAGCCTGCGGACGATCCCGACGCGCTCGGAGCCGACGTTGTGCGCCTGCCGCTGATCGCCGTCGATTTCCCGAAGTTCTCCGACGGCCGTGGCTATTCGACCGCGCGCCTGCTGCGCGAAAAGTACCGCTACACCGGCGAATTGCGCGCGATCGGCGACATCCTGCGCGACCAGCTCTATTACCTGCGGCAATGCGGCTTCGACACCTTTGCGCTGCAGCCCGGTCGCAGCGTTGCCGACGCTCTGGCCGCTTTCGGCGATTTCAGCGACAACTATCAGGCGACGGTCGCCCAGCCGGTGCCGCTGTTCCGCCGCCGCCTCCAGGGCGCGGCCGCCGACGTGTCGGCATCGAGGGAGGGTTCGAGACGATGAGCATCGAAGCCCGCGTCGGCGAGCTCGTCACGCTGCTGGCACGGGTCGGGGGCGACCATGCGCCGGTCGCACTGGCCAGCAGCTTCGGCGCCGAGGACATGGTGCTGATCGACCTGGTCGCGCGGCATGCGCTGCCGATCGAGATCCTGACGCTCGATACCGGACGCCTGCCGGAGGAGACACACGTGCAGATCGATCGCGTGCGCGAACGCTACGGGCTGGCGATTCGCATCCTGCATCCGGACGCAGCGGCGCTGGAAGCCTTCGTCGCCGCCAACGGGGCTAACGCCTTCTATCGCAGTATCGACTTGCGTCAAGCGTGCTGCGCGATCCGCAAATCCGCCCCGCTTGCCCGCGGGCTCGCCGGCAAGGGCGCCTGGATCACCGGCCAGCGCCGCTCGCAGTCGATCACGCGTGCCGACCTCGCCGTCGAGGAATTCGACGCCGAGCGCGGCATACCCAAGTTCAACCCGCTGGCCGACTGGAGCGAAGCGAACGTGTGGGATTACCTGCGCGCGAATGCCGTGCCCTACCATCCGCTGCACGATCAGGGTTATCCGAGCATCGGCTGCGCGCCATGCACGCGTGCGATCGAGCCGGGCGAGGATCAGCGCGCGGGCCGCTGGTGGTGGGAACAGCCCGAGCACCGCGAGTGCGGCCTACATCGCAGGCCGGTGAACGTCCCGGTGCGCGTCATCGACGCCGGAGTGCCGGCATGACCGACGCCTCATTCCTCGAACCGGAGGTCGCACCGGCTTCCGCCATTTCCTGGCGCGCCGCCGATGCCGATCATCTGGGCTGGCTCGAATCCGAAGGGATCCACGTGCTGCGCGAGGTCGCCGGGCAGTGCCAGCACCCTGCCCTGCTCTTTTCCGGCGGCAAGGACTCGCTGGTCCTGTTGAGGCTCGCCGAAAAGGCGTTCCGGCCGAACCCATTTCCGTTTCCGCTGCTGCACATCGACACCGGCCACAACTTTCCCGAGGTCATCGATTTTCGCGATCGCCGCGCAGCCGAGCTGGGAGAGCGCTTGATCGTGCGCTCGGTCGAGGATTCGATCGCCAAGGGCCGCGTCGTTCTCGCCAATCCGGCCGAAAGCCGCAACCGCCATCAATCGGTGACCCTGCTCGACGCGATCGCCGAGTTCGGCTTCGATGCATGCATAGGCGGTGCGCGCCGGGACGAAGAAAAAGCCCGAGCCAAGGAACGCATGTTCTCGTTCCGCGATGCGTTCGGACAATGGGATCCGAAGAACCAGCGTCCCGAGCTCTGGAACCTGTACAACGCGCGCGTCGGGCCCGGCGAGCACGTGCGCGTTTTCCCGATCAGCAACTGGACCGAGCTCGACGTCTGGCAATACATCGCCCGCGAGCGCCTCGCCGTGCCGTCGCTCTATCTGGCGCATCGGCGTCGCGTCGTGCGCCGCGGCACGTCGCTGGTGCCGGTGACCGCCCTGACGCCGCCGCGTGAGGGCGAGTCCGTCGAGCAGATTTCCGTGCGTTTTCGCACCGTCGGCGATATCAGCTGCACCGCGCCGGTCGCATCCGATGCGGCGACGATCGAGGCGATCGTCGCCGAGACGGCGCTGGCAACGATCACCGAGCGGGGTGCCACCCGTCTCGACGACCAGACCAACGAAGCGTCGATGGAGTTGCGCAAGAAAGAAGGCTATTTCTGATGTCGGCGCTTGAGAAAATCGATCTGCTCGAGCACGGCGTGCTGCGCTTCATCACGGCGGGAAGCGTGGACGACGGCAAGAGCACGCTGATCGGGCGCCTGCTCTACGACACCAAGGCGATCCTGGCCGATCAGCTGGCCGCGATCGCGCGCACCTCGCAGCGCCGCGGGGGGCCGCTCGACCTCTCGCTCTTGACCGACGGCCTCAGCGCGGAGCGCGAGCAAGGCATCACGATCGACGTCGCGTACAGATATTTCGCGACGGCACTGCGCAAATTTATCATCGCCGACACGCCGGGCCACGAGCAGTACACGCGCAACATGGTGACCGGTGCCAGCACCGCCGATTTGGCGATCCTGGTCGTCGACGCGCGACACGGGATCGTCACGCAGACGCGCCGGCATGCGACGATCGCCCATCTCTTGGGCATTCCCCATCTGGTGGTCGCGGTCAACAAGATGGACCTGGTCGATTTCGACCAGCGCGTGTTCGCCGCGATCGTCGCCGACTTCACCGCGTTTGCCCAGGCGTCGGACATACGCGACGCGCGGTTCGTCCCGATGTCGGCGCTCGACGGCGACATGGTCGTCGATCGAGGCAACCGCCTGCCCTGGTATACCGGGCCGACCCTGCTGCAAATACTCGAAACGGTGGATTCGGCGCCGACGCTTGCGCAGGGGCCTTTGCGTTTCCCTGTGCAATTCGTCGCCAGACCGGCCGCGGGGCAGCCGCGCGGCTACATGGGCCGGATCGAATCGGGCGGGATCGCCATCGGCGACGCCGTGACCGTGCTGCCGTCGCTACAAAGCGCCCGCGTGCGCGCGATCCGGACGTACGAGGGCGACCGGCACCACGCCGGCCTGCACGCGGCCGTCTCGATCGTCCTCGACCGGGAACTCGACATTTCGCGCGGCGACATGCTGGTGCATCCGGATTCGGCGCCGGCGATTTCGCGCACCGTCGATGCATCGATGTGCTGGCTGGCGAGCGCACCGCTGGATCCCCGCCGCCGCTATCTGCTGCGGCATACGACGCGCGAAGCGCGCGCCAGGATCGAGCGCATCGATTACCTGTGGAACGTGTCGACCCAGTCGAAAGAGCCGGCGCCGGCGGCACTGGCGATGAACGATATCGGCCGCGTTCGCCTCGCGCTGGCACAGCCGGCATTCGTCGACCGCTACGAGGACAACCGCGCCACCGGGAGCTTCATCCTGATCGACGAGGCGACGCACGACACCGTGGCTGCGGGGATGGTCGCATGAGCGGCGTTGTCTATCTGGTCGGCGCGGGTCCGGGAGCACCGGACCTGCTGACCTTGCGCGCGGCCCGGCTGCTCGAGCGCGCCGACATCGTGTTCTACGACGCGCTCGTGCATCCGGAGACGGTCGCGCTCGCCGCGAACGCCCGCAAGATCGCCGTCGGCAAACGGTGCGGCAAGCACTCGACGGCGCAGCAATTCATCAACAAGCGGCTGGTCGATGCGGCGGCGTCGCATTCGATCGTCGTGCGGCTGAAGGGCGGCGATCCGATGCTCTTCGGCCGCGCACAGGAGGAAATCGCCGCTCTCGAGGCGGCCGGCGTGCGCTATGAGGTCGTTCCGGGCATCACGGCGGCGCTGGCAGCGAGCGCGCAGATCGGAATTTCGCTGACCCAGCGCGGCCTGGTGCGCACGATCAGCCTGGTCACCCCGCGTGTCGGCGAGGGCGAGGTCGCAAACGAATGGGCCCGAAGCATCGCCGCGGCCGATGCGGGCGCGATCTACATGGGCGTGGGGCAAGCAGACGCGATCGCCGCGGCGCTGATCGCCGCGGGCAAGCCCGCCGCCACGCCCGTAGCCGTGGTTGAGAACGCGTCGCTGCCAAATGCACGCGTCGTCTATTCGACGATCGCGGCGTTGCCCAAGATCGCCGACGCCGGTCTGACCGGGCCCGCCGTAATCCTGATAGGAGCTCAATTTCGAGCTCGAGCGGCCGTGGCAAACGCGCTGGCCGACATCACCACCGAAGCGAGCGACCATCGTGAGATCGACAATCCGGGCCGCGCCCGCGCCGGCCGATAGGCCGTCGGGGACCGCGATGCCATTTCCAGGCAGGTCGCAATGACCGAATTTGCGTGGCTTGCGTTGTCCGGCATGGGCGTCGGGCTGATGGTTGGGCTGACCGGCGTCGGCGGCGGGTCGCTGATGACACCGCTGTTGATCACGGCATTCGGCTTTCCCGCCCCCGTTGCGGTCGGCACCGATCTCGCCTTTGCGGCGGTGACCAAGACCGCTGCGACGTTCGCGCATCGCGCCGCGCGAACGATAAGGGAGCCTGTCGTTGTCCTGCTCGCGGCCGGGAGCGTTCCTGCAGCGATCGCGACGCTGGCGGTCCTGGCGAACATCAGCGCCACGCCGCAAGGACTGGCACGAGTGATCCGCTTGTCGGTCGCCATCGCGGTGCTCGTCAGCGTTGCGTTGCTGTTGCTTCGAGCGAGAATCCGGCGCTGGGCACTCCATTCCGCAGCGCTCGATCGCGTGCGCCGGCACCGTCCGGCGGCAACGGTGGTCGCAGGGGCCCTGATCGGTGCGGCCGTGGCACTGACGTCGCTTGGCGCGGGAGCAATAGGGGCGGCGATCCTCTCGCTGCTCTATCCCGAGTTCGAGCCTGCCGAGATTGCCGGCAGCGATATCGCACATGCTGTCCCGCTGACGGCGATTGCGGCCGCAGGCCATGCCTGGCTCGGCACCATCGATGCCGGGCTGCTGCTTGCGCTGATCACAGGGGGACTGCCCGGCATCATCGCCGGCAGCGTTGCCACGCGCAGCGTGCCGACGCCAATCCTGCGCATGCTTCTTGTCTGCGCCTTGGGGATCGCCGGGATCAAGCTTCTGGTCTGACATCTCGCCGTCCTGGCGAACTTGCGGCGCGCGCTACAATTGTCGCTGCGCCCGGACTCGGGCCACTTGCGCCTGATGCAGTTACCACTTTTCCAGTTATCGCCCGCCGAGCAGCAGGCATGGTTGCGCGAGCGGTTCGAACGTCCGGCACCGGAGTCAGCAACCAATCTCTCCGACGGGTTCCGTCTGCCGGGCCGCGAAGGTGCGGCCACGCCAGCCGCCGTCCTGGTCCCGCTGGTCAATCGCCCGGACGGCCTGACCGTGCTGTTCACCGAGCGCAGCGTCGACCTGCCTGACCATCCGGGTCAGATCAGCTTTCCCGGCGGACGCATCGAGCCGGAGGATGCGGACGCAGTCGCTGCCGCGTTGCGCGAGGCCGAGGAGGAGATCGCGTTGCCGCGCGATCGCGTACAGCCGCTCGGGCGGCTCGCCGACTACGAGACCGTGACCGGGTATCGGGTGACGCCCATCGTCGGCTGGATCGAGCCGCCGATCGTGCTGAAGCCCGATCCGGTCGAAGTCGCCTCGGTCTTCGAGGTGCCGCTCACGTTTCTGCTCGAGCCCCGCAATCAGCAGCGTCATTTCCGCATGCTGGGAGAGCTGCGGCGCGACTACCATGCGATTCCGTATGGCGAGCGTTACATCTGGGGCGCTACCGCGGCGATGCTGCTGATCCTCGACCGCACGCTGCGAGCGGAGTAGCGAGCCTGGCCACACTCGGCGGCGCGCGGATAGGCACCGGAATCATCCTCTCCGGAGGCGGTGCGCGCGCCGCGTACCAGGTCGGGGCACTCCGCGCAATCGCCCGCATACTGCGCCCCGCGGCCGCCGGACCGTTCGGCATCATATGCGGAACCTCGGCAGGCGCGATCAACGCCGCGGCGTTGGCCGTCCATGCGGACCGGTTCCGCGACGGCGTCGCACGTCTGGTGCGCCTGTGGCGCAACATCGACGTCGGCGACGTGTACAGGGCCGACCTGTCGACCCTGTCGGCGCACGGTGCGCGCTGGCTGGCATCGGTTCTGACAGGCAAGCATGGGCGGGCGAGTGCAGCGTCGATGTTCGACAATCATCCGCTGCGAAGCCTGCTGCGCAGGGAGCTGGACGCCAAGCGCATCGCTGCGCACATCGCCGATGGGCGTCTGCGCGCGCTGGCGATCAACGCGACCAGCTATACGACCGGCCACGCGGTCACCTTCTACCAGGGCGATCCGTCCATCCAGGCGTGGCAGCGGATGCGGCGCCGCGGCGAGATGGCGACCATAGGCGTCGATCATCTGCTCGCATCGACGGCAATACCGTTCGTCTTTCCCGCTACCCTGGTCGGCAGCGATTATTTCGCCGACGGCTCGGTCCGCCAGATCGCGCCGCTGTCGCCGGCGCTTCATCTGGGAGCGCGCAGGCTGCTGGTGATCGCGGTCGGCCAGTTTACCGGGCAGCGGCCGTCGGCGACCCGCGGCGCGGCGCGGCGCTATCCGTCGTTCGCGCAGGTCGCCGGACACGCGCTATCCAGCATCTTTCTGGACAACATGGGTGCCGACCTGGAGCGCATGTGGCAGATCAATCAGCTCGCCGGCCTGATTGAATCCGAGCGCCTGATCGAGCACGGCATGAACGTGGCGCACGTCGATGCGCTGGTGCTGGGCCCCAGCCGCGACCTGGCGCAGCTCGCCGTCGGCTACGGCCGGCATCTTCCCGCCGGAGTGCGCTACCTGCTCAGAGGACTGGGCGGCACCGAAGGCACAGGGGCGAACCTGCTTTCCTATCTGCTGTTCGACCGCCACTACTGCCGCGCGCTGATGGCCCTCGGGCACGCCGACGCGATGGCCCGGCGCGATGAAATCGACGCGTTCCTCGGTGGCGACAGTCCCGGCTTCGTGCCGGTATTTCCGAGCGCGCTGTTTCGCTAGGCCGTTGCCCGAATTTGACGCGACCGGTGTTTTCCCCGACGATGGACCTTGACGCCGCGCATCGACTCTCGCGCGCAACGATCCGCATGCCCCCTCAGCAAGAACGCCATTTCGCCAGCCTCAGTCCGCATGGCTTCCATCGCGTCGTCTATCGGCAATGGGGCGATCCGGACAATCCGCGCGTCGTCGTCTGCGTCCATGGTCTGACGCGCAACGGCCGCGACTTCGACACCCTGGCGGCGGCGATCGGCGATCGCTTCCGCGTCCTTTGTCCCGACATGCCGGGGCGCGGCGACAGCGAATGGCTGGCCGATCCGAACGACTACACATTTCCCACCTATCTGACGACGTTGACCGCCCTGCTGGCGCATGCGGCTGTCGAGCGGTGCGCGTGGGTGGGCACCTCGATGGGCGGGCTGCTCGGCATCGTGCTGGCCGCGCAGAAAAATACACCGGTCGCAAGGCTCGTCGTCAACGACGTAGGACCGGTGATCGAGTCGCCGGCGCTGGCGCGGATCGCCTCCTACGTCGGCGCCGATCCGCAGTTCGAGTCGTTCGCGGCGCTGGAGGCGCATATCCGCGCGGTGTCCACGCCGTTCGGCGCGCTGTCCGACGCGCAGTGGCAGGCGCTGGCGCAGACGACGGCGCGGCAACTCCCCGATGGCAGCTGGCGGCTCAAATACGATCCCGGCATCGCCGTGCCGTTCCGTGTCCAGGCGACGCAAAAGGGCGATCTCTGGCCGGTGTGGGACGCAATCTCCTGCCCGACGCTCGTCCTGCGCGGGGCCGAATCGGACCTGCTCGCACCGGAGACCGCGGCGGCAATGCGCACGCGCGGGCCCAAGCCCCGCGTGATCGAATTTGCCGGCGTCGGCCACGCGCCGATGTTGCTCGATGCCGATCAGATCGTACCGGTTGCGGCCTTTCTGGACGCCCTGTAGAGGCGTTGCCGCGATCCGTATCGCCCCATCGTCTACAATCGCCCGGTCATCCTTCCGACGCCTACGCACTTGAGCCTCGCACTCAGTCTCCCGCCGATCGACGAACGCCCCGCCCACCCGCCCGAGACGCGGCCGGCGCAGGTCCAGTCGTGGATCGACGAAACGATGAAGCGCGAGTCGATCGAAGCCGCCGGCGTGATCGGCGATGCGCTGGCCGCCACCAACCGGGCCGCGATCTCGGATTCGCGCCGGCTGGAGCTCGCCGAAAAGTTCTACGCGGCCGCGATCACGCTCTGGCCGATACTCGAGCGCAATTTCGCGCGTGCCGCGCATCCACTGACAGGCAATGCGCTGCAAGCCGCCAAGGTCGCGCTGACGCTGTCCGCCGAGCTCGCGACCGCGTACAAGCGGCTGCTCGCGCACGAAGCCGACAAGCGTATCCTGCTCGGCGGCAATCGCCTGCTGGTCGCGCTGATTCATCGCTGCCTGCAGTGCACGGTCCGCGTGCTGACTAACAGCTACATGTCGTACGCGCCGGTACCGGCGCGAACCTGGCACGACGCGCATGCGATCTATGTTCATGCCCGCTCACGGGGCCTGCACCAGACGCCGATCGCCAGCGACAATCCGGACGCGACGCCGGAGCGAATCTACGTGCAGGCGCTGCTCCTGGCGCTGGCCAATCCCTACGGCTTCCTTCCGACGCAGCTCAGCCACGTGATCCAGTATCTGCAGGAACATTCGCACTGGGCGAAGCTGACCGATGTCGCTCCAGTGCATCGGTTGGCGAAAGCGGTGGCTATCGTCCCGATCGGGCATGATTTCCCGCCGTTCTCGTCGAACAAAGGCGGCAATCTGGAGGGCAACAAGCTGTTTCTGCTGACCTTCGACCTTGCTTTCCAGCTGCAGGAGCAACTGCGCACGCTGGATACCGGCGGCAAGGCGCCGGCGGGATTTCCCGCCGATACCGCGGCGGTCGCGCAATACATGACCTTGCTACGCCGCCTGCTGCGGCAGTGGGCGATACCGCCAGCGCGGCAATTCAACCGGCTGCCCTCGCGAGCCCGTGTCGTGATGTGCGCCGGCCTGAATGCCGTATGGCAATACAGCCCCGGAGCGCATCTGGACATCTTCCAGCCGGCGCGCGGGCTCCCGACGATGACCGCGTGCCAGGTCATCAATCACACGCCAGCCGGGTACGCGTTGCGCCAGATCGATTCGGTGCACGCGCCGTTGCGCGTCGGCGATCTGATCGCGCTCCGGGTCGAGGGCCGAACCGCGCTGCAGGCCGCGATGGTGCGGTGGTTCCGCAATACGATGCGCGGCACCGGTCTCGAATTCGGCTGCGAATTGCTGACCGACAGTCCGGAGGCCGCCGCGGGGCGCGGCGAAGGCTCGGACGGCTCGCCGCTGCTGCCGATGGTGCTGCTGCCCGACACCGGCCAGGACGAGCCGCCGATGGCGCTGGTGCCGGCCGGAGTGTTCCAGCTCGAGCAGGCGATATCGCTGCATCGGGACAAGTCGGTCGGAACCGCGGTGCTCACCAAGCTGGTCGATCAGGGTCCTGGCTTCGAGCTATTCGAGTATGTCGCCGTCGCCTGACGGCGGCGCGCGCTGGCGGCGCGCTGCCGCCGCGTCTGTCCTCGCGCTGGCGTTGCTGGAATTGCTCTGGGAGCTGTGGCTCGCCCCGCTGAAGCCGGGAGGATCGTGGCTGGCGCTGAAGGCCGTGCCGCTCCTCGCGCTGGCGCCGGGCGTCGCGCGGGGTCGCGTGCGCGCGCGGCAATGGACGCTGCTGCTGCTGACCTGGTATGTCGCCGAGGGCGTCG
This sequence comes from Casimicrobiaceae bacterium, assembly GCA_036269335.1. Lineage (GTDB taxonomy): Bacteria > Pseudomonadota > Gammaproteobacteria > Burkholderiales > Casimicrobiaceae > PALSA-1003. Next base: position 29,683 of record DATASF010000163.1, read on the forward strand.
TCCGCGCGTTCAGCGACAGCGGCCGGCAGGCGCTATGCGCCGGCGCGGCGGCGGCCCTGGCGCTCGTCGCGCTCGCCGCGGGTCTCGGCTGGTTTCGTGCGCAGGGCCGCGCGCTTCGTCCTCCCGCCTAGACGATGCCTCAGTGCGGGTCGCGCTCGCCGTGCGCGGCGAGTCCCCGCGGCATCGGAAAGATCACCGATTCGACTGCGCCGTCGAGCTCGCGAACCCGGCCCGCGCCGAGCTGGCGCAGCCGTTCGATCACCCGCTGCACCAGAATTTCCGGTGCCGAGGCGCCCGCGGTGACGCCGACGTGCCGCTTGCCCTCGACCCATTCGGGTTGCAGCTCTTCGGCGCGATCGATCATGTAGGCCGGAATGCCGCGATGCGAGGCGACCTCGCGCAAACGGTTGGAGTTCGAGCTGTTCGGGCTGCCGACGACGATGACGACATCGCATTGCGGAGCGAGAAACTTGACCGCATCCTGGCGGTTTTGCGTCGCGTAACAGATGTCGTCCTTCTTCGGGCCGACGATCGCGGGAAACCGGTGCCTGAGCGCGGCGACGATCGCGGCCGCGTCGTCGACGGACAAGGTCGTCTGGGTCACGTACGCGAGCTGCGAGGCGTCGCGCACGACCAGGCGATCGACGTCGGCGACCGACTCGACCAGATGGATGCCGCCATTGGCCTGGCCCATCGTGCCCTCGACTTCCGGGTGGCCCGCGTGCCCGATCATGACGATTTCGCGCCCGCTGGCGTGCATCTTCGCGACCTCGACGTGCACCTTGGTCACCAGCGGACACGTCGCGTCGAAAACATTCAGCCGGCGTGCCTCGGCTTCCTCTCGCACCGCGCGCGAGACGCCGTGCGCGCTGAATACGACCGTGCTTCCCTCCGGAACGTCGCCAAGCTCATCGACGAATATCGCGCCCTTCGCCTTGAGGTCGTCGACGACGAACTTGTTGTGGACGACCTCGTGCCGTACGTAGATCGGCGCGCCGAAGCGCCCGAGCGCCTGCTCGACGATCGCGATTGCCCGATCGACGCCGGCACAAAATCCGCGCGGATTGGCGAGGATGACTTCGCTCATCGGTTCGGCGTCATCGCGGGCGATCGGCATGGCGCTGGCGAAAGCTGTCCAGAATCAACAGCGCGACGCCGACGGTCAATGCGCTGTCGGCGACATTGAACGCGGGAAACGGGTCCAGGCGAGCCGCCAACGCCCCGCGGAATGGCAGGTAATCGTGCAACAGAAGGAAATCGACGACCTTGCCCATGGTCACGCGATCCCAGAGATTGCCCAAGGCGCCGCCCAGGATGAGGCTCAAGGCGAGGCTGTAGATGCGGTCGCCGCCGCGCCGCAGCAGCCAGATCATCAGCGCGGAGGCGGCGAGTGCCAAGGCGGTGAACAGGTAACGCTGCCATCCGGACGCATCGGCGAGGAAGCTGAACGCGGCGCCGGTGTTGTACGCGAGGACGATGCTGAAGTTGGGCGTCAGCGCGCGCTGCTCTCCGACGCGCAGCGCAGCTTCCACCAGCGACTTGCTGACCTGGTCCGCTGCAATCACCGCCGCGCTGACCAACAGCCAGATCCACCAGCGCCTTGTTGCCGTGCCGGAGTCGTGCGCGGCGGTTTGCATTGCGCTCACGCGAACCGGCGCGGCTCGCCGCTCCCAAAGAGATTGGCGACGCAGCGCCCGCACAGGGTTGCGTGGGTCGGATCGGCGCCGACATCGGCGCGGTAATGCCAGCATCGCTCGCACTTGGGGTGGCTGCTCGGTGTCACCTCGATCTCGAGGGCGTCGCCGCGACTGACGCCGGCGGACGAAGTGATCATGACAAAGCGCAAGTCGTCGCCGATCGAGGACAGCGCCTCGTAGATCGGCGTCGGCGCGGTAATCGCGATCTCCGCCTGCAGCGAAGAGCCGATCTCGCCGCGCTCGCGCGACGACTCCAGCCGTTTCAGCACGGCATCGCGGACGCCCATGATGGCTGTCCAGCGCCTGGAGAATTCGGGACTGTCGCCGCGCACGACGCGGTGCTCGGCGCCCCAGGTCGACGCGAAGATCGTCGCGTCTTCCGGACGGACGATGCGCCAAGCCTCTTCCGCGGTGAACGACAGAATCGGCGCCATCAGCTTGATCAATTCGTCCCGGATGACGGCGAGAACCGTCTGCGCCGAGCGCCGTCCCAGCGAATCGGCCGCCGTCGTATAGAGGCGATCTTTGAGGATGTCGAGGTAGCGGCCGCCGAGCTCTTCCGAACAATACAACTGCAGCGCCTGGACTACCAGATGGAATTCATACGCCGCGTATTTTTGCCGCATTTCGTCGAAATAGCCGGCGGCGACATCGAGCGCGTAACGGTCCAGCTCGAACAGCTGGTCGACCGGCACCGCGTCGCGCACCGGATCGAAGTCGGACGTATTGGCGAGCAGAAAGCGCAGCGTATTGCGAATGCGGCGATAACCTTCGACGACGCGCTTCAGGATCTCGTTGGAAATCGAGAGCTCGCCCGAATAGTCGGTCGCCCCGACCCAGAGGCGGAGTATCTCAGCGCCGAGCGTATCGGAAATCGTCTGCGGCGCGACCACGTTGCCTTTGGACTTGGACATCTTCTTGCCGTCGCCATCGACGGCGAATCCATGCGTCAGCAGCGCCTTGTATGGCGGCACGCCGTTGAGCATGCACGACGAGAGCAGCGACGAATGGAACCAGCCTCGGTGCTGGTCCGAGCCTTCCAAATACAGGTCGGCCGGGAAGCCGGTCTGGTCCGGATGCGAGCCCAGGTGCCTGACGCGCCCCTGCGGGCCGCCCATCACCGTCTGGTGTGTGGCACCGGAGTCGAACCACACGTCCAGCGTATCAGAGAGCTTGCGATACTTTTGGGGATCGACGCCAAAATCCTCGTACGTCGCCTTCTGCCATTCCTCGATTCCTCCGCGCTCGACCCTCGCCGCCGCCAGCTCCAGCAGTGCCATCGTGTCGGGGTGCAGCACATCGGTTTCACGGTCGACGAAAAACGGCAGCGGCACGCCCCATTGCCGCTGGCGCGACAACGTCCAGTCCGGCCGGTTGGCGATCATTCCGTGCAATCGGGCCTTGCCCCAGGCGGGAAAGAATTGCGTCGCGTCGATGCCGGCCAATGCGGCTTGGCGCAGCGTGGTTGGCGGTTTGACGCCGCGCCATCCCGGCACCTCGTCCATGCCGGCGAACCACTGCGTCGTCGCGCGATAGATGATCGGCGTCTTGTGCCGCCAGCAGTGCATGTAGCTGTGGGTCACCTTTTCGGCGTGCAGCAGCGCTCCGACTTCGCGCAGCTTTTCGACGATCAACGGATTGGCTTTCCAGATGTTGAGGCCGCCGAAGAAAGGCAGCGTCTCGGCGTACCGTCCGTCGCCTTGCACCGGGTTTAATATCTGGTCGTCGGTCAATCCGTAGCGCCGGCACGACTGGAAGTCGTCGACACCGTACGCCGGCGAGCTGTGCACGATGCCGGTCCCCTGCTCCAGCGTGACGAACTCGCCCAGCTGGACCGGCGACTCGCGGTCGTAGAACGGATGGCGAAAACGCATGCCGTCGAGCGATTGGCCGGGTGCCTCGTGCTCGAAACGTCCGGCCGGCTCCCTCCTCGCGATGCCGAAGCGCGCAAGGCAGGTGTCGACCAGCTCGCTCGCCAGGATGAAGTTGCCGCGATCGGTCTCGACCAGCGAGTACGTTAGGTCGGGGTGCACGGCCAGCGCCTGATTGGCCGGAATCGTCCACGGCGTCGTCGTCCAGATCACCGCGCGCACCGGACCGTCGGGGAGTGTCTCGAGCCCGAATGCGCGTGCGAGTTTCTCCCGGTCGCGCGGGTCGATCTCGAAACCGACGTCGATGGCGATGTCGGTGCGGTCCTCGTATTCGACTTCGGCTTCGGCCAGCGCCGACTGGCAGTCGAAACACCAGTTCACCGGCTTGAGACCGCGATAAATGTAGCCTTTGGCGAGGATCGCGCCGAGCATGCGCATCTCGTCCGCCTCGTTGCGAAACGCCATCGTCGTGTACGGATGGTTCCAGTCGCCGAGCACGCCGAGCCGCTGGAACTGGGCCTTTTGCCGCGCGATCTGCTCGGTCGCGTACGCCCGCGCCAGCCGTTGTGTCTCTTCGACCGGGATGTTCTTGCCGTACGTCTTTTCAATCTGCACTTCTATCGGCATGCCGTGGCAATCCCAGCCCGGCACGTACGGTGCGTCGAACCCGGCGAGGCACTTGCTCTTGACGACGATGTCCTTGAGTATTTTGTTGACCGCGTGTCCGATATGGATGTCGGCGTTGGCGTAAGGCGGGCCGTCGTGCAGGATGAACCGCGGCCGCCCGCGGCTGGCGGTGCGGATCGCCTCGTAGACCTTCCGCTCCTGCCATTCGCGAACCCAGGCGGCTTCCCGTTTCGCCAGGTCGCCGCGCATCGGAAACGCCGTGTCGGGCAGATTGAGCGTCGACTTGTAGTCGGTCTTGGGTTTGTCGGACATCGTTGGCTTTCAACGGCGCGCTAGCGCGCCGTGCTCGACGCGGTCGCGAAATACTCGCGCGCCTGCTCGACATCGGCACGGATCTGCCGGGTCAGCGTCTCGAGGTCGGCGTACCGCTCCTCGTCGCGCAGCTTGCGGAGAAACTCGACGACGACGCGGCGGCCATAGACCGCCTCGTCGAAATCGAACACGAACACTTCCAGCAGCGGTGTCGCCCCGGCCTTGACCGTCGGGCGCACCCCGAGGCTTGCGGCGCCCGATCTCGCCACGCCGCCCAGGCCGTGCACGCGCACGGCAAAGACACCGGTCAGCGGCGGCGGATGCCGCAGGACGATGTTCGCCGTTGGAAAGCCAAGACTGCGTCCGAGCTTGTCGCCGTGCACGACTTTTCCGCTGATCGCGTACGGACGCCCGAGCAATCGCGCCGCGTGAACGAGTTCGCCGGCGGCGAGCGCGGCGCGTATCGCGGTGCTCGACGCCCGCTCGCCGTCGACGATGACCGTCGGCATCGCTTCCACGCTGAAACTCGTCGCGGCGCGCCGCAGCAGCGCAAGATCGCCGCTACGCCCCTGCCCGAAGCGGAAGTCATCGCCGACCAGCACCCAGCGCGTGCCGAGCCGGCGCACCAGAACGTCTTCGATAAAGCGCGCCGCAGGCAGCGCCGCGAGCGCCGCGTTGAAGCGCGCGACGTGGACTTCGGCGATGCCGTGCGCCGAGAACTGCTCGAGCTTGCTGCGCAGGGTGGACAGGCGCGGCGGCGCGGTGCCGGGTGCGAAAAATTCGCGCGGGTGCGGATCGAAGGTCAGCACGGCCGACGGCAGCGCCAGGTCTTCCGCGGCCTGCGACAGCCTGGCGAGCATCGCCTGGTGCCCGCGATGGACGCCGTCGAAGTTGCCTATGGTCAGCGCGATGGGGCGATGGCGGTCGGCGAGATCGGGGAGCCCACGGAATACCTGCACTTCAGTTCCCGTCCAAAGGTCGGAAGACCTTGAAAAACCTTGATTTTAGCCTGCGCGACGGGTCCCGGTCCAGCGCTCGGCGGTCCGCCCTCTTCGCGTCAGCGCGGTCCTTCCCATTCGCGCCAGCCAACGAGCAGCGGAAAATACAAGCCGAGGCGGATCGGTTGCGCACCCAGGCCGCGAACGACTTCGGCGTACGCGTCGAGCTGAGGCCGGTAGCGCGCCTGCTCGCTATCGAGAAACGCCTCGCGCCCTGCACCTTGGTGTTGCGACAGCTTGAAATCGACGATCCAGCGGACGCCTTCGGCATCGACGAAGCTGCGATCGAGCACGACGTGGACCGGAGCGCCGTCGCGAATGCCGGTCAACGCGTATTCGCTGCGAGCATCGGTATGCCGGGAATCGAACAGCCAGCGGCCGCGCGCATCGGCGAGCGTCGACGCGACAGCGCCAAGCACCTGGCCGGCGGCAGATTCGGCTTCGGCGCCGGTAAATCCCAGACTGGCGAGCTCGCGCACGACACGATGGCGTTGCGCTGCGATGCGCTCGGACGACCATCGCTCGAGGCCCTCGTCCGCGCATTGGCGCAACAGGCGGTGAGCGACGATGCCGATCTGGCGCGCTGTTTCGCGCACCCAGTCGAATTCGACCAGCGGTTGGTCGCCAGCGGCCGCCCAGGCTCCGGTCGGCAGCGGATCCGGCAGCGCCGGTGGCCGCCACCCGGGCGGCAGGCGCAGCAACGGCACGCCGCTGGACGCGCTTGACGACGTCGTTATGGCCGCGAGCGAAGGCGGCGGATCCATATCGGCCTCGACCGCCGACCAAAGCGCGGAAAGCGCGGTGCCGCGCGAAGGCTTGCGCCAGCGCAGCCGCCCGCTTTCGTCCGCCTCGACGCCGAGCACGGCGGTCAAGTGCAATCGCCTTCTGGCGCGTGTGCACCCGACGTAGAGCAGCCGAACGA
>DATASF010000164.1:0-3088 GCA_036269335.1 Casimicrobiaceae bacterium
CAGCACCACCTTGGAGGTCGGCTCGTTGACCTGGACGCGGATGGTCTCGGTCCCCTCGAACCGTTCCCGGTTCAGGTCGACGCTGAAGGCGAGGTCGTAGTGAGAGGGGCTGACGAGGGTCGGAAGTCGTTGCGCTGCCGCCGGTAACGCGGTCAGCAGCGAGGCGGCCAGGGCGGCGAGAGCGGGAAGGCGCATGCCTCCAGTGTAGCGACAAAACTTGACGTCGACCGGCGGCGCGGGGTAAAAAGGCTTGTCTTGACTGGTCTGACGACCTGCTTGTGTACGTGCTGTTGTTGCGGGCTCCTCGCGAGCCTCTGCGCCAACGGTCTATTCACTTGCGGTTCGACGATCACAACCTGATCTGGCCACAGCAACTGAATTCAGACTCACGGCCCGGGAGGCTCTTCAGCTTCCCGGGCTTTTTTGCGTTTACAGCACCAACGCCGAGCCGAGCGACACATGTCCGAGCTCTTACCCTTATTCCTGAATCTGACCGGACGAGCCGTCGTCCTGGTCGGCGGTGGTCCAGTCGCCACCGCCAAGCTGCGGCAGTTGCTGGCCGCGGGCGCGGATGTTCGGGTCATCGCGCCCGAGGTCACCGGTGAGATCGCCGCGACACCTGGCATCACCATCGAGGTGAGGTCATTCGAGCCGGTCGACCTCGACGGCGCGTGGCTCGTGGTCGCCGCCGCGACCCCCGGCGTCAACCGGCAGGTGGCGGAAGCCGCGGAGGCGCGGCAGCTCTTCGTCAACGCGGTCGACGACCCGGCCAACGCGAGCGCGTTTCTGGGCGGCGTCGTTCGCCGCGACGGGGTGACGCTGGCGATTTCGACCAGCGGCGCCGCGCCGGCGCTGGCGGCGCTGCTGCGCGAAGGGCTCGACGCGCTGCTGCCGCGCGATCTCGCCAGCTGGATGTGGCAGGCGCGTGCGTCGCGCGTCGCCTGGCGTCGCGACGGCGTGCCGATGGAGGGGCGCAAGCCGCGCCTGCTCCAGGCGCTGAACCAGCTGTATGAGAGGAGCGCGGAGCCTGCCGAACCATCGGCGAAGGGCGCGCTTGCGATCTCCGCGATCGCGGCAGGTGAACGAGGGCCGCGCGTGCCGTGGCTGCATGCGCCGGAGGACTCGTGGTTGTGACCGGACGTGTCTCGCTGGTCGGCGCCGGCCCGGGCGATCCCGGGCTGCTGACGCGGACGGCGGTTGCGCGGCTGCGGGCTGCCGACTTCGTGCTCTACGACGCGCTGGTCGACGAGCGGATCCTGCGCTACGCGCGGCGCGCGCAGCGGTTCTACGTCGGGAAGCGCGCCGGCCGTCACGCCATGACGCAGACGGCGATCAACGGCCTGATGATCCGCGCTGCCCGGCGGGGCCGCAACGTCGTACGGCTCAAAGGCGGCGACCCATTCGTGTTCGGGCGGGGCGGCGAGGAAGCGCTCGCGCTGCAGCGCGCCGGGATTCCCTACGACGTCGTGCCCGGCATCAGCAGCGCCATTGCCGCGCCGGCGTCGGCCGGGATTCCGGTCACGCACCGCGGCCTCGCGTCGGCGTTCCTGGTCGTCTCCGCCCACGAGGACGAAGCGTTTGCCTCGGCGATCGCGCAACTGCAGCCCAACGGCATCACGCTGGTGGTGATGATGGGGATGGGGCGATCGGCGGCGGTCGCGTGGCGGTTGATCGATCGCGGCTGGTCGCGCGGCACGCCGGCCGCCGTGATTGTCGACGCCACCAGGCCGGAGCAGCAGGTCTGGCGCGGCACGCTCGATGCGCTGGCGTCGAACGCGGTGGCGCTCGACGGCGCCGGCACGATCGTGATCGGTGACGTGGTGACGATCGGTCTACAGCAACTGGGTATTGAGAATCTGGAATTTGGAATGCGTGCGAGGCTCCCATGTCGGTGATAGACGATCCCAGGACCTTCGGCCGTACCCGGCTCTCGTTTGCGAGCGAAGCCGACATCGACGAGTTCGTCACCACGCTCGAGCGCTACGAGCGCGGCGAGATGACGCCGGAGCAGTGGCGCAGCTTCAGGCTGCTGCGAGGCACCTACGGTCAGCGCCAGGCCGAAGACGCGCAAATGCTGCGCGTGAAGATTCCCCAGGGTATCCTCACCGCCGAGCAGCTCGACGCCCTGGCTGACGTCGGCGAGCGCTACTCGCGCGGTTTCGGGCACATCACCACGCGGCAGAACGTGCAGTTTCATTTCGTCAAGCTGCACGATGTCGAGCCGGCGATGCATCGCCTTGCCGAGGCGGGCATGACCACGAGGGAGGCGTGCGGCAACTCGGTCCGCAACATCACCGCCTGCCCCTACGCTGGCGTGGCCGCCGATGAGCGTTTCGACATCACGCCCTATGCTGAAGCGCTGACGCGCTTCCTGTTGCGCCACCCCCTCAGCTCGACGCTGCCGCGCAAGTTCAAGGTCGCGTTCGAGGGCTGCGCCACCGATCACATCGCCACCGGCGTCAACGACCTCGGCTTCCGCGCGGTGGTCGGGCCCGACGGCGGCCGCGGCTTCCGCGTCACCGCCGGCGGCGGCACCGCGATCATGACGACGTCGGCCGGTCTGCTGCACGAGTTCCTGCCGGCGTCGGAAATCCTCCGGGTGGCGGAGGCGGTGCTGCGGGTGTTCAAGCGCCTCGGCGACTACGAGCACAAGCAGCGCAACCGCATGAAGTTCATGATCAAGACGCTGGGGTGGACGCGCTGGCGCGAGGAGTACGACCGGGAGCTGACCGCCTGCCGCCTGCGCGGCCAGGTGCCGACGCTCGAGATTGACCCGCCCGCGGTCGAGTCGCGTCCCGAGTGGGTCAAGGACTCGTCGCCCTCGATCGGCGAGATCGCGACGCGGGTGGCCGAGGGGAAGATCAGCGGGCCCGGCATCACCCCGGAGATCGTGCCGCTGCTGCAGCCGGGCGACGAGCTGTATGCGCGCTGGCGGGCGACCAACGTCCGGGCGCAGAAGCAGTTCGGCTACGTGATGGCGGTCGCCAGCGTGCCGCTCGGCGATCTGACCAGCGGCCAGATGCGCGTGATCGGAGCGCTCGCGCGCGCCTACGGCGACGGCGCCATCCGGGTCACCGCCGATCAGGAT
>DATASF010000165.1:0-16702 GCA_036269335.1 Casimicrobiaceae bacterium
CAAGGGAAAGCGCGAGTATCTGTGCAAACGTTACCCGAGTGTCGCCGACCTCGCGGTGCGCGGGCTGGCGCCGCGGTGGCTGAGACCGCTGTTTCGCCGGCGGCTCGACCGCTACGAGATGCGCGACGTGATGAAGAGGACGCGCACCGAGGTCGTATCGCCGGTTCCGGTGATGAGTGGCTCGTGCATGCTGCTTCGACGCAAGGCGATCGACGCTACTGGCGGCTTCGACCCCGGCTATTTTCTCTACTTCGAAGACTTCGACTGGAGCGTGCGGCTCAATCGCGTTACTCGAAGCGTGTACCTGCCCAGCGTTCGCGTCGTCCATCATGGCGGGGGCGCGGCGCGCAAAGGCTGGCGCCATATCGTGTACTTCGTTCGCAGCGCCTCTCGGTTTTTCAGCAAGAACGGCTGGCGCTGGTGGTGAGCGCGACGCCGTCGCGCTTCTCCGGCCCGGTGCTCGTCACCGGCGCCGGCGGTTTTATCGGCCACGCGCTGTGCGCACGATTGGCCGCCGAGAACGTGCCGCACGTCGGCGCGGTGCGCGCGCTTGCGCCGGGCGCGACGCCGACGTCCGACATCGTCGCCCTGGGCGATTTCGCCGCCGCCGACTGGACACCGGTGCTTGCAGGCATCCACACCATCGTTCACCTGGCCGCGCGCGCGCACGTCGGCACCGCCCGCGATGCGAGCGACCCGACGCCGTTCGTCGTCGCCAACGTGCATGTGACGCGCCGCCTGCTCGACGCCGCACGGCAGGCGGGCGTGCGGCGTGTCGTGCTGGCGAGCACGATCAAGGTGTACGGCGAAGCCACTCTGCCCGGAAAGCCGTTTCGCGCCGGCGACCCGGCTGCGCCGCACGACGCGTACGCGCACAGCAAGGCCGGCGCCGAGAACGTGCTCTGGCAAGCCTGCCGCGACGGAGCCATCGAAGGAGTCGTGCTGCGGCTGCCGCTGACCTACGGTCCCGGCGTCAAGGGCAACTTTGCACGACTGCTCGACGCGGTCGCTGCGGAGCGTCTGCTGCCGCTCGGGAGGATCGACAATCGCCGCAGCTTGCTCTACGTCGGCAACGCCGTCAGCGCGATCGAGTCTGCGCTGGCGATTCCTGCGCTCGCGGGCGAGACCCTTCCGGTCGCCGACGCCGAAAGCGTGTCGACCAGCGAGCTCGTCCTGCGTCTCGCGCGCGAGCTCGACGTCGCGCCGCGCCTGTTCCATATGCCGTCGCTCGTCATGCGCGCCGGCGGCATGCTTCTGGGCAAGCGCGCGAGCCTTGCGCGCCTGCTCGGCACCCTGGAAGTCGATGCGGGCCGCTTCGGCGAGATCGCGCGCTGGACGCCGCCGTTCACGGTCGACGAAGGTCTTGCCGCGACGGCGGCCTGGTGGAAACTGCGGCATAGCCTCTAGCGGCGAGAGCTGCGCGCGCCGCGCGGCTATAATCGAGTCCTTTCCACTCGTGAGGTGGCTGTGACCCTACGCACCGGAGGCCGCCGCGCCGACGAGCTTCGTCCCTTGTCGATCGTGCGTCACTACAGCCGGCACGCCGAGGGGTCCGCGCTGATCGAATGCGGCGCGACCCGCGTGCTGTGCATGGCGTCGGTCGAAGAGTCGGTGCCGCAGTTTCTCAAGGGCAAAGGCCAGGGCTGGCTGACGGCGGAATACGGCATGCTCCCGCGAGCCACCAACACCCGCACGCGGCGCGAGGCCGCCGAAGGCAAGCAGTCGGGACGCACGCAGGAGATCCAGCGCCTGATCGGCCGCAGCCTTCGCGCGATCGCCGACCTGTCGCAGCTGGGTGAGCGCACGATCCGCATCGATTGCGACGTGTTGCAGGCCGACGGAGGCACGCGCTGCGCATCGATCACCGGCGCCTGCGTTGCGCTGTACGACGCCGTGGCGTGGTGCAAGGCGCAAGGTCTGCTGACCGGTTCGCCGCTGAAGGATTTTGTCGCCGCGGTATCGGTCGGCATCGTGGCCGGGGTGCCGATGCTGGACCTCGATTACGCCGAGGATTCGAGCTGCGACACCGACATGAACATCGTGATGACCGGCGCCGGCGGCTTTGTCGAAATCCAGGGAACGGCCGAGGGCGCGCCGTTTTCGCGCGCGGAAATGGCCGCGCTGGTCGCGCTGGGCGAGGGCGGCGTCGCCACGCTGGTCGCCACCCAAAAGACTTCGCTCGGCATCGAATGAACCCGTCGGCGACGATTACTGACGGTTCGACGTGAGTGAGTTCCCCCGCCTGGTCATCGCGTCGAACAACCCGGGCAAGCTGATCGAGTTCAAGCGCTTGCTGGCGCCGGTGGGCATCGAGACGATTCCGCAGGCCGAGCTCGGCATCGAAGAAGCCGACGAGCCGCACGCGAGCTTCGTCGAGAACGCGCTGGCCAAGGCGCGTCACGCGAGCCGCCGGGCCGGGCTCCCCGCGCTCGCCGACGATTCCGGCATCTGCGTCGACGCGCTGCGCGGCGCGCCCGGCGTGCAGTCGGCGCGCTATGCCGGCGAGCCGCGCTCCGACCGCCGCAACAATGCCCGGCTGATCGCCGACCTCGACGGTGTGGCCGACCGCCGCGCACACTACTATTGCATGCTCGCGCTGATGCGTCACGGCGACGATCCCGAGCCGATGCTGGTCGAAGGCCGCTGGGACGGCACGATCATCGACTCGCCGCGCGGCGACGGCGGCTTCGGCTACGATCCGCACTTTCTCGACCCCGTCACCGGCATGACCGGCGCAGAGCTGCCGCTGGCGCGGAAGAACGAGCTGTCGCATCGCGGCAAGGCGATGCGCTCGCTGCTGGAACGGTTGCGCAGCGCCGGCTGAGGGTCGCGAGCATCGTGATTTCAGCCACGAGCCTGTCGCTTCAGGCGCCGCATTTCGCCGCGCTGCCGCCGCTGGCGCTATACATCCACATTCCCTGGTGCCTGAAGAAGTGCCCGTACTGCGATTTCAATTCGCACGAGCGGCGCGGCGACATTCCCGAAGCGCAGTATGTCGATGCGCTGCTCACCGACCTCGAGCTCGCGCTGCCTTCGATCTGGGGCCGCCGCATGCACACTGTCTTTTTTGGCGGCGGCACGCCGAGTCTGTTCGCTCCGGAATCGATCGACCGGATACTCGCGGGCGTCCGCGCGCGCGTCGCGCTGGCGCCGGACGCCGAGATCACGCTCGAGGCTAATCCGGGCACGTTCGAGCGGGCGCGCTTCGCGGGCTTCAAGGCGGCAGGGATCAACCGGCTTTCGGTCGGCGTGCAGAGCTTCGAGCCCAGATTCCTTAGCGCGCTCGGCCGCGTGCACGACGCCGATGAAGCGCGCGCTGCGGCCGCGGCGGCGATCGAGATTTTCGGCAACGTCAATCTCGACCTGATGTACGCGCTTCCTCGCCAGACGCTGGCCGACGCCAGGAGCGATCTCGCCCAGGCCTTGAGTTTTTCGCCGCCGCACCTGTCGTTCTACCATTTGACGATCGAGCCCAATACGCTGTTCCATCGCTATCCGCCGGTGTTGCCGGACGACGAGACGTCCGCGGACATCGAGGATGCAATAGCCGAGACCCTTGGCGCCGGCGGCTACCTGCATTACGAGACGTCGGCCTACGCGAAACGCGGTCACGAATGCCGGCACAACGTCAACTACTGGCGCTTCGGCGATTATCTGGGCATCGGCGCCGGCGCGCATTCCAAGCTGTCGTTTCAGGAGCGCGTCGTGCGTCAGGTCCGGCACAAGCAGCCGCAGCACTACATCGAAGAGGTCGAGCGCGGTTCGCCGCTCGCCGAGGATCGTGCCGTCGAGCGCGGCGAAATAGGCTTCGAGTTCATGTTGAATGCGCTGCGCCTGACCGACGGAGTGCCGGTCGCGCTGTTCGCCGAGCGCACCGGTTTCCCTCTGACGCTGGTGCAAAAACCATTGGACGAGGCCGAGCGACGCGGGCTTATCGAACGCGACCACCAGCACATCCGGCCGACTCCGCTGGGCCAGCGTTTTCTCAACGACCTGCAGGCTATTTTTCTGCCTGCCGCCGCTGCCGCCACGGCCGAAGCCACGGCTCGCCCCGTCAAGCTGGTGCGCGCGAAGCCATGACCCTCGAGCCGCACGCACTGACGCTCATCGCAGCAATCGATGCGATGCGCAGCGGCGCGCTTTCCTGCGAAGCGCTCACGCAGTCGTTGCTCGATCGCATCGACGCCACCGACGCCAACGTCCAGGCGTGGGCGTGGCTCGATCGCGAGCGCGCGCTTGGCGCGGCGCGCGCGATCGACGCGCGGCGCACCTCGCAGGGCGCATCGACGCTCGAAGGCGTCCCGATCGGCGTCAAGGATATCGTCGCCACGGCCGGCATGCCGACGCAGATGGGATCGCCGATCTACGCCGGCTCGATATCCGCGCACGACGCCGAATGCATCGCACGACTCGACCGAGCGGGCGGCACGGTCCTGGGCAAGACGGTGACGACCGAGTTCGCGTTCATGCAACCGGGCAAGACGCGCAATCCGTGGAACGCCGCGTGTACGCCCGGCGGTTCCTCGTCGGGATCGGCCGCGGCCGTCGCGCTCGGCCAGGTGCCCGCAGCGATAGGCACGCAGACCAACGGCTCGGTGATCCGGCCCGCGGCATACTGCGGCGTCGTCGGCTTCAAACCAGGCAAGGACCTGCTGCCGTTCGCCGGCGTTTATCTGTTCAGCCCGACGATGGACACGCTGGGCGTTTTCGCGCGCACCGTCGCCGATTGCGCATTGCTCACTGCCGTTCTCGCCGGTAAGAACGCGATCGCGCCGCCCATTGAGGCATCCGAGCGAGCGCCTGTGCTCGCGTTGGTTCCGGAGTTTCCGTGGGTCGCCACCAGCAACGAGCAATGCGATGCGCTCAATGTTGCGGCCGACGTGCTGCGCGCCGCGGGCGCGCGCGTCACCGCGGTCACACTGCCGAGGGCCTGCGCCGATGCGCCGACGCAGCACCGCCGCATTACGCTGTACGAGGCGGCGCGGGAGCTCGGCGCCTTGCAGGATCGCGAGCGCGGAAGGATGTCGACCAAGCTCAACGCGGCGCTCGACGAGGGCCGTACGATCGGCGACGCCGCTTATGCCGACGCGCTGGCGCGGCGCGCCGAGATCCTCGCCGCGCTCACCGACTGGCTCGCCGGATTCGAGGCGGTGCTGACACCGCCGGCGCCCGGCCCGGCGCCGGAAGACCTGACGCAGACCGGCGACCCTGCCTGCTGCACGCTATGGTCGCTCGCGGGGTTTCCTGCGCTGAGCTTGCCGATCGCGCTTGCACCGAACGGGCTGCCGCTGGGCATGCAGCTGGCTGCTCCGCCGTTGCGCGACAAGAGCCTCCTTGCGGCGGGAGCCTGGTGCGAGCGGCAACTGCCTTTTCGCGGCCTGGTTTGAGCGGGGCGCGCGCGCACCGATGACGCTCTCGCGCCGCGATCTCGAGGAAGGCCGCATGCGCGCCGTCTATACGGAAGCGCTCGATTCGCACCGGGCGCTCTCCGACGACGCGCTCGCCGCATCGCTGGCGGCGGTGCTGGCGCGGCGGCCGGCGCATGCCGACTGGTGGGTGTTCGCCTACGGCTCACTGTTGTGGAATCCACTGTTTCCGTTCGTCGATGCGCGGCCGGCGACCCTGCGCGGCAAGCATCGCCGTTTCTGTCTGTGGTCGGTGGCGTCCCGCGGTACGACCAAGTCGCCGGGACTGGTGCTGGGGCTCGATCAGGGGGGAACCTGCCACGGCGTCGTCTACCGGCTGCCGGCGGACTGCGCGCACGCGGAGCTCACGCTCTTGTGGCGGCGCGAGATGGTCGTGGGCGCCTATCATCCACGATGGCTGCGCGTGCGCGCGGGCACGCACGCGCTGACCGCGCTGGCCTTCGTCGTCGACCGCATGCATCCGCAATACGCGGGCAAGCTGACGCTGGCGAGGCAGGCGGAGGTTCTATCCCGTGCCGCAGGGGCCTTCGGCTCGTCGGCCGATTATCTCGAGCGCGCGCGGGTATCGCTGATCACGCACGGCATCGTCGATCCCTATCTGGAAGCGCTCGCGCTGCGGGTCGCCGCGCGGCGAAAACGAACAGCGCTTGCGGGCGCGCCGGCTACAGCGGCACCTCGTCGGCCACGTACGAGAGGCTGATAGATCGCGCTCGCTGGCCGGCCCCTGCTCACCGCTCACAGCGCTACGTGTCTCCCGCCGTCGACGTTGATCGTCTCGCCGGTGACGTAGGTCGCCTCGAACAACAGGAAATGCACGGCCTTAGCGATGTCGTCGGGCGTGCCTTCGCGCTTGAGCGGCGTGTTCGAAATAATCCGTTGCCGCGACAGCTCGTCGAACGATTCGTCGTCGGGCCACAGGATCGGACCGGGCGCGACGGCATTGACGCGCACTTCGGGCGCCAGCTCGCGCGCCAGCGAGCGCGTCAGTCCGACCAGTCCGGCCTTGGCGACGCTGTAGACGACGTAGTTCTTCAGCGGGCGCTCGGCGTGGATGTCGGTGATGTTGACGATCGCGCCCTGCGTCTTTTTCAGCGCCGGCGCCGCGGCTTGCGCGATAAAAAGCGGCGCGCGCAGATTGGTGCCGATCAGATCGTCCCAGTTCTCACCGGTGATCTCACCGACCGGGGTCGGGAAGAATGACGACGCATTGTTGATCAGCGCGTCGAGCTTGCCGAACGTCTGCACCGTCTGGTCGATCAGCGACTGCAGCTTGCCCAGGTCGAGCAGGTCGGCCTGGATCAGCGCGACCGAGTCCTTGCGCTGGTGGTTGAGCTCGGCCTGCAGCAGCCGCGCTTCTCCGGCCGACTCGCGATAGTGGAGCATCAACTGGGCGCCGGCGGCGTGCAGCCGCCGGCAGGTCGCCGCGCCGACGCGTTTGGCACCACCCGTGATCAAGACCACTTTGCCCTGCACGCGGCGCTCCGGCTACACTGGCCCGAATCGCCCAATCTATCACATCGATGTCCACCGCTCCACACGGCGATGACACTGCCGGACTGCCTCCACCCTCGCTCGAAGCGCGCGCGCACGGCGAAGAGGTACTGGCGCACATCGCCGCGGCCATCGACGAGGCGGGCGGCTGGATCTCTTTCGCCGATTACATGGGCAACGCGCTGTACGCGCCCGGACTCGGTTATTACTCGGCAGGCGCACGCAAATTCGGCGCCGCCGGCGATTTCGTCACCGCGCCCGAGCTGACGCCGCTGTTCGGCGCTGCGTTGGCCACGCCAGCCGCCGAAGTCGTCGACCGATTGCCGGACGGCGATCTGATCGAGCTGGGACCGGGCACCGGCCGGCTCGCCGCCGATCTGCTGAACGCACTGGCTGCGAGGGATCGCCTGCCGCAGCGTTATCGCCTGCTCGAAGTAAGCGCCGATCTCGCGGCGAGGCAGCGCGAGTGCCTGCACGAGCTGGCGCCGGCCTTGTTGCCGCGCGTCGACTGGATCGATGTGCTACCCGCGCGCTGGCGCGGGCTGATGATCGCCAACGAAGTGCTCGACGCCGTGCCGCCGCACCTGATCGCGCGGCAGCGCGGCGCGTGGTTCGAGCGCGGCGTCAGCCTGGTCGGCGGCCGTCTCGCATTCGCTGACCGGCCGCTGACGTCGGGTGCGCTGCGCGACGCGGCCATGGTCGCGTTTCCGACCGAAGGCGATTACGTGAGCGAGATCAATCCGGCCGCGCAAGCGCTGGTCCGCAGCCTTGCCGAGCGCTGCGAGGCCGGCGTGCTGCTGATCATCGACTACGGATTTCCCGCGGCCGAGTACTATCACCCGCAGCGCGCGAGCGGAACGCTGGTCGCGCATTACCGTCATCGCGCCGTGCACGACCCGCTGTTCATGCCGGGACTCGCCGACCTTTCAGCGCATGTCGATTTCAGCGCGATCGCGCGTGCCGGCGTCGCCGGCGGCATGACGGTCGGCGGCTATGCGACGCAGGCGCGCTTCCTGATCAATTGCGGAATCCTCGATGCCCTGGCCGCGTGCGGCGATCCGCAGACGTCGGCGTACCTGCGCCAGGCGGCGGCGGTGCAGAAGCTGCTGTCACCGGCCGAAATGGGCGAGCTGTTCAAGGTGCTCGCGCTGGCGCGCGGCGTCGACGGAGATGTCGCCGGCTTCAGCGACGGCGATCAGGGACACCGCCTGTAGGCGATGTCGCTACGCGGCTCGGCGCTCGGCCTGCGCGACGGCGAGCTTCGAGCGCGCGTCGCGCAGCGCCGTCCGCACGCCTTCCTCGATCACCGGATGGTAGAACGGCATGTCGAGCATCTGCTGCACGGTGAGCTTCATCTGCAGGGCCCAGGCGAGCAGGTGGCCGATATGCTCGGCGTCGGGGCCGAGCATTTCCGCGCCGAGGAAAGCGCCGTCTTCGATCGCGACATAGACGTGCAGCATGCCTTTGTTGCGCAGCATGACACGCGAGCGGCCCTGGTTGTGGAACGAGACTTCGCCCGCCACGTGCGGCACCGGTTGCGCATCGCGCCAGCCGCCGCCGACGATCGCGATCTCCGGATCGGTGAAGACGACGGCGAGGCCGGCGCGGCGAAGGCCCGGCCGGACGTCGGGATAGTGCGCCGCGTTCTCGCCGGCGATGCGGCCTTCGTCGGCAGCCTCGTGCAGCAGCGCCAGTTCGTTGTTGACGTCACCGGCGATAAATATCGACGATCGTCCGCACTGCAGGGTCCGGCGGTTGAACAACGGTACGCCTTGCGTGTCGAGTGCGAGCGAGGTCCGGTCGAGCCCCAGTCCCGACAGGTTCGGACGGCGTCCGGTCGCGGCGAGCAGGTAGTCGAAATTTTCGGTGGCCGCACTCCCGTCGGAGGCGCGATACCTGATTTCGATCAGGTCGCCGTGACGTGCGACTTCGGCGTTTGCATTCGTGTCGAGGTAGAACTCGGCGCCGAAGGTCCGCCGTGCCAGCTCGAGCAGCGCAGGATCCGATAACGGGCCGACGCCGCCGCCACGGCCGAAGACCTTCACCCGCACGCCCAGCCGGTGCAGCGCCTGGCCGATTTCGAGTCCGATGACACCGGGCCCGAGGACCGCGACGCTTTCCGGCAGCGTCGTCCATTGGAAAACGTCGTCGTTGACGATCATCCGGTCGCCGAGGGCGTCCCAGGCGGCAGGATGCGACGGCGACGAACCGGTGGCGATGACGATGCGCGGCGCGCGTAGGGTCAGCGTGTCGCCGACCTGCAGCGTCTGGTCGTCGATGAATCTCGCGTGGCCGCGAATCTTGTCGGCTGCCGGAAACGCCTCGACGTCGTCGACGACGAAGCCGGCGAAGCGGTCGCGCTCGCCCTTGACGCGATCCATCACGGCCTTGCCGTCGATGGCGATCGGGCCCGCCGGCTGGATGCCGAACGCCGGCAGGCGCGAGAAGGCGTGCGCGGCTTCCGCCGCTGCGATCAGCAGCTTGCTCGGCATGCAGCCGACGCGCGCGCACGTCGTCCCGTACGGCCCGCTTTCGATCAGCAGCGCGCGCTGTCCGGCCGCCTTGACCGTCCGGTACGCGGCAAGCCCCGCGGTGCCGGCGCCGATGATCGCGACGTCGGTGTCCAGGATCTGCATGTGCACGATGTCCTTCCCGACCGCAAGTCGACCCAATGCGCGCCTAGCTTACGCCGCTCGCTTCAGATAGCGCTCGAGGTCCTCGCCGTTGCCGATCAGCCGCCCGTTGATAAAGACCTGCGGCACGGTTTGCGCGCCGGCGATCGCGCCGACGACCTTGGTGCGGACCGCGTGGTCGAGCGGGACCTCGGCGTATTCGATGCCGGCTTCGGTCAGCAGGCGCTTGGCCTTGGCACAGAACGAGCAGCCTGCACGCGTCAGGATGGCCACCTGATCGGGCTTTTTCGCCTTCGGGTTGACGTAGTTCAGCATCGTATCCGCATCCGAGACGACGAACGGGTCACCCGGCTCGTCGGGCTCGATGAACATCTTCTCGATCACGCCGTCGCGCACCAGCATCGAATAGCGCCACGAGCGCTGACCGAAGTTGAGCTCGCTCTTGTCGACCAGCAGGCCCATTTTGCGCGTGAATTCGCCGTTGCCGTCAGGCAGCAGCGTCACGTTGGCCGCTTCCTGGTCTTTCGCCCAGGCTTCCATCACGAACGGATCGTTGACCGAGACGCAGACGATAGCATCGATGCCCGCGGCCTTGAACGCGGGCGCGAGTTCGTTGTAGCGCGGCAGGTGCGTCGACGAGCAGGTTGGCGTGAACGCGCCGGGCAACGAAAACACGACGACGTTCTTGTGCGCGAACAAGTCGGCGCTGGTCAGCGTCGCCCACTCGCCATTGCGGCGAACGCGCAGGGAAACGTCGGGTACGCGCTGGCCTTCGCGGTCGGGGAATCGATGGCTGGTATCGGACATGGCTTTTTGCTCCGTATCTGGTTGGATGGCTGACGAACGATATGATCGCCGAGCCAAGTCGATAGTTCAATTTTATTTATTCGATGGTATCGATAGTTCTGCGCTATCGATCGGGGACGGCAAACGGGCCTAGAGCAAGGCGCGGCGGGAGGCGCACCTCGAGCCGAACGAAATCGAGCTAGTCGCCGCTCCTGCGCAGCCGCACGATGTTTTCCGCCGAGGCGCCGTGCCGCCTCGAGTGCAGCGAGGCCAGCAGCTCGCTCACCACGGCCGGCTCGATCGGCTTGACCAGATGATGGTCGCAGCCGGCCTGGGCCGAGCGCGAGCGGTGCTCTTCCTGGCCGTAGCCGGAAACCGCGACAATGACGATCGAGCTGTTGGCGGGGTCGGCGCGCACGCGCTGCGCGACCTGGAACCCGTCCATGCCGGGCAGGCCGATGTCGAGCAGGATGACGTCCGGCCGCGCGGTGCGCACGGCTTCGAGCGCCTGCGGGCCGTCGTACGCGACGCGGACATCGTAGCCCTCCATCCCGAGCAGCATCGCCATGCTGTCGGTCGCGTCGCGGTTGTCGTCGACGATCAGGATCGAGAAGTCGCCGGGCGCGGATGCGGTGTAGCGCTCCGCGGCGCGCCTTCCGGCCGGGACGCGCTGATCGACCGGCATCGCGGGCAGGCGCACGGTGAATTCGGTGCCCAGATTCTTGCCCGCGCTGAATGCCGACACGCTTCCGCCCTGCATTTCGACCAGCCGCTTGACCAGGGTCAGCCCGATGCCGAGGCCGCCCTGCGAGCGATCCAGCGTCTGCTCGACCTGGGTGAAAAGATCGAAGATCGTCGGCAATGCCGACGGCGGTATGCCGATGCCCGAATCGCGGACCCGGAAGACGATTTCGCCGCCTTCCTGCTCGGCGGTCAGCGCGATCCGCCCCTTGCGATCGGTGTACTTGGCCGCGTTGTTCAGCAGGTTCGCCAGCACCTGCGACAGGCGCGCGAAATCGCCGCGGATGCGCATCGGCTGGTCGGGCAGCAGCACGCTCAACGCATGCTCCTGCGCGTCGATCAGCGGCCGGACGGTCTCGACAGCGACTGCGACGACGTCGGCGACGTCGACGGCCTCGATCTTGAGCTCGATCTTGTTCTGCGTGATCCGGGATACGTCGAGCAGGTCGTCGACCAGACGGGACAGCTGCTTGACCTGGCGTCCGATCACCTCGCGCGCCCAGTCGTGCCTCTTCGGGTCGGCACCATTGGTCTGCAGGACGTGAACGGCGTTGATGATAGGTGCCAGCGGGTTGCGAAGCTCGTGCGAAAGCATGGCCAGAAATTCGTTCTTGCGCCGGTCCTGCTCGAGGATCTTCCTGTACAGCAGCCCGTTGTCGAGCGCGATGGCGGCGCGGCTGGCGACGTCGGATGCGACCGCCACCAGATCGGCATCGATCGTGCGCGCGGCCGACGCCGTGCCCAGCGACATCACGCCTATCGTCCGTCCGCGTGCGAGCAGCGGGATGATCACCAGCGAATGCAGCGGCGAACCGCGCGGAATCTCGGGCTGCACGGCCGGCGAGCCGCCCGACGCGTTGCCGGGATACAGACCGGAGAGCTCGGGGAAACACTCGCTGACGCCGCTGGCCAGCACGCGCGCGATCGCGTCGCGCCACCAGCCGCACTCGACCGCGGGGACCGATTCGCTGCACATCGGCTCCCCGGTCAGCGCGCTGCTCCAGGCGAGCTCGGTGCGCGCTTCGATGCCTTCCTCGCCGGGAAAAGTCAGCGCCGCGGCGTCGGCCAGGAACGGAACGGCCAGCTGCATCAACTCGCGCGCCGTCGGATCGAAATCGAGCGATCTCGACAGCGCCGCGCTGGCCTGGGCAAGAAAGGCGAAGCGCGCATTGGCGCGTTCCGCGGCCGAGCGCGCCGCGCGCTCCTCGGCCAGCGCCAGATGCTCCTCGGCCCGGCGCTTGGCCTGCTCGGCCAGCAGGAACAGGTCGACGAACACCTTGACCTTCGAGCGCAGGATCCCCGGAACGACCGGCGAGCTCAGATAGTCGACCGCGCCCAGCGAATAGCCCCTGCTGATGCGCACCTCGTCGGCGTAGTCCGCGGTGATGAAAATGATCGGGATGTGCGCCGATTTCGTCCGGCTGCGGATCAGCGCCGCGGTCTCGAGACCGTCCAGGCCCGGCATGTTGACGTCGAGCAGAATGACGGCGAAATCGCGCTGCAGCACGTGCCGCAGCGCCTCTTCGCCCGAGGTCGCCGCGTACAGGTTCTGCTCGAGCTCGTCTAGAATCGCCCGGAATACGACGTGCTTGTCCGGACGATCGTCGACGACGAGGATGTTCGCTTTCCCGGCGTCGCTCACGCGATCAATCTCCTTCGGCGGCATTGCGGATTTTCCGGATCCGACCCAATGACGCGACTCCGTCAGCGCGACAGCCAGGCGCGCAATACGCCGACCATCAGCTCGGTATCGACCGGCTTCGACAGGTAATCCCAGGCGCCGGCTTCCATGCATTTTTCGCGGTCGCCCTTCATCGCCTTGGCAGTGACCGCGATGATAGGCAGGTCCCGGCACGCCGGAATCTTGCGGATCTCGCGGATCGTATCGACGCCGTCGAGCTCGGGCATCATGATGTCCATCAGCACGACGTCGATGTCGGGCTGCGCCTGCAGATGGCGGATCGCGTCGCGCCCGTTGTCGTGCGATACGACAACCATGCCCTGATCCTCGAGCAGCGAGGACAGCGCGAAGATGTTGCGCACGTCGTCGTCGACGATCATCACGCGCTTGTCCTTCAGCACGTGGTTCGCGTCGTGCAGACGCTGCAGCACTTTCCGGTGCGCTTCGGGGATACGCTCCGGGTCCCGGTGGAGGAACATGCTAGCCTGATCGAGCAGGCCTTCGAGCGATTGCACATCGCGGACCACGACATTGCGGGCGAGACTGCGCCAGCCGTTGAGCGCTATCGCCCCCTTCTCGCCGCCGTAGAGCAGGATCGGCAGGCTGTCGGGCCGCGACTCGCCGTCGCTGTCGTCGGTGAATGGACCGCTGTGTCCCGCCGGGAGCTTGGCGTCGAGCACCAGGCAATCGATGCCTTCGCGCGCGACGATGTCGGCCGCGGCGCCGCGGTCGCCGACCGACATGATCCTCACATCGTCGGCATTGAGATAGGCGACGACCTGGTCGCGCATCTCCGGGTCCGCCGACGCCACCAGCAGGCGTTTCTCAGGGCGCTGCGCGAACCGGTTGAGGGCCGCCAGCAGTGAGTCCAGAACATCCTTGTTCTGGATCGGCTTCGCGACGAACGAATAGGCGCCGGCATTGAGCGCCTGCTCCCGCGATTCGTCGGTCGAGATGATGGCGACCGGAATGTGCCGCGTCGCGGCATCGTTCTTCAGCCGGTGCAGCACCCGCCAGCCGTTGATGTCGGGCAGGAAGAGGTCGAGGCTGATCGCCGAAGGATGGAACTGGCTGGCAAGCGCGAGCGCAGCCACTCCCTGCGAGGTGACGATGCCTTTGAACCCCTGCTCGCGCGCCGCGTCGAGGAGGAAGCGCGCAAACCCCAGGTCGTTTTCGACGATCAACAGCGTCTTGTCGCCGAGACTGATCGAATCGCGGTCGTCCCCGACTTCATTGACCAGTTGGGCGGGCCACTGCGCCGGGTCGTCAGCATCGGCGGGCGTTCGATCGTCGCCGTTGCCGCGGTAATCGACGGCCGGCCGTTCTTCCGCGCGCTCGGCAGAGAACTCTGGCGTGACCGGGGCGGTCTTGCCGTACAGCGAGGCCTCGACGCCCGGCCGCGGCGCCGCAACCTTGCGCGGGCGCGGCGACGTGTAGATCTGCGGCAGGTACAGCGTGAACGTGCTGCCGACGCGCGGTGCGCTGACCAGGCGGATCTCGCCGCCGAGCAGGCGCGAAAGCTCGCGGCTGATCGCCAGCCCGAGTCCCGTCCCGCCGTACTTGCGGTTGGTGCTGCCGTCGGCCTGCTGGAACGCCTCGAAGATGATCTGCTGCTTCTCCGGCGAGATGCCGATGCCCGTATCGCTGACCGAGAACGAAATGACGTCCGGAGCACGGTTGAGGGTTTCGTTATCCGGATGCCAGCCGCTCTTGACCGACTCGATGCTCAGCGTCACATGGCCTTCGTGCGTGAACTTGAAGGCATTCGACAGAAGGTTCTTCAGCACCTGCTGCAGGCGCTTGCTGTCGGCGAACATCGACTTGGGCAGCTTCGGGTCGAGACGGATGAAGAAATCGACGTTCTTCGCCTCGGCGACGTGGCGGAACGTGCGCTCGACATAGCGGCGCAGCTCGTCGAGCAGCAAGTCGTTCGGATCGACCAGCACGGTGCCGGACTCGATCTTCGACAGGTCCAGGATGTCGTTGATCAGGGTCAGGAGGTCGTTGCCCGATGCGTGGATCGTCTTGGCGAACTCCACCTGCTTGGACGAAAGATTGCTTTCGGTGTTGCGCGACAGCTGATCGGACAGGATCAGCAGGCTGTTGAGCGGCGTGCGCAGCTCGTGCGACATGTTCGCCAGGAATTCCGACTTGTACTTGGAGGTGAGCGCCAGCTGCTCGGCCTTCTCCTCCAGCGCTTTCCGCGCCTGCTCGACTTCCTGGTTCTTGCGTTCGACTTCCTGATTCTGGTGAGCGAGCAGGCCGGCCTTGTCCTCGAGCTCCTGGTTGGTCTGCTGCAGTTCTTCCTGCCGGCTTTGCAGCTCCTGCGCCAGCGACTGCGACTGCGTCAGCAGGTCCTCCGTGCGGGTGTTCGCCTCGATCGTGTTGATCACGATACCGATACTTTCGGCGAGCTGATCGAGGAAGGCTTCGTGCGTCGGACTGAAGCGCTCGAACGAGGCGAGCTCGAGGACGCCCTTGACCTGACCTTCGAAGATGACCGGCATGACCAGGATGTTCTGCGGCGCGGCGCCGCCGAGGCCGGAGAAGATCGTGATGTAATCGCGCGGCACGTCGGCCAGCAGGATCTTCTCTCTTTCGATCGCGCATTGCCCGACCAGCCCTTCGCCTACCTCCAGCTGGCTGCCGATCGCGCTCAGACCCTTGGATCCGTAGCTCGCCAGCAGCGTCAGCCGCGGCGTGTCGCCGCGCGAGTCGAGGACGTAGAACAACGCGTGCTGCGCGGCGACGACTGGCGCGAGCTCGGACAGAATCAGCCTGCCGACGGTGTTCAGATCCTTCTGCCCCTGCAACATCCGGCTGAACTTGGCGAGGTTGGTCTTCAGCCAGTCCTGCTCGGTATTCTTCTGCGTCGTGTCGCGCAGATTGCGGATCATTTCGTTGGTCGTATCCTTCAGCGCCGCCACCTCGCCGCGCGCTTCGACGGTGATCGAGCGCGTCAGGTCGCCCTGCGTGACGGCGGTCGCCACCTCCGCGATGGCGCGCACCTGCGTCGTCAGGTTCGCGGCGAGCTGATTGACGTTTTCGGTCAGCCCTTTCCACGTTCCCGAAGCGCCCGGAACCTTCGCCTGCCCGCCGAGCTTGCCCTCGACGCCGACTTCGCGCGCCACCGTCGTCACCTGGTCGGCAAAGGTGGCCAGCGTGTCGATCATGCTATTGATCGTGTCGGACAGCGCGGCGATCTCGCCCTTCGCCGCGACGGTCAGCTTCTGCTGCAGGGCGCCGTTGGCCACCGCGGTCACGACTTTCGCGATGCCGCGCACCTGGCTGGTCAGGTTGCCCGCCATGAAGTTCACGCTGTCGGTCAGGTCCTTCCAGGTGCCGGCCACGCCCTTGACGTCGGCCTGGCCGCCCAGTATCCCCTCGGTGCCGACCTCGCGCGCGACGCGCGTGACTTCCGACGCGAACGACGAAAGCTGGTCGACCATGGTGTTGATCGTGTTCTTGAGCTCGAGGATCTCACCCTTGACGTCGACGGTGATCTTTTTCGACAGGTCGCCGCTCGCCACCGCCTTGGTGACGTCGGCAATGTTGCGCACCTGGCCGGTGAGGTTGCTGGCCATGAAGTTCACGCTATCGGTCAGGTCCTTCCAGGTACCCGCCACGCCCTGCACGTCGGCCTGGCCGCCCAGGCGCCCTTCGGTACCGACCTCACGCGCGACGCGCGTCACTTCGGAGGCGAACGAACGCAACTGATCGACCATGGTGTTGATGGTGTTCTTGAGCTCGAGGATTTCGCCCTTGACGTCGACGGTGATCTTCTTCGACAAGTCGCCGCTCGCCACCGCCTTGGTCACGTCGGCGATATTGCGCACCTGGCCGGTCAGGTTGCTGGCCATCGAGTTCACACTCTCGGTCAGGTCCTTCCACGTTCCTGCCACACCCTGCACGTCGGCCTGTCCGCCCAGGCGCCCGTCGGTGCC
>DATASF010000166.1:0-3690 GCA_036269335.1 Casimicrobiaceae bacterium
CATCTGCAGGTCCATCGACGAGCTCCATACCGCGTCGGCCGACGTCGCGTTCGCCGCGTTTTCGCTGATGTAACGGTTGTAGATCTCGGTCGAGTTCAGGTCGGTGTATTCGACCTTGACGCCGGGAAACGCCGCCTCGAAGTCCTTGACCAGCGGCGTGACCAGCTTGGCGTCGGTCGTCGAGTAGACGACGACCTTGCCTTCCTTTTTCGCGCCGTCGACGATCGCCTTGTAATCGGCCGGATAGCCGGCGGGAACCTGCGCCTGCGCGCTTGCTGCGAGCGCGATTGCGCCAAAGACGAGCGACAAAATCCCGGTCAAGCGCATCGCGAACTCCTCCTGGTATCGGTTACCGCGCGGCGCCTCAAGACGTGGGCGAGCGGCTCTGGCGGCCAGTTTACACCGTTCCGGGCCGACGGTTGGCGCCGGGCGGTGACAACGGCACACCCTTGACGCCCGATCGCGGGCGCGCGCTCGAGCACCCCCGCCTTCAGGCGTCGCTCTTAAAGCGGGCGATCGCCGACTTCAGCGATTCGATCTCGTCGCGGAGCTCGGCGACGCTTTGCTTGAGCGCGGCGACCTCCGCTCGCAGGCTGTCGTCGCGCGGCGGCGCCGCCGTCGAATCCATGCCGGCGGACATGTCGGGGGGCGCTCCCGACAACAGATGCATCCAGCGATTTTCTCGGGCGCCGGGCAGCCGCGGCAGCATGACGACCAGCGCCCCGGCGCTGCGCTCCGCGAGCTCGTTCAGGAATCCTTCGACCGCCGAGCCATCGGCGAAACGGTGCAGGCGATCGCAATTGATGCGGAGCTCGCCGACCGTTTGCGGTCCGCGCAACATCATCGCGGCGAGCAGCGCCACCGCCTGCGACGGCAGGCCCAGCACGCGCTCGACGTTGTGCGCGTATCGCATCACGCGGCCGCCGCTCGATTCGACCACCAGCGAATCGCCGCGCAGCCGGTCGATGCCGGCCTGGACCTCGCTCTCGCTCGCCTGCAGCACAGGATCGCGGCTGGTCTTCTGATTGCATCCCGAGGTCAGCGCATTGAGGCTGAGCGGGTAGATGTCGGGTACCGTGTGCTGCTTTTCGACCAGCACGCCCAGAATGCGCGCCTCGAGCAGCGACAGCGGCGCATTCATCGACATGACGCACAACCCGCTCGGATCCCCGCCTTCGCGGAGATGACGCGGCTGTTTCCAATCGCCGCGTCGCTGCGCGTCCTGCTCTTGGACGGCTGCGTCACTTGCGCCCGTATTTCCCGGTGAACGTCGCCTTGCCGATGGTGTTGGCGTTGATCATGAAGCCGGCGAGCGCGCCGCTCGCGTCCTGGTCGGCGTCGATATGGTCGACCTTCAAGGCGTGGATCGTGAAGATATATCGGTGCGGCCGGTCTCCCTTCGGCGGACACGGCCCGCCGTAGCCGGGCTTGCCGAAATCGCTGCGCGACTGGACGGCGCCGCGCGGCGCCTTGCCGCCGGCAGAATCGCCAGCGCCGGCGGGAAGCGCGTTGACGTCGGCGGGAATGTTGAACATCACCCAATGCCACCAGCCACTGCCGGTCGGCGCGTCGGGATCGTAGACGGTCAGGGCGAAACTTTTCGTGCCCGCGGGGGCGTTGGTCCATGCCAGCGACGGCGAAACGTTGCCGCCCTCGCAGCCGAATCCCTTGAACACCTGCGCCTCGGGTATCGTCGCTCCCGGCTTGATCTCGGCGCTCGACAAGGCGAACGGTCCGGCGGCTGACGCGGCAGCGGGCAGCAGCGTGACGGCCAACAACAAGCGGCGAAGCATGGCGCCTCCTTCGAGCGGGTCGAGGGGAAAGGCGTAAGTCTAAACCGGCGCCGTCCGGCGTGAAAATACGGCATCGGCGTGAAGACTCCCGCCCGGCGGTCGTTGCGCTATGATGCCCCGTTGAGCGAGCCTCGCTCGCCACGCATTTTCCAAGATCCTCATGGCCAACGCTCCCGAAGTCACCAACATGGCGCTGTTCTGCGATTTCGAGAACGTCGCGCTCGGCGTGCAGGACGCCAAGTACGAGCGCTTCGACATCGGCAAGGTGCTCGAGCGCCTGCTGCTCAAGGGCAGCATCGTCGTCAAGAAAGCGTACTGCGACTGGGACCGCTACAAGGCATTCAAGGCGCCGATGCACGAAGCGTCGTTCGAGCTGATCGAAATCCCGCATGTTCGCCAGTCGGGGAAGAATTCCGCCGATATTCGGATGGTCGTCGATGCGCTCGATCTTTGCTATACCAAGTCGCACGTCGAGACTTTCGTGATCATCAGCGGCGACTCCGATTTTTCACCGCTGGTGTCCAAGCTGCGCGAGAACAACAAGGTGGTGATCGGCGTCGGCGTCAAGAATTCGACGTCGGACCTGCTGATCGCGAATTGCGACGAGTTCATCTTCTACGACGACCTGGTGCGCGAGCAGAAGAAGGCGGAGTCGCGCAAGGCGGGCGCGAGGAAAGCGGCGGGCGCCGGCGGCGGCAGGAAGAAAGGCGCCGAAGCGCCTTCCGGGCACGCCGAGAGCCGGGACGCGAGTGCGCCTGCCGCCCCGGCGCGCGCGGACGGGAAACAGGCCGACGCCGGTCGGCAGCAGGAGGCGATCGACATCATCGTCAGCACCGTCGAGGCACTGGCGTCCGAGCGCGGCGGAGACGACAAGATCTGGGGATCGATGGTCAAGCAGGCGGTCAAGCGCGTGCGTCCCGGCTTCAACGAATCGTATTACGGCTTCCGGTCGTTCAACGGCATGCTCGAAGCCGCCGAGCAGGCGGGAAGCCTTCGACTCGAGCGCGACGAAAAATCCGGCGGCTATATCGTGCGCCTTGCCGCGCACGAGGAATGAGCGCGATGTTTCGCATGCTGGCGAAACCGACCGCCGTGCTGGGACTGGCGCTGGGCCTTTCTGCGGCCGTGTCGGCGACCGAGCCCAATCTGACCGTTACCGTCGCCGGGCGAACGACGACCTACGCGCCGGCGAGTCTGCTCGGCATGCCGGCGGCGACCAGCGTCACCATTCCGGACGACGTCGCCTACAAGCGCGACATGAGCTTTCGCGCCGTGCCGGCGGCGAGCCTGCTCGATGGCGTTCCGCCCGACGACACGCTGCGCTTCGTCGCCAGCGACGGCTTTGTCGCGACGCTTCCCGCGGCGCCGCTGCTGGCGCGTAGCGGCGCGGTCGCGTACGTGGCGGTCGAGTCGGTCGACGCGCCGTGGCCGCCGCTCAAGCCGGAGGGCGGCGCCAGCGCGGGGCCGTTCTACCTGGTGTGGGTGAACCCCGAGCGCGCGCGGATCACGCCGGAGCAGTGGCCGTACCAGATCGCCCGCATCGAGGCGGTCGCACCCTTGCTCAAGCGGTACCCGATGCTGGCGCCGGCGTCATCGGCGCACGAATCGGAGCGGCGCGGATATGCGGTTTTCGAAAAAAACTGCTCGGTTTGCCACACGCTGAACCTCGGCGGCGACGCAACCGTGGGCCCGGACCTCAATGTCCCGTACAACCCCACCGAGTACATGCGCGTCGATGCGCTGCGGCGCCTGATCCGCAATCCCCAGTCGCTGCGCCGCTGGCCGGCCGCCAAGATGCCTGCGTTCGAAACGCGATTGCTGAGCAATCGGGATCTGACCGACCTGCTGGCTTACCTGCGGCACATGGCCGATCGCAAGATTACGATTCCCGCGGGCA
>DATASF010000167.1:0-4170 GCA_036269335.1 Casimicrobiaceae bacterium
GCCGCGCTGCTCGCGAAGGGCGTCAGCGGCGACGCCGGCGCGATCCCGGCGGCCGACGCGCTGCAGATGGCGACGCTGAACGGCGCACGCGCGCTCGGGCTGGAGCGCGACATCGGCTCACTCGAGGCGAACAAGCAGGCCGACGTGATTGCCGTCGACCTGGGCGCCGTAGCGCACGCTCCCTGCTACGACCCGGTCTCGCACCTGATTCACGTCACCGGCCGCGACCAGGTTACCGACGTCTGGGTGGCCGGCCGGCGCGTCGTCGCCGACCGCCGCCTGACGCGAATCGACACCGAGGAGCTCGCCGCGCGCGTCCGTTTCTGGCAGGACCGGCTGCTCCAGACGCAGCGAACCTCGGCGGTGCAGTAGAATCGAAGTCTCCGCCGTTTCAATCGGCTTCTCCCTCGGGCGTTTCGCGTCTTCGCATGGCTGAAATCATCGACAACGCCGACCCGGCGGAGCTCGCCAAGTTCGGCGCGCTGGCGTATCGCTGGTGGGATCCGACCAGCGAGTTCAAGCCCTTGCACGATATCAACCCGTTGCGTCTCGGCTATATCGCAGCGCAATGCGGCGGGCTCGGCGGCAAGTCGGTCCTCGACGTCGGCTGCGGCGGCGGCATCCTAGCCGAAGCGATGGCCGACGCAGGAGCGCGCGTGGTCGGCATCGATCTATCCGAAGCGGCGCTCGCCGTGGCCCGGCTGCATCAGCTCGAATCGAAGTCGTCGGTGTCGTATCGGATGATCGCGGCGGACGCGCTGGCGGATGAGCGTCCCGGCGATTTCGATCTGGTGACTTGCATGGAACTTCTCGAGCATGTGCCCGACCCGGCGTCGATGGTCGCGGCGTGTGCGCGGCTCGTGAAGCCGGGCGGTGTCGTCGTCTGCTCGACGATCAACCGCAATCCCAAGTCGTACCTGTTTGCGATCGTCGGCGCCGAATACGTGCTCAAGCTTCTGCCGCGGGGCACGCACGACTACGCCCGCTTCCTCAAGCCCGCCGAGATCGTCGCCTTCGCCCGCCGCGCCGGCCTCGAACTCGCCGACCTGATCGGCATGACCTACAACCCGCTGTCGCGTGCCTACCGCCTCGAGCCCGACACCGCCGTCAATTACATCGCGACGTTTCGCCGCGATGCCTGAAGAGCCGGAACGGGAGCGCATCGCGCGCAAGCCGCCGCACCGACTGCCGGTGCGCGCCGTGCTGTTCGATCTCGACGGAACGCTGGCCGACACGGCGGCCGATCTCGGCAACGCGCTGAACCGCGTGCGCGCCGCTCGGGCGTTGCCGCCGCTCCCCTTGGCGACGCTTCGCCCGCAAGCCTCGCACGGTGCGCGCGGACTGTTGGCGGCGGGCTTCGGCATCGGCAGGGAGCACGCCGATTTCGCGCCGCTGCGCGATGCGTTCCTCGCGTACTACGCCGAGGCGCTGTGCGAACAGACGACGCTTTTCCCGGAGGCCGACCGGGTGCTCGCCGAAATCGAGCGCCGGGGCCTGCGCTGGGGCATCGTGACCAACAAGGCGGCGCGCTTTACCGTGCCGGTGGTCGAGCGCCTCGCGCTCGCGACACGCGCCGGCGCGGTGATCTCCGGCGATACGACGCCCGAGACCAAGCCGCATCCGGCGCCGTTGCTCGCGGGCGCCGCGGCGCTCGCCATCCCGCCGGGACAGTGCGTCTATGTCGGCGACGCCGAGCGCGACATCATCGCCGGACGCGCCGCCGGCATGCGTACGCTGTTCGCTGCGTACGGTTACGTGGGCGCCGACGAAACTCCGGCGGCATGGAATGCCGACGGCGAGCTCGCTTCACTGCCGGAGTTGCTCGACTGGATTCCGCTGGCGATCGACATCGCAGCGCCGGCCGCCGCGCGCTGAGCTCGAGCGGCGTTCAGCCGGGACAGGACCCGGCGTTCAGATAAAGCCATTGCTGCGCCTTGCCCTCGCGCGTTCCCGCGAGCCATACCGGCTGGCTGCGGGTCAGCGGCCGCAATATCGTTGCGGCAATGTCATCGGGCAGGGCCAGCGCGATGCCGTTCGCGCGCTCGACGCGGTCACCGTTTTTCAAGCCCAGCATGCCGGCAAAGCCGCTCTGGTCGCGCACGACGAGCGCGCCCGATGCCGGCGCGACCAATGCTTTCCACGCGTCGGGTGCATCGATCATCCCACCGAGGAGCTCCGCGTTCAGGCGCACGACCGGCCCCTTGAAGCCGGGCGGGATCGCACAGGCGGATGGTGCCGCCGTCGCGGCGGCGACGCGCGAACGCTCGCCAGCGGTCTGCGTACGCAACGCGAGTTCGCGCCGCGCACCGCCCTGCAGTACGCTGACGCCGTCGGGGCGCACGCTTTCGACACGCACGCCGGGGGCGACATCCTGGCCCGCCGCGACCAGCATCGCACCGCGCGTGCCGGAGCGGAGCAGCGCGTAGCCTTTGCCGTCCGCCTGCGCGAATACGCCGAGCAGGCGAATGTCGCCAAGATCGGCGCCGGCTGGCGCATTCGCCGGCACGGCGCCGGAAGTGCCGAACAAATGCGCCTCTGCGGCGCGGCGCGCGAGATCGGTTTCCGGCGCCGGCGCTGCGACCACAGCCGGCCGCGGTCCGAACCAGATCCAGCCCCAGTGGGCGATCGTCAGAGCGAGCAGTGCCAGAGCGGCGAGCAAGGCGACTGCTGCCGCGGCGCGCCAGCGCCACGGCGCCGGCGGCGCCGCAGTCGTCACGTATAATCCGGCATTGCTCGCCACGATTCGATGCCTTCGAGTCTCAAGCCGTTGAACCCGCAGCTCGCGTTGTTGCAGCCCTACCCGTTCGAGCGGCTGCGCCAATTGTTCGCGGGCGTTACGCCGAGCGCAGCGATGTCGCCGATCAGCCTGTCGATCGGCGAGCCCAGGCATCCGACGCCGCAGTTCATTCGCGACGCGCTGGCGACGGGCAGCGTCGGCCTGTCGAATTATCCCACAACGGCCGGAGCGCCCGCCTTGCGCGAGGCGATCGCGGCGTGGCTCAAGCGCCGTCATCGCCTGACCGCGCTGGATCCGATGTCGCAGGTATTGCCGGTGCTCGGCAGCCGCGAGGCGCTTTTCGCCTTCGCCCAGACAGTCGTCGACGCGAGCCGCGTCGGCGCCACGGTGATCGTCCCCAATCCGTTCTACCAGATCTACGAAGGCGCGACGCTGCTCGCGGGAGCGACGCCGCACTACGTCAGCAGCCTCGCAGCGAATGGCTTCGCGCCGCAATGGCGCGACGTCGGCGACTCGATATGGGCGCGGACGCAACTCGTCTACGTGTGCTCACCGGACAATCCGACCGGCCGCGTCGCGACGCACGACGAGTGGCGAACGCTGTTCGATCTCTCGGACCGTCATGCCTTCGTGATCGCTTCCGATGAATGCTATTCAGAGATCTATTGCGACGAAGCGCATCCTCCGCTCGGCGCGCTGGCGGCGGCCGCGGCGCTGGGTCGCGACGGCTTTCCCCGGCTGGTGGTCTTCGGCAGCCTGTCCAAGCGCTCGAACTGTCCGGGGCTGCGCTCCGGTTACGTTGCCGGCGACGCGGCGCTGATCAAGGCCTTCCTCCTCTATCGCACCTACCATGGCTCGGCGATGTCGGCCGCGGTGGCCGCCGCCAGCATCGCGGCGTGGAACGACGAAGCGCATGTTCGAGCCAACCGCGAGATGTACGCGCAAAAATTCGCGGCGCTGGCGCCGCGGGTCGACGCGGTGCTCGCCGCACCCTTGCCCGAAGCGGCGTTCTATCTCTGGGCCAACGTCGGCGGCGACGATGCCGAGTTCGCGCGCCGGCTCTACGCCGACCAGGCCGTCAGCGTCCTGCCCGGAAGCTACCTCGGCCGCACGGTCGGCGGCGTGAATCCGGGTGCCGGGTATATCCGCATCGCATTGGTCGCCGAGTTCGACGAATGCGCCGAAGGGATCGACCGCCTCGTCCGGTTCGCGCGCAGCGCCTGACAGGGGGGCCGTCCGTCTCCGCCGGCGCCGTTTTATCGTGCCCGAGCGCGGCCTGTCGCCCGACCGAGACGCGGACGGGGGCGCGCGTACAATCGGCGGCCATGACGACCCTGAGCACACCGTCCAGCGGCGGCCAAGCGGCGTGGTGGCAGCCGGCTTTCGCCGGATTTCGCGGCGTCTCGTGGCAGACGGTCGCGCTGATCCTGGCG
>DATASF010000168.1:0-9866 GCA_036269335.1 Casimicrobiaceae bacterium
GACGGGCGCATGATCGTCATCGAGATGAATCCGCGCGTGTCGCGGAGCTCCGCGCTGGCGTCGAAGGCGACCGGCTTCCCGATCGCCAAGATCGCGGCCAAGCTCGCCGTCGGCTACACGCTCGACGAGCTGAAGAACGACATCACCGGCGGCCAGACTCCGGCCTCGTTCGAGCCGACGATCGACTATGTCGTCACCAAGGTGCCGCGCTTCGCGTTCGAGAAATTCAAGCAGGCCGACGACCGGCTGACGACGCAGATGAAATCGGTCGGCGAGGTGATGGCGATCGGCCGCACGTTCCAGGAATCGCTGCAAAAGGCGCTGCGTGGGCTGGAGAGCGGCGTCGACGGCTTCAACCTGAAGACCGTCGATCCCGACACCATCGCCGACGAGCTGGCCTACCCGCGCGCCGAGCGCCTGTGGTACGTCGCCGATGCGCTGGCGATCGGCATGCCGCTGGACGAGGTGTACTCGCATACCAAAATCGACCGCTGGTTCCTGTCGCAGATCAAGGAGATCGTCGATACCGAGCTCGCGATCGAAAAGCGCGCTCTCGACGATTTCGACGCCGATGAGTTGAGATCGCTGAAGCGAATGGGTTTCTCCGATCGCCGCCTCGCGCATCTGTGGAAGAAAAGCGAAGCCGACGTGCGTGCGCGCCGTCACGGCTTCGGCATCCGGCCGGTGTACAAGCGGGTCGATACCTGCGCCGCGGAGTTCTCGACGCGCACCGCCTACATGTACTCGACCTACGAGGACGAGTGCGAGGCGCATCCGACCGGGCGCCGCAAGGTGATCGTGCTGGGCGGCGGGCCGAACCGGATCGGACAGGGCATCGAATTCGACTACTGCTGCGTCCATGCCGCGCTGGCGCTGCGCGAAGACGGTTACGAGACGATCATGGTCAACTGCAATCCGGAGACCGTGTCGACCGATTACGATACGTCGGATCGCCTCTACTTCGAGCCGTTGACCCTCGAGGACGTGCTGGAGATCGTGCACGTCGAAAAGCCGCTGGGCGTCATCGTGCAGTACGGCGGCCAGACGCCGCTCAAGCTCGCGCGCGATCTCGAGGCGAACGGCGTGCCCATCATCGGCACGACGCCCGACATGATCGACATGGCCGAGGACCGCGAGCGGTTCCAGCAGATGCTGCATCGGCTCGGCTTGCGCCAGCCGCCGAACCGCACGGCACGCACCGAGGCCGATGCGCTCAAGGCGGCCGAGGAGATCGGCTATCCGCTGGTCGTCAGGCCCTCGTACGTGCTCGGCGGCAGGGCGATGGAAATCGTGCACGAGCAGCGCGATCTCGAGCGGTACATGCGCGAGGCCGTCAAGGTGTCGAACGATTCGCCGGTGCTGCTCGACCGGTTTCTGAACGATGCGCTCGAGATCGACGTCGATGCGCTGGCCGACGACGACGGCGGCGGCAAGGCGGTCGTCATCGGCGGCATCATGGAGCACGTCGAGCAGGCCGGCGTGCACTCGGGTGATTCGGCGTGCACGTTGCCGCCGTTCTCGCTCTCGCCGGCGCTGCAGCACGAGTTGCGCCGGCAGACGGTCGCGATGGCGCATGGCCTCGAAGTCGTCGGCCTGATGAACGTCCAGTTCGCGATCCAGTTTCCGCAGGGCAGCGACGGCGAGGGCGTCGTCTACGTGCTCGAAGTCAATCCGCGCGCGTCGCGCACCGTGCCCTACGTGTCGAAGGCGACCGGACGGCCGCTGGCCAAGATCGCCGCGCGCTGCATGGTGGGCCAGTCGCTGGCGAGCCAGGACATTACGCGCGAGATCGTGCCGCCGTACTTTTCGGTCAAGGAAGCCGTCTTCCCGTTCATCAAATTCCCCGGTGTCGACACCATCCTCGGCCCGGAGATGAAGTCGACCGGCGAAGTGATGGGCGTCGGCGAATCGTTCGCCGAGGCCTTCGTCAAGTCGCAGCTTGCCGCCGGCGTGCGCCTGCCGCGGAGCGGCAAGGTGTTCGTCAGCGTCAGGAACCCGGACAAGCCGCGCGCGATCGAAGTGGCGCGCATCCTGGCCGCGCTGGGCTTCACGCTGGTGGCGACTCGGGGCACGGCGGCGGCCCTCGCGGCCGCGGGCGTACCGGTGTCCGCGGTCAACAAGGTCGCCGAGGGCAGGCCGCACATCGTCGACATGCTGCTCAACGACGAAATCGCGCTCGTGATCAACACCGTGGAGGAAAAGCGCAGCGCGATCCAGGACAGTTACGCGATACGGCGCGCGGCGCTCAACGACCAGATCCCGACCTACACGACGATGGCGGGCGCGCGCGCTGCGGCACTGGGCATCCAGGAGATGAGGGAGCTGGTGCCTTACTCGATGCAGGCGCTGCAGCAACGATTGCACTAGGAACGAGAATTCAATATGAGCAGGACACCACTGACCAAGGCCGGCGCGGAAAAGCTCAAGGAGGAGCTCCGGCGCCTGAAGACCGTCGACCGCCCGGCGGCGATCGTCGCTATCGCCGAGGCACGTTCGCATGGCGACCTGTCGGAAAACGCCGAGTACGACGCGGCGAAGGACCGCCAGGGCTTCCTCGAGGTGCGGATCAGGGACATCGAGACGATGCTCGCGCAGGGAGAGATCGTCGACCCGGCCCAGATCGATGCCGACGGCCGCGTCGTGTTCGGCGCGACAGTCGACCTCGAGGACCACGCGTCCGGGGACCGCGTCTGCTACCAGATCGTCGGCGACGACGAGGCCGACATCAAGGCCGGCAAGATATCGGTGAACTCTCCGATCGCGCGCGCGCTGATCGGCAAGCACGCCGGCGACACCGCCGAGGTGAAAGCACCCGCGGGCCTGCGCGAATACGAGGTGCTCGCGGTCCGCTACGTCTGACGACGGGCGCGAAGCGCGCCGCTGCTGCGGCCTACTTGTTGCGTCCGACGACCAGCAGCACGATGCCGGCGGCGATCGCGCCGACGCTGGCCCAAAGCGGGATGTCGACGGTTTCCTTGTCCTTGACCGACAGCGTCAGCGGCCCGACGTTGGCCGTATGCGTTTCCTTCGTATAGGTGAAGGTTCCGTACGCGAGGCCGAGGACACCGGCAACGATCAGGATGATGGCGAGGATCTTGACGGGGCCCATGCGTACCTCCGGAGGTTGAAAAGGGTTCAGCCGCTGCCGCGACGGCGGCGCGCCCGTTCGCCCGGCGGCTTCGCGGCGGGCGGCCGCGGGGCGCCGGAAGCGGGCGGACGCGCGGTGGTGCGCGCCGTCGGCGTCCGCGGATGGCGGGCTTGCGGAGTGGATTTGGCCATCGTCTTGTTCGTCGGACGCGCTGCGGGGCGCCGCTTGCCGCGCGGCTCGCCGGGAGCAGGCTCGCGAGTGCGCCGGCTGCCGGCGGCGCGCGGTGCTTCCTTGGGCCGCGGTACCGCGGCTGCCGGCTTCTCGGGCCCCTGGCGCCACAGCACAAGCTGCTTGCCGATATGCTGGACCGGCGTCGCGTCCAGCGCTGCGCAGATGCGTTGCAGCATGGCATCGCGCTCGTCGCGCAGGTCGCTGAACACCCGGACCTTGATCAGCTCATGCGCGAGCAGGTTGACGTCGAGCTCGTGCAGTACCGCCGGCGTCAGCCCGTGTTGACCGATGCTCACCACCGGATGCAAGTGGTGCGCCTTGGCGCGAAGCGCGCGGCGCCGGGCAGGAGCAAGCGGTTCCATCGGCGCATTCTATCCGATCACGGCAACGATCGCGGACGCCAGCTCCCTTGCGGCCGCGAACCCGAGTTGCCGTGCGCGACCGGTCAGCGCGCGCGCAGCAGCCGCGCGGCCTTGGCGACCGCCTTCGGCTTGACCCAGAAGATCGCTCCGTATCGGCCCCCGCCTGCGGTGACCGCATCCATCGCCGTGATGTTGATCTTCGCCGCCGCCAGCGTGTCCAGCAGCTTGGTCATTGCACCGACCTTGTCAGCACCTTGCACCAGAAAGCCGGTCTTCCTGGCGCTCAAGTCGAGGCCGAGCTTGCGCGCGGCGCGGCGCAGCGCGGCGCTGTCCTGCGGGATCAGATCGAGCTGCCCTTTGCTGCCGTTGGGAAAGCCCGAGAAGGCCAGCAGATTGACGCGCTCGGCGGCAAGACCCGCCAGCACTCGCGCGCCGCGCCCCGGCTTGTTGGGCACCATCACATGGAAGTAATCGACTTTGCGCACACCTTGGCTCATGGCGACTCCTTTGCCTGCACGGCAGGCGTTGAGACTCTGCAGCGTCCGACGCGGCGCGTCAACGACGCGACAGGGCTGTTGTCTGCGCGTCCGGGCGCCTAGCGCGCGGCCGCGGCTTCATTCGAGAGCAGGCGAACTCCCAGATATTTCGCCAGCCCGCGACCACCCTCGGCCATCACTTGATGGTGATTCCAGCGGAAGGCGGGCTCCAGCAGCGGGGCCAGCGCGTTCATCCAGCGCTTGTTCGTGAAAACGGTCCAATCGTAGCGGACGCGGGTCGTGCCGCCTTCGGCCGCGAGCCGCCAGCGGCCGCTGCCGCTGAGGTCGCCGACGGCGACGCCTTCGAGGTAAGTCGGCCGCGTCACCGCGGTCACGCGCATCGCGAAAGTCAGCCGGTACGGCAGCTTGCTCGACCAGGTGTAATTGCGCAGCGCGCCCAGACCGTCGGCACCGCCTTTCTCCAGCTCCTCCACCGCGTGCACGAAGCGCCACCAGTGCGGCCACTTCTCTACCGCGACGATCGCCTCCCAGACGCGATCGATCGCCGATTCGAGCTGCCACTGCGTTGTCAGGTCGAATTGCCCCATCGGATATGTCCCGGGCTTGCGCGCTCCTCGCCTCGACTGTTACAGCTGAACCGGTCCTTCGTTCAGCGCGGTGCGCCTCTGCGCGTATCGTCGAGGATCCAGACAAAAAATCCGATGGCGACCGCGCCCCACAGCATCGCCATCAGCGCGGACTCGGTGTAGAACAGCCACATCGCCGCGTTGATGAGGCAAAGCAGAATGACCATCAACTTCAGCGCGCGGGTGCCCACGGGGAGATTTTAGCTCCCAAACGGGGGAGCGCCTATCGGGCGGGGAAAGCCCTGGCGAAACCGTCGGCACGCGCCTCGCTACCGCGCGCTTCCGTCCAGTGCCCAGGCGGTGAACAGGAAGATCGTCGCCACGCATGGCGCGATCAGAACGACGCCAATGAACACCGGGACGAAAATGCGCCGCGGCGTACCGGCCGGATGCAGCACCAGCAACAGCGGCCAGACCAGCCAAAGCCACGCCAGCGCCAGCCAGACCTGCCCCGGGAGCAGCGACATGTTCGCGAACGAATGCACGGTCCACAGCAACAGGACGATCAACGCGTGCGCGACGCAAAGCAGCGCAATCACCTCGAAGCTTTGCAGCGAAAAGCGCGAGCGGGACGTCAACGGCGGAGTCACAGTGGCGCGGGTGTCGCTGATGGCAACCGCCGGCGCCTATCGCCTCTTGGGCGGGCGGTACTTCTCTGCGCACGCGATCACCTGGAGTGCGGTCGGAAACTCCAGGCATACGCGCGCGTCCGGATGGGCGTCACGCCGGCGGTCGGTCGGCGGAGGCGGCGGCGCGGACACCTCCGGAAGCGCAGCCGCTGGCGCCGGGGCGGTGTTCGCGGGCTGACCCTGCGCGACCGCGGACGAGCACGCAAGAAAGAACCCTGCCAGCGCCAGC
This sequence comes from Casimicrobiaceae bacterium, assembly GCA_036269335.1. Classification (GTDB taxonomy): domain Bacteria; phylum Pseudomonadota; class Gammaproteobacteria; order Burkholderiales; family Casimicrobiaceae; genus PALSA-1003. The sequence continues at coordinate 5,663 of DATASF010000168.1, forward strand.
GACGGCGCACCAAGTTTCATCGAGCCTCCCTTGCGCCGCGGTCGGGACGACGTCCCGGCACCGCTGCCGTCACCCTGCTTCGATCGGATTGTGGCACCAGAGACCCCCTGCTGGCCAGCGCGCCGGACCGGGATCGGTGGCCGGCGTCAGGGCGAATGGGAATATCATTCCCGCTGCCGGTGTTTGCCGCGGTCCGTGCTGCCTGCATACGCCGGTGTCGAAGGCACGAACAACACTTCGGAGGAAGGGATGAAAAATAACGAGCGCTTCCAGGCGGCCCCTACGGCCGCGCTTGCATTGGGTCTGGCCTTTGCCGCGTCGGCCGGCGCGGCGGATATGAGTTTTTTCATCACCAGCACCGGCGGCGGCAAGGGGGCGGACCTCGGCGGACTCGCGGGTGCCGACAGGCATTGCCAGGCGCTGGCCACCGCTGCGGGCGCCGGCGGACACGTCTGGCGCGCTTACCTCAGCACCAGCGCCTCGGCCGGGCAGCCGGCGGTCAATGCGCGCGACCGCATCGGGAGCGGCCCGTGGCAGAACGTCAAGGGCGTGGTCATTGCAAAAAACGTTGCCGAGCTCCACGGCGACAACAACCTCAACAAGGAAACAGCGCTGACGGAAAAAGGCGAGATCGTTCCCGCCAGCGGCGATACCCCGAACAAGCACGACATTCTCACCGGTTCGCAGGCCGACGGCAGCGCCTATCCGGCCGACCCGGACAGGACCTGCCACAACTGGACGAGCAGCACTGACGGGGCCGTGCAGGTGGGCCACCACAACCGGTTTGGGACGAACGATCCGGTGCTGGGCAAGTCGTGGAATTCGGCGCATACGACGCCCGGCTGCAGCGACGAAGCCTTGCGCAAGACCGGCGGCGCCGGCCTGCTTTACTGTTTCGCTGAGAAGTAGCCCAGCGGACCGCATCGCATCCGGCGGTTGCCGGGCGTTGCGATGCGCGCGCAGGGACTCTACTCGCCGTACGCGAGGCGATCCATCATCTGGGCGAACTGCGACCAGTCGATGCGCTTGCTCTTTTGCTTGCGCCGGCCGTACCAGTAGAGCGAGCCGCGGCCGATCTCCAGTTCGCCGATCTTTTCGCGGTCGGCATAGATCTGCAGATTCAGCGACGAGCGCGCCTTGGCCAGCTCGAAGTTGGCGAGGTCCGCCTTGACCTCGTGCTTGCGCGGCTTGCGTGCGCTGCGTCTGGATCGAGCGCCGGCCATCAGCGTGCTCCTCTGGCGCGCACCTTCACAGGATGCGGTTGAACCACAGCATCGATAACAAGCCGGACAGCAGCGCCAATACGGCGGCGGCCGCTGCGAACAGCGCGGTAATCTCGGTGGCCCTTTTTTCGAACACCAGGCGCGCGGTAAGGGCCTGGTAGATGCCCGAGAGATCGGTCGCCGTTCCGGCGTGGAAGTATTCGGCCCTGGTCGTCTCGGCGATGTTCTTGAGTGCGTCCTCGTCGAGGCGCACGCGCATCGACCAACCTTCCGCGCCCAGGACCTCGCCAGCGACGGTGCCGACGCCGACGGTGAAGACGCGCACGCCGCGTTCGGCCGCCATGCGCGCCGCCTCGAACGGATCCGGTCCGGCCGTCGTCTGGCCGTCGGTGAGCAGGACGATCGCGGCCGACTTGAACGAGCCCGGCGACGGCTTGTCCGCGGGCGCCTTCGCATTGGGCGTCGGGTCAAGCGACGCACCGCGCTGGGACTCGCGCCCGCCGCCCGGCCGCGGATTCGCCGAACGCAGGTCGAATTCCACGTCGGGGAAGATGAGCTTCAACGAAACGAGGATCGCGCTGCCGATCGCAGTGCCCTTTTGCAGCTGGATGCGGTCGAGCGCGGCGACGATGTCGTCGCGATTCAAGGTCGGGGCCTGCACGATCGAGGCCGTCGCGGCGAACGACACGACGCCGATCCGCGTATTGCGAGGCTGCTCGGCGATGAAATTCCTTGCGGCAGCCCTCGCCGCCGCGATGCGCGTAGGCGCAACGTCGGCGGCGCGCATGCTGCCGGAAGCGTCGATCGCCAGGATCACGGTCTCGTACTGGTACGGCAGGCTGATCACCGAAGCCGGACGCGCGATCGCGACGATCATCAGCGCCAGCGCGAGCAGCATCAGAACCGGCGGCAGATGCCGGCGCAATCGCGGCGCCCGTCCCTGCGCATCCCTGATCAGCGCGAGACGGGCAAAGCGCAGCGCCTGTTTTTTGCGCCGCCGCTGCATCAGCACATAAGCGGCCACCACGACCGGGATCAACGCCCCGAGCCAGAGCATCGCCGGCCAGAGGAAAGTCATCGGTACTCTATATGCTGCGGCAGAGCCGCGCCGCCGGCGGCGAGCCTGGTCCGCCGCTTGCGCAAATCGGCGAAGCGGAGGATCGCATCCATCAGGTCATCGTCGGTCGCGAGCTCCAGCGCGTCGACCCCGGCCTGGCGAAAAGCCGTGCGCAGCTCGGCCTCGCGCTTCGCCGCGGCAGCCGCGAAGCGCCGGCGGAATGCCCGGTCGCCGGTGTCGACGTGCATCTGCTCGCCGGTCTCGGCGTCCTGGATGACGACCAGCCCGAGGTCCGGCAGGTCCATCTCCAGATTATCGTAGAGCCGTACGGCGATGACCTCGTGGCGGCGCGCGAGCTGCGCCAGCGGTTTGGCCCATCCGGGGCGGCTGATGAAGTCGGACACGACAAAGACCAGCGAGCGCCGCGCAATGACTTGGTAGGCGGTCTGGAACAATTCGTCGAGCCGGGTCGCGTCCGATTGCGCGACCTCAGGACGGCCGAGCATCTTGTGCAGGATGTGCAGCACCTGCCTGCGGCCCGATCGCGCCGGGATGACCGTATCGACGCTGTCGCCGTAGAACAGCGCGCCGACGCGGTTGCCGTGCCGGGTCAGCATGCGCGCCAGAACGGTGACCAGCTGGGTCGCCACCGCGCGCTTGTTCACCGTTTGCGATCCGAAATCGATCGACGGGCTCAGGTCGAGCACGAACCAGGCGGTGATATCGCGTTCCTCGTTGTAGACGCGGACATAAGGCGTCTGCAGGCGCGCGGTCACGTTCCAGTCGATATGGCGCACGTCGTCGTGGTATTCGTACTCGCGCAGGTCGGCGAGATCGACGCCGAAGCCGCGGAACAGCGTGCGATAGTCGCCGTGAAGCAGGCCGTCGAGCCGGCGGAGCACCGTCCACTCGAGGCGGCGCAGGATCGCGTCAGGCGTTGGCGTCCACTCTGACATGAGTCTCGAGCGGCTTTTCGGGGGCGGGGATGTGCTTCATGATGCGCAGGATGATCTGGTCGGGCGTCAGAGCGTCGGAAAGCGCCTCGTACGACAGCGACAGACGGTGCCGCAGCACGTCGGGCGCGATGTCGATCACATCCTGCGGCAGCACGTAGTTGCGGTTGCGCAGGTAGGCGAGCGCGCGAGCTCCCTCGACCAGGTGTATGGTGGCGCGCGGGCTCGCGCCGTAGGTGATGTATTTCGACGTGTTGGCGATGCCGTAGCGGTCCGGGTTGCGCGTCGCCGACACCAGGCGCACCGCGTACTGGACCAGCGCCGGGTCGACGTAGCCCTTGCGGCATTCGCGCTGCAGCTCGGACAGCTGCTCGGTCGTTGCGACTGCGGTGACCGTGGCCGGCGTGCCGGTAACGCGGTTGACGATGACGGTTTCCTCGGCCTCGCTCGGGTAGCCTACGAGGACCTTCATCATGAACCGGTCGACCTGGGCTTCGGGCAGCGGGTAGGTGCCTTCGGTCTCGATCGGGTTCTGCGTGGCCATCACCAGGAACGGCTGCGGCACCGGATGGCTTTCGCCGGCGATCGTCACCTGGTATTCCTGCATCACCTCGAGCAGCGCGCTTTGCACCTTCGCCGGCGCGCGGTTGATTTCGTCGGCCAGCAGCAGATTGGTGAACACCGGGCCGAACGAGGTCGCGAATTCGCTGGTCTTCTGATTGTAAACGCGGGTGCCGACCAGATCGGCCGGCACCAGGTCGGGCGTGAACTGGATGCGGCGGAACGTGCCCCGGATGGTTCGGGCCAGCGTCTTGACCGTCAGCGTCTTGGCCAGTCCCGGCACGCCCTCGACCAGCAGGTGGCCCTGCGCCAGCATCGCCACCAGTACGCGCTCGAGAAAATGGACCTGGCCGACGACGACCTTTTTGACTTCGTAGAGGATGCGCTCCATGCCAGGCATGGCATCGCTG
>DATASF010000169.1:0-5656 GCA_036269335.1 Casimicrobiaceae bacterium
CGGCAGCGCGGGCGGCTGCCGGGGGATTCGTCATCGAGCGACAACTTCCGCATCAAGCGCTACGTCGCCAAGTACACGATCAATCCCGCGATCGCCCACGGCTGCGGGCATCTCGTCGTGTCGGTCGAGACGGGAAAGCTCGCCGACCTGGTGCTGTGGAAGCCGGCTTTTTTCGGCGTCAAGCCTTCACTGATCCTCAAGGGCGGGATGATCGCCGCCGCCGCGATGGGCGATCCGAACGCATCGATTCCGACGCCGCAGCCGGTCCATTACCGGCCGATGTTCGGCGCATTCGGCAAGGCGACGCATACGTCGGTGACGTTCGTCTCCGCTGCAGCGCTGAAGAACCCTGCGGTCACCGGCCTCGGTCTTTCGAAGCCGCTGGTCGCGGTCAAGAACACTCGCAAGATCGGCAAGAAAGACATGAAGCTGAACGACGCGATGCCGAAGATCGATGTCGACCCCGAGACTTACGAAGTTCGCGCCGACGGCAGGCTGTTGACCTGCGAGCCGGCAAGCGTGCTGCCGATGGCGCAGCGCTATTTCCTGTTCTAGGCGCCCGCGACGATGCTTTACATCCGCCAGCGCATCGGTGCCCAGCCGGCGTTCGATGCCGAGCTGGTGCTTCCGTTCGAGCTGCGACAGAAGAGCCGCTTGCGCGCGATCGCCAGCGGCGGCGAGGAGATCGGTCTCCTGCTCGAGCGCGGGACGATATTGCGCGACGGCGATTGCCTGCGCGCCGACGACGGACGAGTCGTGCGCGTCCGCGCGGCTTCCGAGGAGCTGATCGAAGTGCGCTGCGAAGACGCCGAGCTGCTCGCGCGCGCCGCCTATCACCTGGGCAATCGCCACACACCGGTCCAGGTCGGGCCGAACTGGCTGCGCCTTGCCGCCGACCACGTGCTGGCGCAGATGTTGACCGGCCTGGGACTCGCGCCGCATGCGTTGACCGCGCCGTTCGAGCCCGAAGCGGGCGCGTACGCCGCCGGTCATCAGCACCATTCGGGCGAAGCCAAGCATGCCGGCGTGATCCACGACTTTGCGCTGCGGCGGGGAAAGCACTGATGGACGGCGCGCCTGCGCTCGAACCGGGGCTCGCGCTGCTGCGGCTGCTGCAGCTCGCGAGCCCGTCGCTGCCGATCGGCGGGTTCAGCTATTCGCAGGCGCTGGAATCGGTCGTCGACCAGGGCACCGTGCACGACGCGGCCAGCGCCTGTGCGTGGATCGGCGACGTGCTCGACCTGGTCGTCGCCGAGGGCGAAGCGCCGGTCGCCTGGCGGCTGCTCGACTCGGCCGCGAGCGGCGATTGGCGCCGATTCGAACAATGGAACGCCTGGTTTCGCGCCTCGCGCGAAACCGCGGAGCTTCGCGCCGAAACCGAGCAGATGGGCGGCTCGCTGGCGCGCCTGGCGTCGGATCTGGACCTGCTCGATCCGCCGGCGCTCGAAGCGGCACGACGCTGCGCGCCGTTGAGCTTGCCGGCATCGTTCGCGCTCGCGGCCTGCGGTTTCCGTATCGCCGCCGTCCCCGCGCTGACCGCCTATCTCTGGGTGTGGCTGGAGAACCAGGCGATGGCGGCGATCAAGTCGGTGCCGCTCGGACAGCTGGCCGCGCAGCGCCTGCTGAAGGATCTCGCGACACGGATTCCGCCGGCTCTGGTTCGCGCCAGGACGATTGCCGACGACGACATCGCGACCTTCGCGCCGGGGCTGGCGCTGGCCAGCGCCCGGCACGAAACGCAATACAGCCGGCTGTTCCGGTCCTAGGCTCTTGCCCATGGCGATCTCGCAACCTCTGCGCGTCGGCGTCGGCGGCCCGGTCGGATCGGGCAAGACCGCGCTGACGCTCGCGCTGTGTCGCGCGTTGCGCGACCGCTACGAGATCGCCGTCGTCACCAACGACATCTACACCGAAGAGGACGCGCGCTTCCTGGTCGACAACGAGGCGCTGTCCGCCGACCGTATCATCGGCGTCGAAACCGGGGGCTGTCCGCACACCGCGATCCGCGAGGATGCGTCGATCAATCTGGAAGCCGTCGACCGCCTGGCGCAGCGCTTCGGCAATCTCGACCTGGTTTTCGTCGAAAGCGGCGGCGACAATCTCGCCGCGACCTTCTCGCCCGAGTTGTCCGATCTGACGCTCTATGTGATCGACGTCGCCGCAGGCGACCAGATCCCGCGCAAAGGCGGCCCCGGCATCACTCGGTCCGACCTCCTGATCATCAACAAGATCGACCTGGCGCCGATGGTGGGCGCATCGCTGGAGGTGATGGATCGCGACGCGCGGCGCATGCGCGGCGAGCGTCCGTTCGTCTTCACCAACCTGAAGAGCGGCGAGGGGCTCGATACGGTGATCCGCTTTGTCGTCGAGCGAGGCATGCTGGGCGCGAGACGCGAGCGCGCGCCGGCCACCGGCGAATGAATTCGCGCGCCGCGTGGGTCAAAACAGCAACGCCATCCCGCCAAGATCCAAAGTAGTGCGCTGCCGATAACGGCGCACCGTATTGGGCCGTCGGTTCGGCGCGGGCACTGCGGCATCCCGATCCTTTGTGCGAGTCATCGCGCGGCCTTCGGCGCAAAAACAGCGCGTTAGCCTTGGTCGTCCGCGCATGGCATGGATTGTGCGAAGCACCACAGGGGAGCGCATGGCATCAAGGTGGCACCGACCCGGCGATGGGTCGTTCGGATTGTTCCGGTCGGCGGCCGATGCGCCTTGCCCACAGGGAAACAACGAGCAAACGTCATCATTCGACACGGGGCCAAACCATGCAACGAAGAAGTTTTCTGAAACGCCTGACGATCACGGCGACGCTGGCCGCCGCCGGACTCTCGCTGGGCGCGCCGGCGCAAGCCGCCGACACGATCAAGGTAGGCGTCCTCCACTCGCTGTCGGGCACGATGGCGATCAGCGAAACGGTTCTCAAGGACGTCACGCTGATGGCGATCGAGGAGATCAACGCCAAGGGCGGCGTGATGGGCAAGAAGCTCGAGCCCGTCGTCGTCGACCCGGCATCGAACTGGCCGCTGTTCGCGGAAAAGGCGCGGCAGTTGCTGACGCAGGACAAGGTCGCAGTGGTCTTCGGCTGCTGGACATCGGTCTCGCGCAAGTCGGTCCTGCCGGTATTCGAAGAGCTGAACGGATTGCTTTTCTACCCGGTCCAGTACGAAGGCGAAGAGTTGTCGAAGAACGTCTTCTACACCGGCGCTGCGCCTAACCAGCAGGCGATACCGGCGGTCGAGTACCTGCTCAGCAAGGAAGGCGGCGGCGCCAAGCGCTTCGTCCTGCTGGGCACCGACTACGTCTACCCGCGCACGACCAACAAGATCCTGCGCGCGTTCCTGCACAGCAAGGGCATCGCGGACAAGGACATCGACGAGAAGTACACGCCGTTCGGCCACTCGGACTATCAGACGATCGTCGCCGACATCAAGAAGTTCTCCGCGGGCGGCAAGACCGCGGTCGTCTCGACGATCAACGGCGACTCGAACGTCCCGTTCTACAAGGAGCTCGGCAATCAGGGACTGAAGGCCACCGACGTGCCGGTCGTCGCATTCTCGGTCGGCGAGGAAGAGCTGCGCGGCGTCGACACCAAGCCGCTGGTCGGCCACCTGGCGGCGTGGAACTACTTCATGTCGCTGAAGAATCCGGCCAATGACGAGTTCAAGAAGAAATGGGCGGCGTACGCGGTCAAGGCGAAGCTGCCGAACGCCGACAAGCCGCTGACCAACGATCCGATGGAAGCGGCGTACGTGGGCATCAACATGTGGAAGCAGGCGGTCGAGAAGGCCAAGTCGACCGACGTCGACAAGGTGATCGCCGCGATGGGAGGCCAGACGTTCAAGGCGCCCGACGGGTTCACGATCAAGATGGACGAAAAGAATCATCACCTGCACAAGCCGGTGTTCATCGGCGAAGTCCAGGCCAATGGGCAGTTCAACGTCGTCTGGAAGACGCCGGGTCCGATCAAGGCGACGCCGTGGAGTCCGTACATCCCGGAAAACAAGGGGAAGAAGGACGAGCCGGACAAGAAGTAGCGCGGCAGTGGATGTCCCGACTTGGCGGCAGCGGCCCGTGATCACCCGCTGCCGCCAGTCGCATTTTCGTTGCCCGGCAAGGAGAGATCCGAAGTGGTGATCATGCGTTTTGCCATCGCGCTGGCGCTGTCAGCGATCACGCATTGCGCGACAGGCGCCGTGCCGCCGGATGCGATCCGCGACCTCGCTCTCGGCGACAACGAGGCCAAGCTGAACGCGATCAAGGCGCTGGTATCGGGCGGCGACCCGGCGGCGCTGCCGATATTGCAGGCGCTGCTGAACGGCGACGTGCAGACGGTCGCCGACACCCAGGTGCTTCTGATCAAGGGCACCGGCGCCGACGCGACCGCAACCGACCTTCTGACCGGCAGCGCCGTCGTCCCGGTGCCCGCGAGCCGCGACGACGTCGTCGTCAACAATCGTGTGCGCAAGCAGCTGATCAATGCGATCGCCTCGTTCCGGCTCAACGCGCCCGATCGCGCGGTCCGGTTGGCGGCGGCCAGGGAGCTGCAGAGCGGCGCCGACGACGACATGCTGCCGGCGATCGGCGCGGCGCTGGCCAGGGAAACCGATGCCGAAGTCCAGTCGCTGCTGGTGCTGACGCAGGCGTCGATCCAGCTGGGGAGCAGCGACCGCAACACGCGGCTGGCGGCGATTCGCGCACTCTCCGGCAGCAACAACCCGAACACCAAGACGCTGCTTCTGGGCGTGCTCGAGCAGAAGGACGGGCAATTCGTCGAGGCCGACGCCGACGTTCGTGCCGAAGCCGAGAAGTCGCTGCACGCGGTGCAGAGCAGACTTTCGACCGGGGAGATCATCGGCCGCGTCTTCAGCGGCATTTCGCTGGGCAGCATCCTGCTGCTGGCGGCGCTCGGCCTCGCGATCACCTACGGTCTGATGGGCGTGATCAACATGGCCCACGGCGAGCTGATCATGATCGGCGCCTACAGCACCTACGTCGTGCAGGACATTTTCCGCTCCCGGTTCGGCGAATGGTTCGACGCCTATCTGATCGCCGCGGTGCCGGTGTCGTTCGCCGTTGCCGCGCTGGTCGGGATGATCCTGGAAAGGACGGTCATCCGCTTCCTTTACGGGCGGCCGCTCGAGACCCTGCTCGCGACCTGGGGCATCAGCCTGATCCTGATGCAGACGGTGCGGACGATCTTCGGCGCGCAGAACGTGCAGGTGGAAAATCCGTCTTGGATGTCCGGTGGGATCGAAGCGATTACCGGCGTCGTCCTTCCCTGGAGCCGGATCGTGATCATCGGCTTCGCCGCCTTCGTGCTGCTCTCGATGTGGCTACTGCTGACCCGGACCCGGCTGGGATTGTTCGTGCGCGCGGTCACTCAGAACCGGGCGATGGCGAGCTGCACCGGCGTGCCGACGCGCCGCGTCGACACCTGGGCGTTCGGGCTGGGATCGGGCATCGCCGGGCTCGCCGGCTGCGCGCTGTCGCAGATCGGCAACGTCGGTCCCGACCTCGGTCAGAGCTACATCGTCGACTCGTTCATGGTCGTCGTCTTAGGCGGCGTCGGTCAGCTCGCCGGCACCGTGTACGCGGCGATGGGACTCGGCATCGTCAACAAGTTTCTCGAAGCCTGGTCGGGCGCGGTGCTGGCCAA
>DATASF010000170.1:0-15791 GCA_036269335.1 Casimicrobiaceae bacterium
GGCCGACGCCTTGGGCTTTGAGTATCGCCGCGAAGCGATTGACCTCGGCTGCGAGCTCGCGATAGGTGTAGCTGCGCCGCGTATCGGTTTCGGTCGAGATGTAGACCAGCGCCGGCTGCGCGCTGCGCTCGGCCAGGTGCCGGTCGATCGCGTTATGGCACAGGTTGGTCCGGCCGCCGACGAACCAGCGCGCGAACGGCGGGCGGCTGTAATCGAGGACTTCGCCGAACGGCGTCTGCCATTCGATCAGCGCGGCGCGCTCGCGCCAGAAGGCATCGCGGTCGGCGAGCGAGCGCCGGTGCGCCTCGGCATAGCCACCCATCGCTTGCCCGAAGATCAGAGTCCCGCGCTGTCGGCGCCGACCCGCACGACCGTGCGGCAGCGCACCGTGCCCTTGAGGAAGGCATCGAAGTGCGTCGGCAGGTCGGCGAAGTCGATCGTGACGACCCGGGCCTGCACGCGCGACGGCCGCCACTCGTTGGCCAGCCGGTCCCACAGCTTTTGCCGCAGCGGCATCGGGCACTCGGAGCTGTTGATTCCCAGCAGATTCACGCCGCGCAGAATGAACGGCATCACCGTCGTGTTGAGCTTGTAGTCCGCCGCGAGTCCGACGCTGGCCACCGACCCGGCCTGCTTCATCGTCGACAGCATCCAGCCCAGCACCTCTCCGCCGAGGTTGTCGATCCCGCCGGCCCAGGTCGCCTTGTCGAGCGGCCGCGCCTTGGAAAAATCGATGCTCGAGCGCAGAACGACCTCGGACGCTCCGATCGATCGCAGGTAATCGGTCTCCTTTTCCTTGCCGGTGAGCGCGACGACGTGATAGCCGAGCCGCGACAGCACGTCGATCGCCACGCTGCCGACGCCGCCGGTCGCGCCGTTGACGATCACCGGCCCGCTGCGCGGCGTCAGGCCGTTGTGCTGCATCGCCTCGATCGCCTGCGCCGCGGTGAAGCCCGCGGTGCCCAGCGTCATCGCCTCGAACGCCGTCATGTTCGGCGAGCGGCGCACGACCCAGTCGGCAGGCACGCGCACGTATTCGGAGTAGCCGCCGTCATGCGCGACGCCGACGTCGTAGGCGTGAACGATCACCTTGTCGCCGTGCTTGAATCGCGGATCTGCCGAGGTGTCGACCGTCCCCGCCATGTCGATGCCGGCGACCGTCGGATACTTGCGCATGATCTTGCCGGCGCCGTTGTACGACAGTGCGTCCTTGTAGTTGATCGTCGAGTACTTGGTTTTCACCACGACGTCTCCCGGGTCGAGCTCGTCGAGCCCCATCTCGACAAATCGGCTCGACACGACGCCGTTCTCCTGGAACGTCCGGTATGCCTTGAATTTCTGCACGGGTGTCTCCTCCTGACAGCGTCTGTACCGATGCTCAAGCGACCGCATCGGCTGGAAATCATTCTAGCCGGGCCGCGCGTCCGGCGCGGGAGCGGCATCGCCGGCGATGTGCGGCAGCGCCATGTATTCGCGGGTGCGCATTTCGGCCAGCCGGCTGACGGTGCGCGCGAATTCATGACTGTTCGCGCCTTCGCGATAAAGATCCGCGGCGTCGACCTCGGCCGACAACAGCAACTTTACCCGATGATCGTAGAGCACGTCGACGAGCCAGGTGAAACGGCGGGCGGCGTTGCTCATGGCGGGAGTCAGGCGCGGCACGTCCGACACGATGACCACCGCGAAGCGCCGTGCGAGCTCCAGGTAGTCGATCTGCGAGCGGGGCCCTTCGCACAGCGTGGCGAAGTCGAACCAGACGAGGCCGCCGGCACGCTTTTTCGCCTTCAACGCACGCGAGTCGACCACAAGCCGGGGATCCTCGTCGGGACCGGGACGCATGCGCTCGAACAGCGCGGCGAGCCTCGCGTCGGCCGCGCCCGGCGGCGTCACATAGTACGCCGCCGCCTGCGCTAGCTCGCGCAGCCGGTAATCGGTGCCGCCGTCGACCTCGACGACGTCCAGCCATTGCTTGAGCAGCGCGATGGTCGGCAGCAGATTCTGCCGCTGCAGGCCGTCCGGGTAGAGGTCGTCGGGCCGGTAGTTCGACGTCATCACGAACACGGTGCCGCGGTCGAACAGCGCGGTCAGCAGGCGGCCGAGGATCATCGCGTCGGCGACGTCGGACACATGGAATTCGTCGAAGCAGATCAGGCGATGGCGGCGGGCGATTCTCGCCGCGACCGTCGCCAGCGGGTCTTCCTCGCGCACCAGCGTCCGCAACTCGTCGTGGACACTTTTCATGAACGCATGGAAATGAACGCGGGTCTTGCGCCGCAGCGGCACCGCTGCATAAAACGCGTCCATCAGGAAGCTCTTGCCGCGGCCGACACTTCCCCACAGATAGACACCGCGCGGAGGCACCGGCGGGTGGAACCAGCGCCGCAGCAGCGACAGCCTCGCCCGGCGGAACTCGACCAGCTCGTCGTGCAGTCGCTGCAGCCGGTCCAGAGCGCCGAGCTGCGCGTGGTCGAGGACGATCCGGCGCCGGTCGAGCTCGGGCTTGAGCCCGGCGAGCAGCGAACCCTCGCGCGCAGCCGGAACGTAGGCTTCGGCTACGGCTTCGTTCATGAGACGGCGATAACGATCATGAACGAAGTATCCTTCGCGCCTTAGTAATTGAGCGAGCGCTTGTCGACCGCCAGCGCCGCCTCCCGGGTGACCTCGGATAGCGACGGATGCGCGTGGCAGATGCGCGCGATATCCTCGCTTGCGGCGCCGAATTCCATCGCGACGACACCCTCGGCGATCAGCTCGGAAGCCAGCGGACCGATCGCGTGCATGCCCAGCACGCGGTCGGTCTTCGCGTCGGCAAGCAGCTTGACGAAGCCACGGGTGTCGCCGAGCGCCCGCGCGCGGCCGTTGGCCATGAACGGAAACGTGCCGGCCCGGTAGGAAACGCCCGCGGCCTTCAGCTGCTGCTCGTTCTGGCCCACCCACGCGATCTCGGGCGACGTATAGATGACCCAGGGCACGGTGTTGAAATCGACGTGACCGTGCTGGCCGGCGATGCGCTCGGCGACGGCGACGGCTTCCTCCTCGGCCTTGTGCGCGAGCATCGGGCCGCGCACGACGTCGCCTATCGCCCAGACGTTGGGAAGATTGGTGCGACAGTCGTCGTCGACGGCGACAAAGCCCCGCTCGTCGAGTTTGAGTCCGACGGTTTCCGCGTTGAGACCGGCGGTAAGCGGCACGCGCCCGATCGACACGATCAGGCGGTCGAACGTCGCGGCCTGAGCCTTGCCCTCGGCGTCGGTATATTCGACGGCGACGTTCTTGTCCACCGTGACCTTGCCGATCGTGCAGCCCAGGCGGATCGACAGGCCCTGCTTGGCGAACTGCTTCCAGGCTTCCTTGGCGACCTGCTCGTCCGCGGCGCTTAAGAAAACGGGCAGAGCCTCGAGCACCGTGACTTCGGCGCCGAGGCGCCGCCAGACACTACCCATTTCGAGGCCGATGACCCCGGCGCCGACGACGCCGAGCGTCTTGGGCACCTCCGGGATTGCGAGCGCGCCTTCGTTGTCGAGGATCAATCGATTGTCGAACGGCGCACCGGGCAGCGCACGCGGCTTCGATCCGGTCGCGACGATGACGTGCTTCGCGGCGAGCGTCTGGTTTCCGGTGCCGGACACCGCGATCTGCCAGCCGGCATTGGCGTCCGCGGCGACGAAGCTGCCGGTGCCGTTGAAGAACGCGATCTTGTTCTTCTTAAAAAGATAGACGATGCCGTCGTTGTTCTGGCGGACGACCCTGTCCTTGCGCGCGAGCATCTGCGCCAGGTTGAGCGCAAGACCCTTGACCTCGATGCCGTGCTCGGCAAAGGCGTGGCCCGCGTGCTCGTAATTTTCGGACGACTGCAGCAGCGCCTTCGACGGAATGCAGCCGACGTTGGTGCAGGTGCCGCCGGGAGCGGGCTTGCCTTCGGCGGTTTTCCAGTCGTCGATGCATGCAACCTTGAAGCCGAGCTGCGCGGCACGAATGGCCGCCGTGTAGCCGCCGGGGCCGGCGCCGATCACGACGACGTCAAATGCGTCTGCCATGTTCTTTCGCGCCGGTCACAGATCGAGCAGCATCCGCGCCGGATCCTCCAGCGCTTCCTTGATCGCCACCAGCGACAGCACCGCCTCGCGGCCATCGATGATGCGGTGGTCGTACGACTGCGCGAGGTAGTTGATCGGGCAGATGACGATCTGTCCGTTTTCGACGACCGGCCGCTCGCGCGTCGCATGCACGCCGAGGATCGCCGATTGCGGCGGATTGATGATCGGCGTCGACAGCATCGAGCCGAAGACGCCACCGTTGGAGATCGTGTAGGTGCCGCCGGTCAGCTCCTGCACGGTCAGCTTGCCGTCCTGCGCCCGCTTGCCGAAGTCGGCGATCTGCTTTTCGATTTCGGCGATCGGCATCTGGTCGGCGTCGCGCAGGATCGGGACGACCAGTCCGCGCGGGCTGCCGACGGCGATGCCGATGTCGAAATAGCCGTGGTAGATGATGTCGGTGCCGTCGATCGACGCGTTGACCGTCGGAAATTTTTTCAGAGCGTGCACCGCGGCCTTGACGAAAAAGCCCATGAAACCGAGCTTGACGCCGTATTCCTTTTCGAAGCGGTCCTTGTAGCGGTTGCGAAGCTCGATCAGCGGCGCCATGTTCACTTCGTTGAACGTGGTCAGGATGGCGGCGGTCGATTGCGACTGCACCAGCCGCTCGGCGACCCGCTGGCGCAGCCGCGACATCGGCACGCGCTGTTCCGGCCGCGCGCCGAGACTTGCCGGCAATTGCACGGCGGGCGCCGACACGGGCGCCTTCGCTGCCGGCGCTCCCGCGGCGGCAGCTTGCGGTTTATCGGATGGCGCCGGCGACGCCCGCGTCGCGGCGGCCACATCCTCCTTGGTGATCCGTCCGCCGCGGCCCGTGCCCGCGACGTCGGACGCGCTCAGGTTCTGCTCGGCCATCATCTTGCGCGCCGCTGGCAGCGCGGTGACGCCGGCCGCAGCCGGGGCCGGTTGTGCCGCGGCCGGCGCGTTTGCCGCAGGCGGATTCGCGGTCGGGGTCGCGGCAGGCGCGGCCGGCGTCGCCGCTGCAGCGCCGGCCGGAGCCGACGCCTTGGCCCCGGTGTCGAGCACCGCGATCACTTCCTGGGCAGTGACCGTCGATCCGTTGCCGCGCCGTATTTCGGTGAGTACGCCGGAATCCGGCGCCGGCAGTTCGAGCACCACCTTGTCGGTTTCGATGTCGACCAGATTCTCGTCGCGCGCTACCGCGTCGCCTGCCTTCTTGTGCCAGTCGACCAGCGTCGCCTCGGTAATCGACTCCGGGAGCACCGGCACTTTGACTTCAATGAGCATCGTCCATCCCTGTCATCCGGGCCGGTTTGCGTGAACGCTTGCCGCCGCACGCTTGTTTCGTCTCGCGCCCGCCATCGTTCTCAATGCGCGGTCACCATTTCTCCCGACCGGAGCGTGGCCGCGAACGCTTCCTCGACGACGGCTTTCTGCTGCTCCAGATGCTTGGACAGGTAACCGACGGCCGGTGATGCCGAGATCGGACGGCCGGCATACGCGAGCACCTGCCTGTCTCCGATATCGGCGCGCATGTACGCGCGGAGCCGGTACCAGGCGCTCTGATTCTGCGGCTCCTCCTGGCACCAGACCACTTCGGTCGCATTCGGATAACGGGCGACCTCGCGCTTGAAATCGGCATGGGGAAACGGGTATTGCTGCTCGAGCCGGATGATCGCGATGTCGGCGATCTTCTGCTCGCGGCGATAGGCGGAGAGGTCGTAGTAGACCTTGCCGCTGCAGACGACGACGCGCCGCACGTTGCTGGCGACCAGGGGGTCGACGTCGCCGATCACCGTCTGGAATTTGCCGGCAGCCAGCTCGTCCATCGTCGATACCGCTTCCTTGTGCCGCAGCAGGCTTTTCGGGCTCATCACGATCAGCGGCTTGCGGAAATTGCGCACCATCTGCCTGCGCAGCAGGTGAAAGATCTGCGCCGGAGTCGTCGGCACGCAGACCTGCATGTTGTGCTCGGCGCACAATTGCAGGTAGCGCTCGGGCCGCGCCGACGAATGCTCGGGCCCCTGGCCCTCGTAGCCGTGCGGCAGCAGCAAGGTCAGGCCGCAGACGCGGCCCCATTTGACCTCGCCGGCGGCGATAAACTGATCGATGACGACCTGCGCGCCGTTGGCGAAGTCGCCGAACTGCGCTTCCCATGCGACCAGCTTGTTCGGCTCGGAGGTCGCGTAGCCGTATTCGAAACCCAGCACCGCTTCCTCGGACAGCACCGAGTCGATCGCTTCGAATTCGGGCTGCCCCTCCCGGATGTGCTGCAGCGGCACCCAGATGCCGGCGTCCCATTTTTCGCGATTCTGATCGTGCAGCACCGCATGCCGGTGCGAGAAGGTCCCGCGCGCAGTGTCCTGGCCGGACAGGCGCACACCATACCCCTGGTCCAGCAAGGTCGCATACGCCAGCGTCTCGGCCATGCCCCAGTCGAGCGGCAACGCGCCCTCGCCCATCGCCTTGCGATCGGCGATCACCTTCTCGACGCGCGGATGCAGCTTGAAGTTGGGCGGCACATCGGTCACGCGCGCGGCAAGCTCGGTCAGCCGTTGCCGCGACACCGTCGTGTCGGCTTCGTCGGCCCAGTGTCGTCCGACGAACCGGGCCCAGTCGACCGCGAACGGTGGCTTGTAGTTGGACAGGATCGTCGTGTTGGTGTGGAAGCCCTTGTCCATCGCCTGGCGGTAGGTCGCGATCATCGCATCGGCGTCGGCGTCGCTGATCACGCCTTCCTTGGCAAGCCGTTCGGCGTAGCGCGCCCGCGTGCCCGGGTGTTCGCGAATGCGCTTGTACATCAGCGGCTGCGTGATCATCGGCTCGTCGGCCTCGTTGTGTCCCTGCTTGCGGAAGCAGACCAGATCGATGAAGACGTCCTTGTCGAATTTCTGCCGGAACTCGATCGCGACCTCGATCGCCAGCAGGCAGGCCTCCGGGTCGTCGCCGTTGACGTGGAATATCGGCGCCTCGACCATCTTGGCGACGTCGGTGCAATAGAGCGTGCCGCGCGTGTCACGGGGATCCGACGTGGTGAAGCCGATCTGGTTGTTGATCACCAGATGGATCGTTCCGCCGGTGCGGTAGCCGCGCGTCTGCGACAGGTTGAGCGTCTCCTGCACGACGCCCTGCCCGGCGATCGCCGCGTCGCCGTGGATCAGCACGGGCATCACCTGGTCGAAGGTAGGATCCTTGCGCCGGTCCTGGCGCGCCCGAACCGAGCCTTCGACGACCGGGTCGACGATTTCGAGGTGCGACGGATTGAAGGCCAGCGTCAGGTGCATCGGGCCGCCGGGCGTGACCACGTCGGACGAAAATCCCTGGTGATACTTGACGTCGCCCGCGGGCAGGTCGACTTCGTGCTTGCCTTCGAACTCGGCGAACAGGTCTTTCGGCATCTTGCCCAGCGTATTGACCAGCACGTTCAGACGGCCGCGGTGCGCCATGCCGATCACCATCTCCTGCACGCCGCCGGCGCCCGCCTTCTGGATCAGGTGGTCGAGCATCGGGATCATCGTGTCGCCACCTTCGAGGGAAAACCGCTTCTGGCCGACATACTTGGTGCCCAGATAGCGCTCGAGCGTCTCCGCAGCGGTCAGCCGCTCCAGGATGTGGCGGCGAAACTCCGGCGCATAGCTGGGGCGCGAGCGCAGCGGCTCCAGGCGCTGCTGGATGAAGCGCTTTTGCGTGGTGTCGGATATGTACATGTACTCGGCGCCGAACGTGCGGCAATACGTTTCCTGCAGCGCGGCGATCAGCTCGCGCAGGCGCATCCGGCTCCCGCCGCCAGGCGCGCCCTTGTACGAGCCGATGTTGAAATCGGTGTCGAAATCGGCGTCGGTGAAGCCGTAGGTCTCGACGTCGAGATCGGCGATGTACGGTCGCTCGGCGCGCTGCAGCGGATCGAGGTCGGCCTGGAAGAATCCGACGGTGCGGAATTTGCTGATCAGCCGGAGCACCAGTACCTGCTTGTGCATCGCCGCGGCGTCGACCATCGGCGCGGCGAGCCGGCGGTTCTTCGCCAGCTGGATGAACGACTCGACGACCGGCGCCTGCGGGACGTCTTCGACGCCTCCGCGCAGCGTGTCGAAGTACGCGCGCCAGTCGGGACTGACGGCGCCCGGATCACCCAGGTATCTCTCGTACTGGTCCTCGATGAACGGCGCGTTGCCGCCGAACAGCGTGCTGGTCTCCTCGAACTCCCTCATCATGCTCATGGCTTCACCTATATCGGGGCGGGACCGCCGCGGCGCAAGCGCCAGGGCCTAGCGCTGGGCGATCGGCGCGACCTCGCGCCGCGTCGCGCCGGTGTAGAGCTGCCTCGGACGGCCGATCTTCTGGTCGGGGTCGGAAATCATCTCGTTCCATTGCGCGATCCAGCCGACGGTGCGCGCCAGGGCGAAGATCGCGGTGAAGAGGCTGACCGGGATGCCTATCGCGCGCTGCACGATGCCCGAGTAGAAGTCGACGTTCGGATAGAGCTTGCGCGAGACGAAATAGTCGTCCTCGAGCGCGATCTTCTCCAGCGCCATCGCCAGCTTGAACAGTCGATCGTCGTGCAAGCCCAGCTCCTCGAGAACCTCGTAGCAGGTTTCCCGCATCAGCTTGGCGCGGGGGTCGTAGTTCTTGTAGACACGGTGGCCGAAGCCCATCAGCTTGACGCCGGAATTCTTGTCCTTGGCGCGCTTGATGAAGTCGCCGATCCTCGACACGTCGCCGATCTCCTCGAGCATGTTGAGCGCGGCCTCGTTGGCGCCGCCGTGGGCAGGTCCCCACAGGCAGGCGATGCCCGCCGCGATGCAAGCGAACGGATTGGCCCCCGACGAGCCGGCGAGCCGCACCGTCGACGTCGACGCGTTCTGCTCGTGGTCGGCGTGCAGGGTGAAGATGCGGTCCAGCGCGCGGACCAGGACATCGTTGACCTTGTACTCCTCGCATGGCACCGAGAACATCATGCGCATGAAGTTCGCGGCGTAGGAGAGCTCGTTGCGCGGGTACACGAACGGCTGCCCCATCGTGTACTTGTAGCACATCGCCACCAGCGTCGGCAGCTTGGCGATCAGGCGGATCGCCGAGACCTCGCGGTGATGCGCGTCGGTAATATCGAGCGAATCGTGATAGAACGCCGACAGCGAGCCGGTTACGCCTACCAGCATCGCCATCGGATGCGAGTCGCGCCGGAACCCGCGGAAGAACTGGCTCATCTGTTCGTGCACCATCGTGTGCATCGTCACCATCTGCACGAACTCGTCCTTCTGTTTCGCGTTCGGCAGTTCGCCCATAAGCAGCAGATAGCAGACCTCGAGGAAATCGCACTGCACGGCAAGCTGCTCGATCGGATAGCCGCGGTAGAGCAGCTCGCCCTTGTCGCCGTCGATGTAGGTGATCGTCGACGCGCACGCGGCCGTCGAGAGGAATCCCGGGTCGTAGGTGAACTTGCCGGTCTTGCCGTACAGCGCGCGGATGTCGATCACCTCGGGGCCGATCGTCCCGGGCAGCACCGGAAAGCTTATCGGCGGGGTGCTGTCGCCGAAGTTCAGTGTCGCGTTGCGGTCGGTCATGGCATATGGCTCCAGGCAGCGGTCACGAATGGACCGGCGGGGCGTCCCGTCGTGTCCTCAAATGGATCTCAGGCATCCGACCAGCGGACGCAGCGAAACGTCGGCGGGCTCCGTTTGGCCGGACAGGAGGTCCCACAGGTCGTTGTCGCTGTAGTCGAGCAGCAGGTCGAGCGCGGCGACGTCGGCCGCGGTCAGCGTGGCGGCGCGGGCATCGAGAAATCGTTCGAGGATCAGATCGTTCTCCAGCATGCCGCGCCGGCAGCGCCAGCGCAGGCGCGCGAGCCAGCGCACATCGACGCCGTCCTGCATCGGCCGCTCGCCGGCCGGCACAGATGGCTCGCAGGGCGTCGCAAGCGCGGGCCGGTTATCCACGCATGACTTTCAGACCGCTCGTTTGACCAGCAGACTGCGAATCCTGCCGATCGCCGCCGACGGGTTCAGGCCCTTCGGACAGACGTCGACGCAGTTCATGATCGTATGGCAGCGGAACAGCCGGTACGGATCGTCCAGGTTGTCGAGCCGCTCGCTGGTCGCCTGGTCGCGCGAATCAGCGATGAAACGGTAGGCGGCGAGCAGCCCGGCCGGGCCGACGAACTTGTCGGGGTTCCACCAGAACGACGGACACGCGGTCGAGCAGCAGGCGCAGAGGATGCATTCGTACAGTCCGTCGAGCTCTTCGCGCGCCTGCGGCGACTGCAGCCGCTCCTTCTCCGGCGGCGGCGTGTCGTCGACGACGTAAGGCTTGATCGAATGATACTGCTTGAAGAACTGGCTCATGTCGACGATCAGGTCGCGGATCACCGGCAGGCCCGGCAGCGGACGCAGGACGATCGGCTCGGAAAGCTCGCGCAGGTTGGTGATGCAGGCCAGTCCGTTCTTGCCGTTGATGTTCATCGCGTCCGACCCGCACACACCCTCTCGACACGAGCGGCGGAACGACAGCGTGTCGTCGACCGCCTTCAGCCGGATCATCGCATCGAGCAGCATCCGGTCGTGCGGATCGAGCTCGACGTCGTAATCCTTCATGTAAGGCGCGCTGTCCTTGGCCGGATCGTAGCGGTAGATGCGGAACTTCATCAGTTTGGCTTCAATAAGTGCGCGTCTTCGGCGGGAAGGCGTCGACCGAGACCGGCTTCATGTTGACCGGCTTGTATTCGAGCCGGTTCCCGTCGCGGAACCAGAGCGTGTGTTTCAGCCAGTTCGCGTCGTCGCGGTTCGGATAGTCGCTGCGCGCCTGCGCGCCGCGGCTCTCCCGGCGTGCCTCCGCCGATACGATCGTCGCCTTGGCGACCTCGATCAGGTTGTCGAGCTCGAGCGCCTCGACGCGCGCGGTATTGAACGTGCGGCTCTTGTCCTGGATCGCGACTCTTTGCACCCGGCGCTCCAGCTCGAGAATCCTGGCGACACCCTCGCTGAGCAGCGCCTGGTTGCGGAAGACTCCGCAATGCGTCTGCACGGTGCGGCGCAGCGTGGCCGCGACATCGGCGACCTGCTCGCCGGTCGTCGCGCTGTCGAGCCGCGCAAGGCGGGCGAGCGCGGCATCGGCGGCATGCGGCGGCAGCGGCTTGTGGGCCTGTCGCTGCAGGTTCTGGCCGACGATGAAATCTCCGGCGGCGCGGCCGAACACCAGCAGGTCGAGCAGCGAATTGGTGCCGAGGCGATTGGCGCCGTGAACCGAAACGCAGGCGCATTCGCCGATCGCGTAGAAGCCCGGGACGACGGCGTTCGGCTCGCCGTCAGCGGGAGCGACGACCTGTCCGTGCAAATTGGTTGGAATCCCGCCCATCATGTAGTGGATCGTCGGCACGACCGGGATCGGCTCCCGGATCGGATCGACATTGGCGAACTTGATCGCAATCTCGCGGATCGACGGCAGCCGTTTCATGATCACCTCGGGTCCGAGATGATCGAGCTTCAGCAAGACGTAATCCTTGTGCGGACCGGCGCCGCGCCCTTCCTTGATCTCCTGATCCATCGAGCGCGACACGATGTCGCGCGACGCAAGATCCTTCAGGTTCGGCGCGTAGCGCTCCATGAAGCGCTCGCCGTTGGCGTTCAGCAGGATGCCGCCCTCGCCGCGCACGGCCTCGGTGATCAGCACGCCCGCTCCCGCCACGCCGGTCGGATGGAATTGCCAGAACTCCATGTCCTCCAGCGGAATGCCGGCGCGCGCGGCCATGCCCAGGCCGTCACCGGTATTGATGAACACATTCGTGCTCGCCGCGAAGATCCGGCCGCCGCCGCCGGTGGCGAACAGCGTCGCCTTCGCCTGAAGCAGCATGACCTCGCCGGTTTCCATCTCCAGCGCCGTCACGCCGAGCACGTCGCCGTGAGCGTCGCGAATCAGGTCCAGCGCCATCCACTCGACGAAAAATTGCGTCCGCGCACGAACGTTGCGCTGATACAACGTGTGCAGCATGGCGTGCCCGGTCCGGTCGGCCGAGGCCACCGCGCGCTGGACCGCTTTCTCGCCGAAATTCGCCGAATGGCCGCCGAACGGCCGCTGATACAGCGTGCCGTCGGCGTTGCGGTCGAACGGCATGCCGAAATGCTCGAGCTCATAGACGACTTGCGGCGCCATCCTGCACATGTATTCGATCGCATCCTGGTCGCCGAGCCAGTCGGAGCCCTTGACGGTGTCGTACATGTGCCAGAGCCAATTGTCTTCGCCCATGTTGCCGAGGCTGGCGCCGATCCCGCCCTGCGCGGCGACCGTGTGCGAGCGCGTCGGAAAAACCTTGGACAGCACCGCGACCGACATGCCCGCTTCGGCGAGCTGAAGCGAGGCGCGCATGCCGGCGCCGCCGGCGCCGACGACGATGGCATCGAATTTGCGGACGGCGAGACTCATCGGCCCGGTCCCCACAGAACCCCGGCCAGCCACGCCGCGTAGGCGATCAGAACGAGGACGGTCAGCACTTCCAACGTCAGCCGGAGACCCGCCGGCTTGACGTAGTCCATCCAGATATCGCGCATGCCGATCCAGGCATGCCAGAGCAGCGCCAGGCCGAACAGCAGCGTGGCGATGCGGAATGCCGGATGCGCGAACAGCGCGGTCCACGTCGCGTAATCGATGCCGCCCTGATACATCGCGACGCCAAGCAGCAGCAGCGTGTACAGTGCCATGACTACCGCGGTCGCGCGCTGCGCCAGCCAGTCCTTCCAGCCGTAATGCGCGCCGACGATGATGCGCGTCACCAAAGCCGCGCTCCGACGATCGCGGTCAGCGCGAGACTGACGATGAGCACCGCGTAGCTCGATTGCCGCGACGGCGTCAACTCGGTGCCGATGTGGAGGTCGAGCAGCAGATAACGGATACCGGCGCAGAAGTGATGCAGGTACGCCCAGACCAGCCCGAGCAGCGCGAGCTTGGCGACCGGATGGGCGAGGCCGGCCTGCAGCGCAGCCCAGGCCTGCGGCGACGCCAGGCTTTGCTGGAGCGCCCACAGCGCGAGCGGAATCCCGAGCACAAACAGCACCGCGCCGCTCAGGCGATGCAGGATCGAAACGATCGCGGGGACCGGCTGGCGTATCGCCAGCAGATTGAGGAATACCGGACGCGCGGCCCGAGGCAGTTTCGCGGGGAGTCCGCTATCGGACATCGGCGCTCCGGCGGTCGCCTTCGGCATCAGAAGCCCCGCCATCGCGCGTGCCGGGAAACGCTCGACACGCCGCGCAGGCAGCGGCCGTTTGGCGCGAATCCGTCGGAAACGGCATGACGTTGGTCTTTCGTGATTGGCCCTTCCTTGCGGCGCGGTCTCCAGGGCCGTGCACGAAAAGTGCACAGGTCAAATTATACCGTGTTTCGCCCGGTGCTCGCCAGCGGCGGCGCGGCGCTGCGGCGTCAGCCGAGCTCGTTCAGATAGTAGTGGCGGCGCGTGCTGCACAGGCCGCGCCGCCACTCGACCGGGCGCTCGCCGTACGTTCGGGTCACACGCTCGACCGCGAGCAGCGGCTCGCCGGTGCGAACCTTCAGGATCGCCGCGGTCGCGCTGTCGGCGGCGATCGCTTTCAGTCTTTCCTGCGCCCGCAGCATGCGCACGCCGAACTGGGTCTCGAAGAATCCGTACATCGAGCCGCGATAGGCTTCGAGGCGGGCGCGGGTCAACCCCTTGAACAGCACTGCGGGCAGCGTGATGTCGTCGAGCACGGCGGGCTCGCCGCCGTATTCGAGCACGCGGCGGACGACGAATACCGCTTCCGACGCCTTGAGCTCGAGCAGCCGCGCGACCTCGGCCGACGCCTTGCCTCGGCGCACGTCGAGCAGCCGGCTTGCCGGGTATTCGTCGCGGCCGTCGCTGCGCCGGATGCGCAGGAAGCGGAACGTCGACGACTTTTCCTCGGTGTGCGTCGCGACGAACGTGCCCTTGCCCTGCCGCCGGATCAGCAGATTGTCGGCGGCCAGCGCATCGATGGCCTTGCGCACCGTGCCTTGCGATACGCCGAAGCGCGCGGCCAGCTCGATCTCGCTCGGGAGCGCCTCGCCAGGCCGCCATTGCCGCGCCTCCATGTCGCGCAAGAGCAGATCCTTGAGTTGCAGATACAGCGGACGGAAGGCGGGACTGTGCTGGGCGGTGGCGGCGGGCATCGGCGATACCGGGGCGCAAACTGCCGCCCGCAACGGGGCGGCTACGGCGGCTTTTATATCTTATATCTTACATAAGAGTCAATTGACACCCGGCGGCCAAAGCCCGTAGAATTTTCCTGCAGGGATGCGCCACGCCGACGACGGCCTTTCGCCTGTGGCGTGCCGGGGCGCGATAAGCGTCCCGAACCAACCCGCCGTCCTGGAGCTCTCGATGAAAAAGCCCATCCGCATCGCGGTGACCGGCGCCGCCGGCCAGATCGGCTACAGCCTTTTGTTCCGGATCGCCAACGGCGACATGCTCGGACGCGACCAGCCGGTGTTTCTGCAACTGCTCGAACTGCCGATCGACAAAGCCCAGGCCGCGCTCAAGGGCGTCATGATGGAGCTCGAGGATTGCGCGTTTCCACTGCTCGCCGGCATGTCCGGCACCGGCGACCCGAAGTCGGCTTTCAAGGACGCGGATCTCGCGATGCTGGTCGGCGCGCGGCCGCGCGGCCCGGGCATGGAGCGCAAGGATCTCCTGCTGGAGAACGCGAGGATTTTTATCGAGCAGGGCAAGGCGATGGATGCGGTCGCCAGCCGCGCCGTCAAGGTGCTGGTCGTAGGCAACCCGGCTAATACGAACGCCTATATCGCGATGAAGTCCGCCAGGGGGCTGCCGCAGAAAAACTTCACCGCGATGCTGCGTCTCGACAACAACCGCGCGCTGTCGCAGCTCGCGTCCAAGTCGGGCAAGCCGGTCGGATCGATCGACAAGCTGATCGTCTGGGGCAACCATTCGCCGACCATGTATCCGGATTATCGATTTGCGACCGCCGACGGCCAATCGCTGAAGGAGCTGATCAACGACGAGAACTGGAACCGCACGGTCTTCCTGCCGACGGTCGGCAAGCGTGGCGCCGCGGTCATCGAGGCACGCGGCCTTTCGTCGGCTGGGTCGGCTGCCAATGCCGCGATCGACCACATGCGCGACTGGATCGCCGGAAGCGGCGGCAAATGGGTGACGATGGGCCTGCCGTCGGATGGCAGCTACGGAATCCCCAAGGACGTCATCTACGGCGTCCCGGTAACGACGGAGAATGGCGAGTACCAGCGCGTCACCGGACTCGAGATCGACGCCTTCTCGCGTGAAAAGATGGACGCCACGCTGAAGGAACTCGAGGAAGAGCGCGCCGGCGTCGCCTCGCTACTCGGATGAACGCAGCTTCGCCCGGCTCGCGATTCCGTGCGGCGCTCTCGCGCGAAAACCCGCTGCAGGTTCCCGGCGCCATCTGCGCCTACCATGCGATCCTCGCCGAAAAGACCGGCTACCAGGCGCTCTATCTGTCCGGCGGCGGCGTCGCAGCCGGCTCGCTCGGGCTGCCGGACCTCGGAATCTCGACGCTGGGCGACGTGCTGACCGACGTCCAGCGCATCACCGACGCGTCCTCGCTGCCTCTGCTGGTGGACGCCGACACCGGGTTCGGCGCGTCGGCATTCAACGTGGCGCGCACCGTGCGTTCGCTGGTCAAGGCCGGCGCGGCGGCGATGCACATCGAAGATCAGGTCGGCGCCAAGCGCTGCGGCCACCGGCCCAACAAGGAGCTG
>DATASF010000171.1:0-7525 GCA_036269335.1 Casimicrobiaceae bacterium
CCGGTCCCTTCGGCGCGACGATGCCGCCGCGCTCGACCAGGCTCGCGATCGTCGCGTGGTTGATCGTCCATAGCGGGTAGCTGGTCGTCGAGGTATCGTGCTCGGCATCGATGACGCCGAGCTTGTGGCTCCCGGGAATGAACATCAACGGACCGTTGAACTCGTTGACCTCGTCGAGAAATATCGCGATGTTCATCGCCCGCGGCTCGGGCATGTCGTCGTCGTTCTTCCAGGTCCCGAAATCCTGGTGCCACTGCCAGACATCGCCGTCGAAAGCCATCTTGCCGTTGATCTTGAACTGGTGCATGTAAACGGGCTCGCCGAACAGCGCGACGACCGGCTCGATCATCCGGGGATGGCGCGCCAGCCGCGCGAACGGCGCGCTGTACAGGTGCGCGGCGAAGTTGGAGCGCACCGCGTCGCTGCCCTTTTCCCGTACGTTCTCGATTCGCCGCTGCGCGTAGAGCCGCGGCACTTCGTCCCGCAGCACCGCGATTTCGCGCGGCGTGAACAGCGAATCGAAGAAAAGATAGCCGTCGCGGTCGAAGCGTTCGATCTGCTGCGCGTTCAATTGCATTTTGGTGACTCCTTCGCCGGCCCGGCGCACCGTCCGGGCGTTCGATCAACGACACAATGCGATCATCGGGCAAGCGCTGTCAACCGGCCGCGCCGCGACCGGCCGCGCACCGACCCGCGAAGCGGCTTGGCGCGGGAACGCCTTTGTTCTAAGCTCTTCGGGCGACGGGGTTTCCGATCAGCCCGCAGGGTCGACGGCAAGGTGTCAGCATGGATATCGCGGCGGGCCACGCGCGGCGGCGCCTGCAGTTCGAAGGCTGGCGATTCATCCATCACTCGTACGCGCTGGTGGCCCAGGCGCATTGCCTGTGCCTGCTGCGGCGCGGCGACATCGACCTGCGTTTCCGCGATCTTCCCTATTTCGATCCGGCCTGGAAGGCAACCCGTGGCATCGTGTCGGCCGCGGACGAACTCGGCCTTGCGGGATTGCGCGCCCCCGACGCCGGATTCGTGCCGGAGGCGACGTTCAGCATGCGCGCGGAGCAAAGCGACTTCACCGCGCCGCGACACGGCCGCAAGTTCGTCTTCGGTACGCCGGAATACCGGGTCTTGCAGGAGCAGCAGCGAGGTGGATTATCGTCAGCCGACGACCTGCCCGAGACGATAGACATCGTCACACCGTCGCATTGGTGCGTGCCGGCCTACCAGCGCTTCGGCATTCCTCTTTCCCGTATCCACGTCGTTCCGCACGGCATCGATCCGGACGTGCTGCATGCCGATGCCGCCAGCCGCGCGGCAGCGCGCGCGGCGTTGCAAATCGAGGACCACGAGCGGGTCTTTCTGTCGGTCGGCGCAATGACGCCGAACAAGGGTATCGATCTGTTGCTCGCTGCGTTCGCGCGCGTTGCTGCGGCCGAACCCGACGTCCGCCTGCTGCTCAAGGGGGCCGACGGCCTGTTTCCATCGAGGGATTTCGTCAAGGCGGCGCTGAACGAGATCTCTGCTGCCGCGCGCGAAACCGTGATCCGCCGCATGATCTACACCGGCGGCACCTATTCATGCGCCAAGATGGCTGACCTGTATCGCGCGGCCGACGTCTACATCGCGCCCTACCGCGCCGAGGGTTTCAACCTTCCGGTTCTCGAAGCCGCGGCCTGCGGCGTGCCGGTCATCTGCACTTCCGGCGGGCCTACCGACGATTTCACCGATGCGGCATCCTGCGGAAGAATCCGCAGCGAACCGGACCGGCCGCGCCTGAGCGAGGACTGCGTCGGCGAGGCGCTCGCGCCCGATCCTGAGCACTTGTTCGAGCTGATGGCGGCGGCGGCGCGTGATCGCGAGACCTGGGAGAAGATGGGCGAGCGCGGCGCCTCGCGTGTGCATCGGGATTTCAGCTGGACTGCGGTCACCGGGACATTGGTTTCCTGCCTGTTCGCCGACGCGTGAAGCTGCGCCGGCGTTTCAATCGTCGACGACGCGCCGCCGCGCCGCCTTGATCTCGCCGCGTCGCACCTTGCTGTCGACTCGCCGCCGCTGCGAGCCCGCGCTCGGCTTGGTCGGCTTGCGCGGCCGCGGAACAGCGGCCGCGCCGTCGACCAGGCGCTGCAGGCGAGCCAGTGCGTCGGCGCGATTCTGGTCGAGGCTGCGATAACGCTGCGCCTTGATGATGACGACGCCGTCCGCGGTGATCCTCCGGTCGCTGTGCGCAAGCAGGCGCGCCTTGACGGTTTCGGGCAGGCTCGAGGCCCGCACGTCGAAACGCAGATGCACGGCATTCGAAACCTTGTTGACGTTCTGCCCGCCGGCACCTTGCGCGCGCACGGCGGTCAACTCGACTTCTTCGGGCGCGATGCGCACGCTCACGGCGCTCGGGCGACTGTGGCGAGCCAGGGTTGCTGCTCGCGCGGCAGGCCGGGAGGACGGTAGTAGTGCTCGATCTCGACCAGGCCGGCGCTGGCGAGATAGTCGGTCCAGGTCTGGTGGCGAAGATAGGCGCCGTAGCGCCCGCGGCTCCAACCCTCGCTGTCGTCGCCGTGCGGATTCGAGCTGAACAATACGCCGCGCGTTTTGAGCGTTGCACGGATCTCCCGAAGCACGCGCGGCAGTTCCTGCGTCGGCACGTGGAACAGCGCGGCATTGGCAAAAACGCCGTCGAAACGTCGCGCCGGCAGGTTGAGGCTGAGGAAATCCTGCTCCCACACCTCGCACCTGCTGTACTCGCGCGCCATCGCCGCGAACCGCGCCGATCCTTCCAGCCCGATCGGCGCATGGCCGAGATCGCGCAGCGCCTTGAGATCCCGCCCGGGCCCGCAGCCCAGGTCGAGAATCGCAAACGGAGGTTCGCCTTCGATATGCTTCAGAAGCGTCCCGATGTTCTGGCTGACGTCGTGATCACGCGTGCCTTCCCAGAAGCTCTGCGCTCGCTGGTCATAATGCTCGAGCGTGCGCATCGAAATCGCGGCGAGGTCGTCGGGGGCGAGCTTCATCGGGCGTGCCGGCGCCGCACGCGGTCAATCCACCGGTCCGACATATTGCGGCGCCGGCTGGGTGAAATACGCGTGCAGGATGTGGTAGGCGATCAGGTAGTTCTTTTGCTGGAAGCTCGCATGCGATATGCCGGGCATGATCGAAAACTGCTTGTCCGGATGCGGCAGGCGCTTGAAGAACTCGATCAGGTCGTCGAGCGCGGCGATGCCGTCGTATTGGCCGCGCATGATCAGCGTCGGCATGTTCAGCCGTGACGGATCGACGAGCGGAAGCTTCGAGCACATGTCGATGTAGGTTCCGTTGGGCATCGAGTCATCGAGCGCGAGAATCGCGTCGGCGAAAGCGTCGACGACGCGCTTGTCGGCGGTGTCCGGATGGTCGCGCTCGAAAATAGAATGCACAAAAGCGCGATCGATCGGGCGCCGCCTGGCGGCGAGGAATTCGGGTAGCTTCTTCCGGCGCTGCTCGAGGGTTGGCGCGCCGGCGCCCGTCCAGACGAAAGCATCCAGCGCGAGCCGCTCGACCCGCCCCGGATGGCGCTGCGCGAACAATGCGGCGCGCAGCGCGCCCGACGAAATCCCGTAGACCATCGATCGGGCGGCGCTGCGCGCCTTCAGGATGTACTCGGTCGCCGCGTCGAGATCGTCGGCCCCGTTGGCGATGTCGGCGGTTGTGTCGCGCCACTTGTCCGAGCGGCCATAACCCTCCATGTCGACGCACCAGCAGGCGAAGCCGCGGCGCGCGAACCAGTCCATGACCGACGAGTCGGGGCGGCCCGGAACGGTCAGGTCGAACGTCGGCTGCGACGCCATCGACGAGCCATGGACGAACAACAGCAGCGGCTTGTCCTCCGGCGAGTCGACGAATTTCTCCCAGAGAAACAGTCGGACCTGGCCCTTGTGCGTCCAGTGCTCGACGCCCTCGACGCGCGCGGCGTTCGCCGGCGGCGCAAGCTTCGAGCGAGCCGTTTCATGGCCGGTGTCTCCGGCCGCAGACTGCCTAGTCAATTTTCGCCCCCGTCTCGCGGATGACCTTCGCCCACTGTTCCTTCTCGGCACGGAAAAAAGCCCCGAACTCGACGGGCGTCGATCCGACCGGCTCGATGCTGGCCTGCGCCATGTAGCGCTTGACCTCGTCCTCGGCGAGGACCTGCGCCACCGCCTGGTAGAGCTTGTCCACGATGTTCGCCGGCGTGTTCTTCGGCGCGAGCAGTCCCAGCCATACATAGGCGACGTAGCCCGGAACGCCGGCCTCGGCCATCGTCGGCACGTCGGGCAACTGGGGCGCTCGCTTGCTGCCGGTCACCGCGAGCGCACGCAGCTTGCCGGCCTGGATATGGCCGAGCATGCCGGCCATGCCAGGAATCGACAACGACACCTGGCCGCCGATGAGATCGCTGGTTGCCTGGGCGCTGCCACGGTAGGGAATATGGTTGAGCTTCATACCGGTCATCGAGCAGAGCAGCGCGGCGAACAGGTGCTGGCCGCTGCCGTTGCCGGACGATGCATAGTCGATCTGTCCGGGCCGCGCCTTGGCGTAGGCGATCAACTGCTGCAAGGTCTGCACCGGCAGGGCGGGGTTGACGACGACGACGCCGGGTTCGCGGCCGATCAGCGAGATCGGCGCGAAATCGTCGATCGGATCGAATCCCAGGTGCGGATACAAGGTCGCGCTGATGGCGTTGGTCTGCGAGGCCAACAGCAGCGTGTAGCCGTCGGGCGGTGACTTGGCGACGAGCTCGCTGCCGATCGTCGCCCCCGCGCCGGGCTTGTTCTCGACGAAGACCGATTGGCCGAGACGCTTCGAAAGCTGCTGCGCGATCAAGCGCATCGGGCCGTCGACCGCACCGCCCGGCGAAAAAGGCACGACGATGCGCACCGGGCGCGAAGGATAATCCTGCGCATCGACCCGACCCGCGTCCAGCGCGCCGGTCGCAAGCACAAGCGCCGCCGCGAGCCAGGTGTGCGCGGGCGATTGCGGGAACATGGGATTCTCCGGGAGCGCGGTCGAGTGGCTGGTGCCCGTTCGTCGATGACTGTCGAATCGAGCCCGCAGTACCGCGATTTTTCCAGTTATTGGTGACCAGAGCCAGCGCTGCCGCAGCTAACCGGGAATTCGCAGGCGGCTGCCGGATTGAATGCCCGCAGCCGGGCGCGCGCGTCCCGGTGCTGCCGGACGAAGCCTAGCGGCCCCGGGTGCCGCTGCGAAACGCCGGCGCCGACTTCGGCGCGTAGGTGCGTGTCGCCGTGCCGTTGCGCGCGCCTTGTCTCGGTGACGACGCGGCGGGCGCATGCCTGCTCTTGCTGCCGGCCGGCGAGCCATGCGCTGCCGGCGCGCTGCGGGGCTGTCCCCGGCCGCCGTGACCTCCGGCGGGGGCGCGTCGCTGCTGGCCCGGTGAGCCGCCGCGACCCTGCGACTGGCCGCGGCCCTGTCTTTGCAGGATCGGCTGCGCCCGTGCGCGGCGGTCCGGCTCGAAGCCCGCGACGACTTCCTGCGGGATCTCCCGCTTGAGCAGTCGTTCGATGTCGCGCAGGAATTCGTGCTCGTCGACGCACACCAGCGAGATCGCTTCGCCGGTCGCGCCGGCGCGACCGGTGCGGCCGATCCGGTGCACGTAGTCCTCGGGGACGTTCGGCAAATCGTAGTTCACGACGTGCGGCAACTGGTCGATGTCGATGCCGCGCGCGGCGATGTCGGTAGCGACGAGGACACGCAAGCCGCCTTCCTTGAATTCGGCCAGCGCGCGCGTACGCGCACCCTGGCTCTTGTTGCCGTGAATCGCCAGGGCGCGAATGCCGTCGTGGTCGAGCTGCTCGGCGAGCTTGTTGGCGCCGTGCTTGGTGCGCGTGAAAACCAGCACCTGATGCCAGTCGTTGCCGCTTATCAGCGCGGCGAGCAGCTCGCGCTTGCGATCGCGGTCGACCGGATGGATCTTCTGCTGAATGATGTCGACGGTAGCGTTGCGCGGCGCGACCTCGACCATTGCCGGACGGTCGAGCAGCGAGTCGGCGAGCGCCTTGATCGCGTCCGGGAACGTCGCGGAAAACAGCAGGTTCTGGCGTTTGTGGGGAAGCAGCGCCATCACGCGCTTGATGTCGCGAACGAAGCCCATGTCGAGCATCCGGTCGGCTTCGTCGAGAACGAAGATCTCGATGTGCGACAGATCGAGGTTGCCCTGGCCGTGGTGATCGAGCAGGCGGCCCGGGGTCGCGACGAGGATGTCGACGCCGCGCTTGAGCTGCGCGGTCTGCGGATTGATTCCTACGCCGCCGAACACGACCGTCGAAGTGAGGTTCAGAAACTTGCCGTAGACGCGCACCGATTCCTCCACCTGGGCCGCGAGCTCGCGGGTCGGTGTCAGGATCAGCGCGCGCAGCGGCTTGCGCGACGTGCGCGCGCCATGGGGAGACGCGTCGCTCGTCGACAGCCGCTGCAGCATCGGAAGCACGAAGCCTGCGGTCTTGCCGGTGCCGGTCTGCGCGCCGGCGAGCAGATCGCCGCCGGCGAGAACCGCCGGAATCGCCTTGGTCTGTATCGGCGTGGGTGTGGTGTAACCGTGCGCGTTTACCGCACGCACCAGTGCATCGGACAGTCCGAGAGAAGCAAATGACATGAGAGCCTTGGGAAAACGCTCGGCATGTCGTCAACTCGCTGACGTCCAGTCACAGCCAAACGGTGCGTACTGCGGAAGGTCGGATTCGACTGCGGCAGGGGACTGGAGCAAATGCCGCGCGCGAATGGTAGCAGCTTGCGCATGCGGCCGCTTGCTCTTCGGGCTTAGCCGACATGCTTGAGTCTCGGCGGAAATTGACGAATTGCCGGTGGACTGTTCTATCGCGCCGTTCATGTAAGTGTTTGTATCTGTTTACAAATAGGAGCAACGACCCCTCGCGGCGTATAATCGATCTTGCGTGCGCCGCCCGCCGTTTCCGGCCGGCGGCGCTTGTTTTTCCGTGGATCATCGATGAATCAGGCCAGGTACTCGCCCGAGCTCGTGCGCGACGTCGCGCGCCGGCGGACGTTCGCCATCATTTCGCACCCGGACGCGGGCAAGACGACGCTGACCGAGAAGCTGCTGCTCTACGGCGGCGCGATCCAGATGGCCGGCACGGTCAAGGCGCGCAAGAGCTCGCGCCACGCGACCTCCGACTGGATGGAAGTCGAAAAACAGCGCGGCATCTCGGTCACCAGCTCGGTCATGCAGTTCGACTATGCCGACCACACGATCAACCTGCTCGACACCCCCGGTCACCAGGACTTTTCCGAGGACACCTACCGGGTGCTGACCGCGGTCGACGCCGCGGTGATGGTCATCGATGCCGCCAAAGGCGTCGAGGAGCAGACGATCAAGCTGCTCGAAGTCTGCCGCCTGCGCGCCACACCGATCATTACCTTCGTCAACAAGATGGACCGCGAAGTCCGCGAGCCGCTGGCGCTGCTCGAGGAAATCGAATCGGTGCTACGCATCGACTGCGCGCCCGTCAGCTGGCCGATCGGCATGGGCAAGCGCTTTCGCGGCGTG
>DATASF010000172.1:0-7074 GCA_036269335.1 Casimicrobiaceae bacterium
GGATCGAGCGTCATGCCCCAGACTTCTTCGAACCTGCGGCGCGTTCTGGCGTTGTCGACGCGCTGATAGTCCGGATACATCATCGGGATCAAGCCGACGTCGCTCGCGCCCTGCACATTGTTCTGGCCGCGCAGCGGATGAAAACCTGTGCCGGGTCGGCCGACCTGTCCGGTAATCATCGACAGCGCGATCAGGCAGCGGGCATTGTCGGTGCCGTGCACGTGTTGCGATATACCCATGCCCCAGAGAATCATTGAGCCGCGCGATTTCGCGTACATCCGTGCGACCTCGCGGATCGTCGCCGCGGGGACGCCGCAGACCGGCGCCATCGCCTCGGGACTGTAGCCGGCGACGTTCTTCCGGATCTCCTCGAAGCCGCTGGTGCGGTCGGCGACGAAGCTCTGCGCGACCAGGCCTTCTTCGACGATGACATGCATCATCGCGTTCAGCAGCGCGACGTCGGTGTCCGGCTTGAACTGCAGGTAATGCGTCGCGTGCCGCGCGAGCTCGGACCGGCGCGGATCGGCGAGGATCAGCCGGGTGCCGTTCTTCACCGCGTTCTTGATCCATGTCGCGGCGACCGGATGATTGACCACCGGATTGGCGCCGATCAGCAGCACGACATCGGCCTTCATCACGTCCATCACCGGGTTCGAGACCGCGCCGGAGCCGATGCCTTCGAGCAGCGCCGCGACGCTGGAGGCATGACACAGCCGCGTGCAATGGTCGACATTGTTCGAGCCGAAACCGGTGCGCACCAGCTTCTGGAACAGGTACGCCTCTTCGTTCGAGCCCTTGGCCGACCCGAAACCGGCGAGCGCCTTGCCGCCGTGCTCGTCGCGGATGCGCTTCAGCGCGCCGCCCGCCACCTGTAGCGCCTCCTCCCAGCTCGCTTCTCGAAACACCGCGAGCGGATCGGCCGGATCCATGACGAAGTCCGCGGTCTTTGGGACGCCGCTCTTTCGAATCAGCGGCCGCGTCAGGCGCTGCGGGTGGTGGACATAGTCGTAGCCATAGCGCCCCTTGACGCACAGGCGCTCGTGGTTCGCCGGGCCATCGCGTCCTTCGACCCGGACGATCTCATTGTCCTTGACGTGATAGTCGAGCTGGCAGCCGACACCGCAGTACGGACAGACCGAAGGCACGACCTTGTCGGCGACGGCCAGATAGGCGTCGTTCGCCGGCGCCAGCGCACCGGTCGGACAGGCCTGCACGCATTCGCCGCACGCGACGCAGGTCGACACTCCCATCGGATCGGCAAGATCGAACACGATCGCCGAGTGCGCGCCGCGAAACGCGTAGCCGATCACGTCGTTGACCTGCTCTTCGCGGCAGGCGCGCACGCAGCGCGTGCACTGGATGCAGGCATCGAGATTGACCGCGATCGCCGGGTGCGACAGGTCGGCCTTCGGTTGCGCGCGCGCCGCGAAACGGGGCATGCCTATTCCGAGCCAGCGCTTCCACTGCTCGAGCTCGGAATCCAGTTTGTAGACCCGGGCCGGCACGTCGGCGGCCAGCATTTCGACGACGATTTTCTGCGAGTGAACGGCGCGCGGACTGTCGGTGGTCACTTCCATGCCGGCAGCCGGCTTGCGGCAGCACGAAGGCGCCAGCACCCGCTCACCCTTGATCTCCACCATACAGGCGCGGCAGTTGCCGTCGGGCCGCATGCCCGGCTTGTAGCAAAGGTGCGGAATCTCGACCCCGTGCCGCTTTGCCGCCTCGATGATGGTTTCGTCCGGGCGCGCCGACGCGGCTTCGCCATTCAGGCGAAACTCGATCAATTCGGTTGCAAGCGCGACTTCCGCAGGTGCGTTCATGCCTCGCTCATGCCAGCTCGTTCGGAAAATATTTGACCACGCACGCGATCGGGTTCGGCGCCGCCTGTCCGAGCCCGCAGATCGACGCGTCGGCCATCGCCTGTGAAAGCTCGGCCAGCAGCGCAGTATCCCATGTCGGCTTCGACAGCAGCCCGACGGCTTTTTCGGTGCCAACGCGGCAGGGCGTGCACTGTCCGCAGGATTCGTCGGCGAAAAAGCGCATCAGGTTGAGTGCCGCGTCACGCGCGCGGTCGTGCTGCGAAAGAACGATCACCGCGGCCGAGCCGATGAAGCAGCCGTGCGGCTGCAAGGTGTCGAAATCGAGCGGAACGTCGGCCAGTGACGCTGGCAGGATGCCACCCGAGGCGCCGCCGGGCAGATACCCGTAGAACTCGTGGCCGGCGAGCATGCCGCCGCAGTATTCCGCGATCAGCTCGCGCACGGTGATGCCGGCCGGCGCGAGGTGGACGCCCGGCTTGGCCACCCGCCCCGAAACCGAAAACGAGCGCATGCCCTGTCTGCCGTTGCGCCCCTGTTCGGCGAACCACGCGCCGCCTTTTTCGAGAATGTCGCGTATCCAGTACAGCGTTTCCATGTTGTGCTCGAGCGTCGGCCGGCCGAAAAGTCCGACCTGCGCGACATACGGCGGGCGCAGGCGCGGCATGCCGCGCTTGCCCTCGATCGACTCGATCATCGCCGACTCTTCGCCGCAGATGTAGGCGCCGGCGCCGCGGCGAAGGTGCAGGCTCGGCAGCGGGCACGGCGGGTCGGCCTGAAGGGCCGCGATCTCGCGCTCAAGCACCGCGCGGCATCCGGCGTATTCGTCGCGCAGATAGATGTAAACGTCCGCGATGCCGACCGCCCACGCCGCGATCAGCACACCTTCGAGAAAGCGATGCGGCTCGCGCTCGAGGTAATAGCGATCCTTGAACGTGCCCGGCTCTCCCTCGTCGATGTTGACCGCCATCAGCCGCGGCGCGGGCTCGGCGCGGACGATTTTCCATTTCCTTCCGGCCGGAAAGCCGGCGCCGCCCAAGCCCCGCAGGCCGGACTCTTCCAGCGTCGCGGTCACCGCTTCGACCGTGCGCTCGCCGCCGACACAGCTCGCAAGCGTTCGGTAACCGCCGTCGGCGAGGTACGCGGCGAGGCCGACATACGGCGGCGGCTCGGCCTCGATCCGCTTGCCCGCGATCGCCGCCGCGATTTTTTCCGGCGTCGCTTCGTCGACCGGATGGCGGCCGACCAGCGCGGCCGGCGCATGCTCGCAGCGTCCGATGCACGGCGCACTGATGACCCGCACGCCGGGCGCGCCCGATTGTTGAAGCGCCGCGAGCAGCGCGTCGGCGCCCGCCATCTGGCAGGACAGCGTCTCGCAGACGCGCACGGTCAGCGGCGGCGGGGGTATCTCGCCGTCGGCGACGACGTCGAAGTGGTGATAAAAAGTCGCCACCTCGTACACCTCGGTCCGCGCGAGCTTCATGTCCTCGGCCAGCGCCACGATGTGCGCGCCGGAAATATGGCCGTAGCGGTCCTGGATGCGGTGCAGGAACTCGATCAGCAGGTCGCGCCGGCGCGGCGCCTCGCCCAGCAGCCCGCGAATGTCGGCCAGCGCCTGCGGCTCGACCGGGCGGCCCTTCGGATGCGCGCGCGCCCGGCGCTTGCGGTCGAGCCCGGAGATGTCGACGATCGATTGCTCGTTCATTGGCGGTCGCCGGCGCCGCTGCGGATCATAGCGATCGCCATCGCGTCAATCGAGGAAATCGCAATGCTTTTCGACGTGCGCGGCGAGGTCGAGCGAGTGCTGGCGCACCAGGCGCTCGGCAAGCTCGGTGTCGCGT
The DNA here is from genome assembly GCA_036269335.1 of Casimicrobiaceae bacterium. GTDB lineage: Bacteria > Pseudomonadota > Gammaproteobacteria > Burkholderiales > Casimicrobiaceae > PALSA-1003. The sequence goes on from DATASF010000172.1 coordinate 3,659, forward strand.
TTTTCCAGCGCTTGGATGATGCGCATGTGGTCGATGATCGAGCGCGAGGCCCGGTCGCTCTGCGATATGGTCATGCGGCGTATCGCCCGGACGTGCAGGAACAGGTCGTCGATCGTCTTGCCCATCAGGTGCGATCCCGACAGGCGGATGATCGCCTGGTGGAACGCGATGTTGGCGTCCGAGTATTCGTCGATGTGTTCGGCCGGCGTCGAGTTCCGGAATTCATCGAACATGTGCCGCAGCGCGCCGATGTCCTGGTCCGAGGCGTTCAGCGTCGCCAGCCGCGCCGCCATGCTTTCCAGCGCCGCCCACATCTCGATCATTTCGATGATCTGTTTCTTGGTCTTGCGCACAATGAACACGCCGCGCCGCGGGACGGTGCGCAGGAAGCCTTCCTGCTCGAGCAGCGTCATCGCCTCGCGGATCGGCGTGCGGCTCACCCCCAGCGCCTGCGAGAGTTGCCGCTCGTCCAGCCGCAGCTCCTCGCGATGCGCGTAGATGTCGGCGTCCATGATCGCCTGCTTGAGCGCCGAATACGCCTGGTCGCGGAAGCTGACGTTGGTGTTGATCGGCTGCAGGGAAAGCGTGCGGGCGCCCGGTTGCGCCGGTGCCCGGCGCCGTGGCTGATGTTTGATCGCCTTGGTCGACAGTTCGATGCCTGCTGCCATGGATCCTTTTCCGATTCTGCCGCAACTCAGCCGGCCCGCCGTCTTTGGGGCCCCGCCCGCCCCTCGTGCGGTACGGATCAGGCGCGGCTCCCGGAACCAGCCGCTGGCCGCCCGAACCCCGGTTGACTTTCGGTGATATACAACATACGTTATGCCGAATATCTAAAAAAAGCCAGTCTACCCCGAGCACGGAGCCCGCCATGCTAGAAACGACCGCGAAACCGGCTGCGAAGCCGGCGGCCCCGACCGCCACCGGCGGCGAGATCGATGCCCAAACACCAGAAATGGATGGATTTCAGCTGGTCATCGATGCCCTCAAGCTGAACGGCATCGATACGATCTTCGGCCTGCCCGGCATACCGATCACCGACCTCACGCGCAAGTTGCAGGCCGCAGGATTGCGGGTGATCTCCTTCCGCCATGAGCAGAACGCCGGATACGCCGCGTCGATCGCCGGTTTCATGACGCAGAAGCCGGGCGTCTGCCTCACGGTATCCGCCCCCGGGTTCATGAACGGCCTCGCGGCGCTTGCCAACGCCACGACCAACTGCTTTCCGATGATCCTTATCAGCGGCTCGAGCGAGCGCGAGATCGTCGACCTGCAGCAGGGCGACTACGAGGAGATGGACCAGCTCGCCATCGCCCGGCCGCACGCCAAGGCGGCGTTCCGGGTCCTGCACGCCGAGGACATCGGCGTCGGCGTCGCGCGCGCCATCCGCGCGGCTGTCTCCGGCCGTCCGGGCGGCGTCTATCTCGATCTGCCCGCGAAGGTATTTCCGCAGACGATAGACGCGGAAGCGGGAAGGCAGTCGCTGATCAAGGTCATCGATCCGGCGCCGCGCCAGATCCCGGCGCCGGACGCCGTGCAGCGTGCGCTCGAATTGCTGAAGAGCGCCAGGCGCCCGCTGATCATCCTCGGCAAGGGCGCGGCGTACGCGCAGGCCGACGCGGACATTCGCGCGCTGGTGGAAAAGACCGGCATCCCGTACCTGCCGATGTCGATGGCCAAGGGGCTGCTGCCCGACACGCATCAGCAATCCGCATCGGCAGCGCGCTCCTACGTGCTGCCGGAAGCCGATGTCGTGATGCTGGTCGGCGCGCGGCTCAACTGGCTGCTGTCGCAGGGCAAGGGCAAGACGTGGGGCGGCGACAGCGCCAAGGCGTGGGGCGGCCAGAAGTTCGTCCAGGTCGACATCTCGCCGCAGGAGGCGGACAGCAACGTCCGCATCGATGCGCCGGTCGTCGGCGACATCGGATCGTGCGTTGCGGCGATGCTCGCCGGGATCGGAGCCAACTGGCCCAAGCCGCCCGCCGAGTGGCTCGATGCCATCGCGGAGCGCAAGACCAAGAACGTTGCGAAGATGGGTGAATCGCTGGCGAAGAATCCATCGCCGATGAATTTCCACAGCGCGCTCAACGTGGTGCGCGACATCGTCAAGGCGAATCCGGACGCCATCCTCGTCAACGAGGGCGCGAACGCGCTCGATTTCACGCGCAGCATCGTCGACATGTACAAGCCGCGCAAGCGCCTGGACGTCGGCACTTGGGGCGTCATGGGCATCGGCATGGGCTTTTCGATCGCGGCCGCCGTCGTCAGCGGCGAGCAGGTGATCGCGATCGAGGGCGACAGCGCCTTCGGTTTCTCCGGCATGGAATGCGAGACGATCTGCCGCTACGACCTGCCGGTCTGCGTGGTCATCCTGAACAACAACGGTGTCTACCGCGGCGACGAGGTGAATCCGACCGGAGGCCCCGATCCGTCGCCGCTGGTGTTCGTCAAAGGCGCGCGCTATGAGATGCTGATGGAGGCCTTCGGTGGCGTGGGTGTCATGGTCAAGACGCCGGCCGAACTGCGCAGCGCGATGGAACAGGCGATCCGATCGCGCAAGCCCACGCTGATCAACGCCGTCATCGACGAAAAGGCGGGCACCGAAAGCGGCCGCATCACCAGCCTGAATCCCACCGCCAAGAAAAAACCGTGAGGGCAATGTAATGGGCAAGGCACTGGACGGCGTCCGCATCCTCGATTTCACGCACGTGCAATCGGGTCCGACCTGCACGCAGCTCCTGGCGTGGATGGGCGCCGACGTCATCAAGGTCGAGCGCGCTGGTGAAGGCGACATCACGCGCGGACAGCTGCGCGACATCCCCGGCGTCGACAGCCTCTACTTCACGATGCTCAACCACAACAAGCGCTCGATCACCGTCGACGCCAAACACCCCAAGGGCAAGGAAGTGCTCGAGGCGCTGGTGCGCAAATGTGACGTGCTGGTCGAGAATTTCGCGCCAGGCGCGCTCGACCGCATGGGCTTCACCTGGGAACGCATCCAGCAGCTCAATCCGGCGATGATCGTCGCGTCGGTCAAGGGCTTCGGCCCCGGGCCGTACGAGGACTGCAAGGTCTACGAAAACGTCGCGCAATGCGCGGGGGGATCGGCGTCGACGACCGGCTTCGATGACGGTCCGCCGCTGGTCACCGGCGCGCAGATCGGCGACTCGGGCACCGGTCTGCATCTCGCGCTCGGCATCGTGGCCGCGCTGTATCAGCGCAAGACCACCGGCCGCGGCCAGCGCGTCCTCGCGGCGATGCAGGACGGCGTGCTCAACCTTTGCCGGGTCAAGCTGCGCGACCAGCAGCGGCTGGATCGCACGCATGTGATGGAGGAATACCCGCAGTATCCGAACGGCACGTTCGGCGACGCGGTTCCCCGCGCCGGCAACGCTTCCGGCGGCGGCCAGCCCGGGTGG
>DATASF010000173.1:0-12333 GCA_036269335.1 Casimicrobiaceae bacterium
CGGAACCTGGTGGAAATGGAAGATCGATCCGATGACCGTCGACGCCGTGCTGATCTACGCCCAGCGCGGCCACGGCCGTCGCGCCAGTCTCTACACCGATTACACTTTCGCGGTCTGGGCCGAAGACGCGGACGGCAGCCGACGGCTGATACCTTTCGCCAAGGCGTACTCGGGCCTCAGCGACGAGGAAATCAAGGAGGTCGACGCGATCATCCGCAAGACTACGATAGAAAAATTCGGACCAGTGCGCAGCGTGACTCCGACGCTGGTGTTCGAACTCGGCTTCGAGGGCATCGCGCGGTCGCCGCGGCACAAGTCCGGCATCGCCGTGCGCTTTCCGCGGATCCTGCGCTGGCGCACCGACAAGCCTGTCGACGAGGCGGACACGATCGACAGCCTGAACGCGCTCCTGGCGAGTAGCGGCGCGCCTGTCGGAGCCGCGAAGGTATAGTGGCGACTTTTCGCGTGGCGGATTGACGCCGGCGCGGGCAGCGATCACGCCAGCCGGAGGCATACGGCCGTGATGTCGGGAGGAAGCGTTGGTGGTCGGTCGCAACGAGCCCTGTCCGTGCGGCAGCGGCAAGCGCTACAAGGATTGCCACGGCAGCCTGGCGTCGTCGTCCGGGAAAGTTGCGTTCGTCATCGCCGGGACGCAGAAGGGCGGGACGACCGCGCTCGCTTCCTACCTGTACGAGCATCCGGACATCGGCATGCCGACGGTGAAGGAAGTGCACTTCTTCGACACCGAAGAGAACTTCGCGTCGGCCGAAGTCGACTACGCCAGATACCACGCCTATTTCAAGCCCGCGGTGCGAAGGCGCTTGCTCGGCGACGCGACGCCGATCTACATGTACTGGGAGCCCGCGCCGGAGCGCATCCGGTGCTACAACCCGGCGATGAAGCTGATCATGCTGCTGCGCAACCCGGTGACGCGCGCCTATTCGCACTGGAACATGGAACGCGAGCGGCAGCGCGATCCGCTGCCGTTCGAGCAGGCGATCCGTACCGAGGCCGAGCGCTGCCGCGAGGCATTGCCTCTGCAGCATCGCCTCTACTCGTACGTCGACCGCGGCTTGTACAGCGCGCAGATTCAAAGGATATGGCGTCACTTTCCCGCCGGACAGACGCTGGTTCTGAAAAGCGAGGAGCTGCAGCGCACGCCCGGCGCGGCGCTGGCGCGAATCACCGACTTCCTCGGCGTCGCGCGCTTTCCGCCGGTCGAGGTGCGCACCGTGCACGCGCGCCCCTACCAGGCGCCGATGAGCGCCGAAGCACGCAGCTATCTGCGCGAAGTCTTCGCGACCGAAGTCAGGGAGCTCGAACAGACGTTCGGCTGGGATTGCGCCGACTGGCTCGCTTAGTCGAAAACTACGCCGGCGCTTTCCGCCGGTCGACCGGCGCGGCGAGACGAAGCTTGTGCAGATGCTGCTCCGGCTGCGATCCGTCGGGCGCCTTGCCAACGAAGTAGAACCGCTGCCACGCCTGCTTCAGCGTCTGCGCGTCGTTGGCGTTGAACTTCTTCATGAACTCGTCCCTGCGCTCCTTCCACGCAAACGTCTGTGCCTTGAGGTACGGATCGTCGTCGAGGTTCAGAATTTCCGGCTCGAACGTCTGCAGCGCGCCGTGCGGCACCGGAAAGAGCATGCACACCGGCTCGTCCTTTTCGAAGCGCACGGTGCCCGGGCGCGTCAGCTGCCAGTTCATCGTGAACGGGTAGGGCAGCCAGTCGGTTTCGATCACGCCGGTCAGCGGCGCGATGCCGTCCTTGCCGCCGTTCAGCGGTCCGCTTGCGAACAGATCCCAGCCGGGCTCGGTGCGAAACAGATACGAAAGATGAAAGGTGACGATGCCGTAGGCGAAATGGGTGACGGCGAAGTCGGCGAGCTGAGGATAACCGTCGTGGGCGCTCAGTTTCAGGTCGCGCGCGTGGATGCCGCCCGACCACGTCGCGCTGAACGCGCACGGCGAGAGAACTTCCCAGCCGTGGCTGTTGGCGATGTTGAGCGGCAGGCAGCGATACGCGTGGTTGTCGGCAATCCGGTCCATCCACGGCCGGGTCAGCGGCGCCGGCCGGATGGTCAACGGATCGGGTTTCAGCGCATAGCAGCTAAGTTTCATCGAGGTCGGCGGGCAAACGTCGGGCGAAGGCGACATTCTACTCGGCGCGCGTCGTCCGACGGCGACAGTCGGCGCCGACAAACGGCTGCAAACCCTTGATTCGACCGGCTTCGCGGGCTTCTTCGCTCGCTCGCCATGCTATGATCGCCCGTTGATTTTCATTGCGGCGACAGCTTTGAACGCACCGGCAAGAAAACGGCTCGGCGAGATGCTTATCGAGCGCGGCAAGCTCGATGCCGCCGGCTTGGACCGCGCATTGCGCATTCAGGAGGAATCCGGCGAAAAGCTCGGCGTCCTGCTGGTCACGCTCGGCGTGGTCGCGCAGCGCGACGTGTCGGAGGCGTTGGCCGATCAGCTCGGACTGCCGCTGGTCGAGGCGGCCAGCTATCCGGAGCTGCCGATTCTCGAAGAGCGCGTATCGGCGCGATTTCTGCGCGAATCGCGCGCGCTGCCGCTGGCCGAGGACGAAAGCGAGCTGGCGCTGGCGATGGCCGACCCGACCGACGAGTACACGGTCAACGCGTTCGAGATGGTCACCGGGCGCAAGGTGCGGCCTCAGGTCGCTATTCCGATGGAGCTCGAAGCGGCGCTCGAGCGGCTGTACGGCGCGGGCAAGTCCGCGCTCGGCCAGATCCTGGGCGACGTCGAGCAGCGCGACGATCTCGCCTTCGACGCCGACGTCCAGCAGCTGAAGGACCTCGCCTCCGAAGCGCCGGTGATCCGCATGGTGTCGCTGATCATCACCAATGCGCTCGACACGCGCGCGTCGGACATCCACATCGAGCCGTTCGAGAACAGGCTGATCGTGCGCTACCGGATCGACGGCGTGCTGCACGAGGTCGAATCGCCGCCCCGGCGCCTTTCCGCGGCGGTGATCTCGCGCATCAAGATCATGGCGAATCTCGACATCGCCGAGCGGCGATTGCCGCAGGACGGGCGTATCCGGCTGCGCGTGCAGGGCAAGGAGATCGATCTGCGCGTATCGACGGTGCCGACGATGCACGGCGAGTCGGTCGTGATGCGTATCCTCGACAAGGGCGGCGTCGCGCTGGACTTCAAGAGGCTCGGCTTCGAAGAAGATACGCTGAAGAAATTCCTCAGCGTGCTGATGGAGCCGCACGGCATCCTGCTCGTCACCGGCCCGACCGGCAGCGGCAAGACGACCACGCTGTACACGGCGCTCGACCGCCTGAACCAGCCCGACGTCAAGATACTCACCGTCGAGGACCCGGTCGAATACCAGATGGCCGGCATCAACCAGATCCAGGTCAAGCCGCAGATCGATCTGACCTTCGCCAACGCGCTGCGCTCGATCGTACGGCAGGACCCCGACGTCATCATGATCGGCGAGATACGCGACCTGGAGACAGCGCAGATCGCGGTGCAGTCGTCGCTAACCGGCCACCTGGTGCTCTCGACCGTCCACACCAACGACGCCGCGAGCACCGTCAACCGCCTGCTGGACATGGGCGTTGAGGACTATCTGCTGACATCGACCGTGATCGGCATCCTGGCGCAGCGACTGGTCCGGACGCTGTGCCCGGCCTGCAAGAGCTCGTACACCGCGCTGCCCGAGGTCGTCGGCGAGCTGGGCCTGCACAAGTTCGCGCCGCCCGGCGACATCACGCTCTATCACGCCAAGGGGTGCAAGGAGTGCGCGCAAACGGGATTCATCGGACGGATCAGCATCATGGAAATGTTGCCGATGAGCGATCCGCTGCGCACGCACATCATGCGTCACGCGAATTCGGCGGAGCTTCGCACCGAGGCGATCAAGGAAGGCATGGTCACGATGTACGAGGATGGCATGCGCAAGGCGCTCAACGGCGTGACGACCTTCGAAGAGGTTCTTCGCGTCACCCGCGAGAATTAGTGTCGGGCTGCGGCAACATGATCTCGCGTTTACGGCAGCGGCTGCAGATCGCCGCGGTCCGCTGATGGCGCTGTACAAGTACCGGGCGGTCAATGCCGCCGGCGATGTCGCCGCCGGCGAGCTCGAAGCGGCCAACGAGTCGGAGATCGTCGACCGGCTGCGTGACCAGGGGCTGATGCCGATGCGGGTCGAAGCCGCGATCGGCGGGAAGATCGCCGGCGCGGCCCCGGCGCCGAAGCGCCGGCGCTGGTTCGCGGCGCGGCGCGTGACCCGCGACAACCTGCTGTCGATCACACGCGAGCTGGCGACCCTGCTTCGCGCCGGACTGCCGCTGGATCGCGCGCTGGAGGTGCTGATCGGCCTGGCGCCGACGCCTCCGGTGGCGAGCCTGCTGCAGACGATTCGCGACGATGTTCGCGGCGGCAAGTCGCTGTCGCAGGCGCTCGACGCGCACCGCACCGTCTTTTCGCGCTTCTACGTAAACATCGTCCGTGCCGGCGAAGCGGGCGGCGCACTCGGGACGGTGCTGACCCGGCTGGCCGACACGATGGAGCGCACCAAGGATCTGCGCGACAGCGTACAGTCGGCGCTGATCTACCCGACGATATTGATCGGCGTCGCGGTCACTTCGGTGATGGTGCTGCTGGTGTTCGTCGTGCCGCAGTTCCAGCAGACGTTCTCGCAGGCGGGCAAGGCGCTGCCCTTGCCGACGCAGATCGTCATCCTGTTCGGGACGGCGCTGCGCAAATACTGGTGGCTCGCGATCCTGATGGTCGTGGGCCTGGTCTGGTTCATACGCCGCCGGCTGCAAAAGACCGAAGTGCGTTTCCGCTGGGACGGGCGCCTGCTGCGGCTGCCGCTGCTCGGCGATCTGCTGGCCAAGGTCGAGGTCGCGCGATTCGCGCGCACGCTGGCCACGCTGCTCGCCAACGGCGTCACGCTGCTGGCGGGGCTGGCGATCGTGCGCGAAACGATGACCAACAGCGTGCTTGCGCGCGCGCTCGACGGCGTGATCACACGCCTGCGCGAAGGCAAGGGCTTCGGGCGGCCGCTGGTCGAAACCGGTCTCTATCCGAAGCTCGCGACGCAGATGATTCTCGTCGGCGAGGAGTCGGGGCGGCTGGAGGAGATGCTCAATCGCGTCGCCGACGTCTACGACCGCGAAGTGCAGATTTCGATCAAGCGTTTTCTCGCGATCCTCGAGCCGGCGATGATACTGGGGCTTGCCGTGCTGATCGGCGGCATCGTGTTCTCGATCCTGCTCGGCGTCATGGGCATGAGCGAACTTGTCAGTTAGCCGCACCTCTAATCGAACCGCCGCTTACGGGCGGAGGAGAAGCAACCATGCAGTCGAATCATCACCATCGATACCAACGCTGCCTACTCGCTGCGCGATCGCCGCGCGGCATGACTTTGATCGAAATCCTCGTCGTGCTGGTCCTGATCGGCATCGTGATGGGCATCGTCGGCGGCAACTACATCGGGCAGGGCGAGAAGGCGAAGCAGCGCGCCGCCCGGATCGAAATCGAGCAGATCGGCCAGACGCTGGACCTGTTCAAGCTCGAGGTCGGGCGTTATCCGACGACGCAGGAGGGGCTGCAGGCGCTAATCACCGCGCCGGCCGGCATGACGAACTGGAACGGTCCGTACTGGAAGAAATCGACGGTGCCCAAGGACCCATGGGGCAACGACTACCAGTACGCGTCTCCGGGTTCGCACGGCCCGTACGACATCATCTCGTACGGCGCCGACGGCAAGGAAGGCGGCGAGGGCGGCAACAAGGACGTCACCAGCTGGGACCCGTGACCGCCGTGCAATTGTCCGGTCACCGCCTTGTGCAGCCGCCTGCGCGCACCGACGAGATGCGCACGGAAGCCGGTTTCACCCTGATCGAGATGCTGGTCGTGCTGACGCTGATCGGCCTGCTGGTTGCGGTCGTGATCCCGATATTCGGCAGCGGCGTGTCGACGACCGAGCTCAAGAGCGATACGCGCGCCGTCGCCGCGGGCTTGCGCCAGGCGCGCGGGCAGGCGATCGCGCAGCGCGGCGAGGCGGTGTTGATGCTCGACCTCGGCGCGCACAGCTTCAGCGTTCCGCCCGACCCGCGTGTGCACAAGCTTGCCCAGCAGCTCGAGCTCAAGCTCTTCACCGCGCAGAGCGACCTGGTCAACGACAACGTCGGCGCGATCCGTTTTTTCGCCGACGGCGGCTCGAACGGCGGCCGCATCACCCTCGTCTCGGGCGAGCGCAAGTTCAATGTCGACGTCGATTGGCTGACCGGCCGGGTCGCGATACTCGAATGATCCTGCACAGCGCGCGCATTCCCTGGGTTTCGCCGTTCCCGCACGGGGACGGCGGCACGCCGCAACACTCCGCCGGCTTTTCGCTGATCGAGGTGCTGGCCGCATTCGTCATCCTGGCGCTGGTCGGTACTGCGCTGTTCCGCATCTTCGCCGGCGCGCTCGGCAATGCATCGCTGTCGGACGAATACAGCCGCGCCACGCTTTTCGCCGAAAGCCGGCTCGCGGCGCCAGGCGTCGAGACGCCGTTGCGCGAAGGCACGCAGCAAGGCACGTCTGACGACGGCAAGTATGCGTGGACCTCGAGCATCAAGCCGTACAAGACACCGGGCAGCACGCCCGATCTCGATGCGGCTGTCGATCTGATGCCGGTGCGGCTGTGGCGCATCGCGGTCACCGTCAGCTGGCCCGGCGTCGCCGGCAGCGATCGCTCGATAGCGCTGGCCACCGTGCGTCTGGCGGCCAGGGAGCTGGCGCCGTGACTGCGCTCCGGATGCCGACGGTCGAGCCGAAGACGATGCGCGGCGTTGCCGGCTTTACGCTGATCGAGCTGATGGTCGCGTTGCTGCTGCTGGCGCTGATGTCGAGCATCCTCTACGGCTCGCTGTCGCTCTCGGCGACCAGCTGGGACCGCGGCGAGGCGAAGGCCGACCAGGCGGGCGACATGCGGCAGACGGGAGAATTCCTGCGCCAGGCGCTCGCCGCCGAGCATCCGCTGCGCCTGCACAAGGCAGTCGACCAGCCGCTGGTTTTCGCCGGTGCCAGCGACTCGCTCGCATTCGCCGCGGCGACGCCGGGTAGAGTCGGCGGCGGTATTTACTACTTCCGAATCGCGCTCGCGCCGGGCGGCGATCCCTCCTCGAAGCTGCTGCTGTCGCGCACGATTCCCGATTACGGCGCGCTCAAGCCCCCGTCGTTCGACGGCGCGGACGCGTCGGTGCTCGCCGACGGCATCGCGCAGGTCAAATTTTCGTATTTCGGCCGCGATCCCGATGCGATCGATGCGGTCGATCCGACGTGGCGCGATCGCTGGGACGATCCGCAGATCCTGCCGCTGCTGATCCGCATGGACGTCAAGACGGCGCAAGGCGCGAGCTGGCCGCCGCTGCTGGTCGAGCCGAGGATCGCGCCGGAGGCCGGCTGCCGGGGCTGGGATATCAACCGCAGGCGATGCACGGGGTCGTGACGCGATGACCGCACGCACTGCCGTTTCGGGACCCGCCGCGCCGCCGGCGCAGCGCGGCATCGCGCTGGTGCTGGTCCTGTGGCTGACGGCGCTGTTGACGGTGATCGCCGGCGGCTTCGCCTATGCAATGCGCAATGAAGCGCAGGCGGCACGCAACACGATGTCGCAGGCGCAGGCGCGTGCGCTCGCCGACGGCGCGGTCGCGCGCACAGCCTTCGAGTTGATGCGGCCGCGGACGATACCCGGCGTCTGGAACGCCGACGGACTGGTGCACGTCTGGGATGAGGACGGCATGCGCGTCTCGGCCAGCGCGGTCGACGAGTCTGGTAAAATCGACCTCAACGCCGTACCGGACGCATTGCTCAGCAGCTTGCTGCAGACAGCCGGTCAGGTCGACGCCGATACGGCGGCGCGCCTGGTCGACGTGATCGGAGATTGGAAGGACGCCGACGATTTCCGTCGGCCGAACGGAGCCGAAGCGGCCGAGTACAAGGCCGCCGGCCTGCCGTACACGCCCGCGAACGCTGCCTTCGAGACGGTTGCCGATCTGCAGCGCGTTCTGGGCATGACGCCGGCACTGTTCGCGCGGATTGCGGGCAGCCTGACCGTCTACAGCGGGGCGCCGGGGATCAATCCGCAGTTCGCGTCGCGCACCGTGCTGATGGCGCTGCCGGGAGCGACCGACGCCATCGTCGATACCTATCTTGCACAGAGGGCGGCGGCGCTTGCCGCCGGCCAGCCGCTGCCGGTGCTGCCGCTCGCCGGCGCCGGCGCGCCGGTGAATGTCTGGAGGATGCGTGCCGAGGTGACCGCGCCCGACGGCGTGGTCTTCGTGCGCGAGACGGTGATGCGGCTAAGCGGGGACCCGCGCCACCCGGTGACCGTGCTGGCATGGCAGGAAGGCGAGCGTACGCCACCGGTCGCCGCGGACGCGGCCGCGTCGAACGCAACGAAATGATGAATCGGCACTGAGCATGGAAATTAGATCCGGCAACCTTGGCCGTTACGCGCGCGACGCCGCAAGCGGGATCGGCTTGCCGCGTTTCTGGCGCTGGTGGATGGCCGAGCTCAAGCCGGTGGTGCCGGTCGCTTCGCGCAGCGCATTGCGGCGCTGGCGCATGCGGCCGGTCATCGAATTCGGCGAACGGGAAGCGGTGTTCTGGCGTCCGGAAATCGTCAACGGCGAAATCGAGCTCGCCGCGATGGCCAAGGCGCCGCTGCAGGGCGATCCCGCCGACGTCGCGGCGGTCGGGCGCGCCGCGATGGCCTCGATCGGCGCCGATGCCCAAGGCAAGGTCGCCGCGCGGCCGCCGCGCGTCGTCGTCGCGTTGTCGCCGCGTCAGGTGATGCGCAAGCGCATGGTGCTGCCTGCGGCTGTCGAGGAGAATCTCGAGCAGGCGCTGTCGTACGATCTCGACCGCCACACGCCGTTCCGCCCCGACCAGCTCTATTTCGACGCGGTCGTCGTCGATCGCGATGCCGCCCGCAAGACGATCACCGTCGACTGGGTCGCCGCGCTGAAAACAGCCGTCGACGGCGCCAGGCGGCAGGTCGAAGCGTGGGGCGCATCGGTGCAGGCCGTCACGCCCGGACCGGCGTCGACGGCACCGCCGCAACTGAACCTGATTCCCCCCGAGGAGCGGTCGCGCACCGGAAGCTGGAGGCGGTGGCAGGTCTGGGTCCCGCTGGTGCTCCTCGCCGCGGTCGCGCTCGCGGCGGTGCTCGTCCCGCTGGTGCAGAAGCGCGACTATGCTATCGCGCTCAACAAGCAGGCCGAAGAAGCCCGAGTGCAGGCGCTCGCGGCCGACGCCGTGCGCACGCAGCTCGAACGGGCGCAGGGAGAGTACAACTTCGTCCTGGCCAAGAAATACGCCTACCCGGGCAGCGTGCAGCTTCTCGACGCGGTCACGCGCGTTCTGCCCGACGACACCTGGGTGACACAACTCGAGATGCGAACCAGCCTGCACGGCAAGGACACCCAGCGCGACCTGGTCCTGCGCGGCGAATCGGCGAACGCAGGCAAGCTGATCGGTCTGCTCGAGGACTCCAAGCTGGTCGAGCAGGCCGCGCTGCGCTCATCGACCACCAAGATTCAGCCGGGGCCGGGAGAGATTTTCGACCTCGGCGCGCAGGTCAAGAAACTGGCGCCGCCCGCGCCGGTGCCGCTGTCGGCGATTCCCGATCCGGCACCGGCTCCAGCGCCGACCCCGCCGCCCGCTCCGGCACCGCCGGCGCCGTCATCGACGCCCGCTGCAGCGCAGGCGCCATCGACCGCGCCGGTCGGCGCGCGCTCAACGGAACCGGTGCGCAGAGGGGCGGCCGTCCCGGCGCCGAGTTCGCCCCCTGCGGCATCCGCTTTCGGACCTCCACCGCCCGCCTTCGGACCACTGCCGCCCGGGATGGCGCCTCCGGCACCCGGCATGGCACCGGCGACGCCCGTCCCGCCGCCGGCGCCGGCCAGCGAAGACGAGGAGAACGAGTGATGGCGACGCTCGCGCTGCCCGCCTCGCCACGATCGAGTCGCGCACTGGCGGTATTGCTGCTGGTGGTCGCGGTCGTATTGGCCCTGGCGCTGCTGATCGCGCCGGTGCTGCTGCTGCACCGCCACTACGACGTCGCGATCGACGACACGCGCGATCACCTGGAACGCTATCGCCGCATCGCCGCCCAGGCGCCGGAGACAAAAAAAGCGCTCGAGGCGCTGCGCGCGAAAAACGGCCGCCGCTTCTTTCTGAAGAACACCGCGCCGAATCTCGCCGGCGCCGAGCTGCAGGACCTGGTGCGGGCGGCGATCGAGAACAATGGCGGACGCATTACGACCGTGCAGATCGTCGCACCGAAGGAAGACGGCCGCTTCCGCCAGATCGGCGTCAACGTCCAGCTGTTCGCATCAACGCCAAACCTGCAGAAGATCCTCTACGCCGTCGAGACGCAGCAGCCCTATCTGATCGTCGAAGGCCTGACGATACGCCCGCTGAACGCGTTTCGCGGGTTCAAGCCGGCGCCGGGCGTCGAGCCCGAGGTCAGCGTGCTGCTCGACATCGTCGCATTCTCAAACACCGGGGCGGAAAAGCCATGAACGGAAATTTTCGCGCGCTGCTATGGTGGGTCGCGCCCGCGCTGGCGCTCGTTGCGCTGGTGGGTATCCAGACCGACTGGGGCGGCCAGATGCACAGGCTGCAGGCGGCGCCGCAGGCGATCGAACCCAAGCCGGTCGTGCCGGCGCTGCTGCCCGAATATCAGGTCCAAGGCGGGGTCGCCAGCCTGAACGAGACGGTCGACCGCACGCTGTTCAACCCGACCCGCCGCCCGGCGCCGCCGGCAGCGGCGAACGCCGAAGGCGAGAAAAAAGTGCAGAGCGGGCAGTTCGTCCTGACCGGCACGACGCTGGCGGGGGACCGCAGCATCGCGTTTCTCAAGGAAGTCGCCGGCGGCAAGGCGCGCACAGTGCGCAAGGGTGACAAGATCAACGGGATGCTGGTGGCCGAGGTATTGCCGGATCGGGTGCGCTTCACCCAGGGCGGCGAGTCCGAGGAACTGATGCTCAAAGTCTCGCCGGGCCCGAAGACGACCGTCGCAGCGGCGCCGAACGCCGAAGCGGCTGCGCCGGCGCCGCGGGGTGGGGCGGGCGCCGCCGCCCGGCGCGCGGCCGCGGACGCACGCGGCGCCGCCGTCGGCGAAGGCCAGCCGCCGCCCGGCGTGCCTCAGACGGGGCGCGGCGCGCGCGCCGCGGCCAAGGCGGCGGCCAAGGACGCAGAAGCGACCAGCGCCGCCGGCGAAAGCACAGCGCCGGCCGGAACGACCCCAGCCGATGCCTGGGGCCAGGTCTATCAACGAATGCAGCGCGGCAACGCGCGCACCAAATGACATTTCTGCCTGCGCCTCGACCGATCAAGAACGGGCCGCCGACCGTGGCGCGGCCATTCATCGGCAACGAAACCGGACGGTGCCCGACTCGGCGCCTGGGACAACATCAATGATCAATCGCTTATCAGCGCCGGGCTTGATCCTGGCAGCCGTCGTTCTTCTCGGGGGCTGCGCGGCGAACTACCGCCCGGACAGGGGGACGGAAACCCTGCCTTCGGCGCCGCTGAAAAGCGCAGCCAGCGTCGGCGACCTGACGACAACCCCCCGCGGGCCATTGCCCGAGGGCACCGACACAACCAAGGTGTTCAAGGGCACCGGCGTGCTGGTGAAAGGCCAGCAGACCGGCGGCGCGCTGCCCGCGGCGTCGCCGGGCGCGGTCGCGACCGGACCGTCGGTGACGCTCAACTTCGAAGGTGCCGAGCTGCGCGAGGTCATTCGCAACATCCTGACCGACATCCTGGGCGAGTCGTACACGATCGATCCCGCGGTCGGCGGGACGGTAACGATACGCACGACATCGGGCATTCCGCGCGAAGCGCTGCCGGCGACGCTGGAGATGATTCTCCGCTCCAACGGCGCGACGATGATCAAGGAGGGCACGATCTGGAAGGTCGTGCCGGCCGCGACCGCGGTTCGCGGCAACATCACGCCTCAGCTCGGCAACAGCTCGCGGGCCTTGAGCCCGGGTTACGGGGTCCAGATCGTGCCGCTCAAGTACGTGGGCGTGCGGCAGATGATGGCGATCCTCGAGCCGTTCCAGAAAGATGCGACGACCATACGCGCCGACGATTTGCGCAACCTGCTAATCATCTCCGGCACCGAGCTCGAGCTCCGCCACATGCTCGAAACCATCGATATGTTCGACGTCAATTGGCTGGCCGGCATGTCGGTCGGCCTGTTTACGCTGCAGAGCGCCGAGGTCAAGACGGTCGTCGCCGAGCTCGACAAGGCGATGGGGCCAGCCGACAAGAGCCCGTTGGCCGGTATCC
>DATASF010000174.1:0-20132 GCA_036269335.1 Casimicrobiaceae bacterium
GCGACCGGATAGCATTGCCGCTCGCCCATGACGAAATACTCGCTGAACATGCCTTGCACGTGCGGGTAAAGGCTGGCGCTCCCGAGAAAGCGCATATTGCGGCACAGTTGCTCGCGTCCCTCGCGGCAGTAGTCGCATTGCCCGCAGGCATGCGACGGGCTGACGGCGATCTTGTCACCCGGCTTGACGCGCGTGACGCCGGCGCCGACCTTGGCGACGACACCCGAGGCTTCGTGCCCCGGGATCAGCGGCTCGCGAACGACGAAGCTTCCGTTGCGGCCTTCGTAATAGTAGTGAAGGTCCGACCCGCAAATACCGCCGGCGCCGAGCCGGATCAGCACCTGGCCGGGGCCGGCCTCGGGCAGCTCGCTGTTTTCGATGCGAAGGTCATCCTTGGCGTGAATTCGGCAGGTCAGCATGATCATTCCTTGGTCGGGCCGGTCGCGCGGCTATTGCCGCGCATCCCAGCCGGTGTTGAACCGCTTGTAAGCCTTGTTCAAATGCTTCTGCATCGCGCTGCGGGCCTCGTCCGGATTACGCGCGACGATCGCCTTCAGCACGCTGCGATGCTCGGCCATCGCGGCGAACCACAGCTCGGGCGTGTCGTAGTGGTGCTCGAGTTGAGCGAAAAGCGGACCCATCCGCTCTTCCCAGAGCATTTTCAGCACCGCCACCAGCGCGCCGTTGCCGGTCGCTTCGGCGATGCGCAGGTGAAACAGCCGGTCGGCGGCAAGCGGCTGCACCTTGTCGGTTTCCATGATCCGCTGCATCTGTCCGAGCGCATCTTCGATCGCGGCGATATGCTCTTTCTTCGCCGACTTGGCGGCCAGCGCCGCGCACTCGCCTTCGATGATCCAGCGCGCGCGCAACAGCTCGAACGGGCCCGACGCGGCCTGCACTTCGCCGTCGTGCCCGTTCCCGCCGCCGAGCACGTAAATGCCGGAGCCGATGCGCACTTCGACCAGCCCTTCGACTTCGAGAGCGATCAGGGCCTCGCGGACCGACGGCCTCGACACGCCGAGCTGCCGGGCCAGGTCGCGCTCGGGCGGCAGCCGCTGCCCGGGCGCATATTCGCCCGACCGGACCAGCGAGCGGATCTGGTCGGCGATCTGCCGATACAGGCGGCGGGGCTCGATACTCTGGATGGGCATGGTCGAAAGCTGCGCCGTCTTGCCAGCGCGTTTGCCGAGGGTTCGCTTCAAGCCGTAGCTAAGCAAAATACGCCCATTTGGTCAAGTGGTCTTACCAATTTTGCGGTCCGCTTTGTTAAAATGTCCGCCTGCACGATGAAAGGCATCGCTTGAGCGACCGACTCGCAGGCAAATTGGCGCTGATTACCGCTGGCGGACAGGGCATCGGCCGTGCCGCTGCGCTGGCGATGGCGAAGGAAGGTGCGTCCGTCTGGGCAACCGACGTCAGGCCGGAATTGCTCGAGCAATACCGCGGTGTTGCGAACATCAGCACCCGGGTGCTGGACGTGCTGGACGACGCCGCCGTGCGCCAGGCGATCGATGCACTGCCGCCGCTCGATGTGCTGTTCAATTGCGCCGGCTTCGTGCACCACGGCACGGTGCTCGACTGCACGCCGAAGGACTGGGCGTTCAGTTTCGATCTCAACGTGCGCGCGATGTACATCACGATCCAGTGTGCGCTGCCGAGGATGCTCGAGCACTGCGCCAGGACCGGGGGCAGCGCCAGCATCATCAACATGGCATCGGTCGCCGGCTCGCTCAAGGGGATTCCGAATCGGTTCGCCTACGGCGCGAGCAAGGCCGCGGTCGTCGGGCTGACCAAGTCAGTCGCGGCCGATTTCGTCGCCCGGGGCATACGCTGCAACGCAATCGCGCCCGGCACCGTCGATACCCCGTCGCTGCACGAGCGCATCAACGCCTTTCCCGATCCGGTCGAGGCGCGCAAGAATTTCATCGCGCGCCAGCCGATGGGGCGGCTCGCCACGCCCGAGGAGATCGCGCCTGTCGTCGTGTTCCTGGCGTCGGACGAATCGGCGTTCGCGACCGGGACCGTCTACTCGGTCGACGGTGGCATGACCATTTGAATCGAATCTCCCACCGCCGCACATGCCTCGACCAGCTCGGCATGCGCGGCGCATGAAACCGATCCGCGCTCGAGTGTCGAGAGACGGATTTCGATGAAGGCCCGAATATGAAACTCGTACGCTATGGCCCCGCAGGCAAGGAAAAGCCCGGATTGATCGATGCCGACGGCAAGTTGCGCGACCTGTCGCGCAAGATTCGCGACATCGACGGAACGACGCTCGCGCCGGCGAAGCTGAAGGAGCTCGCCAGGCTGGACACCCGGCGCCTTCCGCCGGTCAAGGGCAAGCCGCGCCTGGGCCCCTGCGTCGCGACGCCGGCGAAGTTCGTTGCCATCGGCCTCAACTACATCGATCACGCCAAGGAAACCGGCTCGCCGATTCCCGAGCATCCGATCGTCTTCTTCAAGTCGCAAACCTGCATCGTCGGCCCGAACGACAACGTGATGCTGCCGGAGCATTCGGTTAGCACCGACTGGGAAGTCGAGCTCGGCGTCGTCATCTCGCGCACTGCGCGCCACGTCGCCGAGAAGGACGCGTTGAAGTATGTCGCCGGCTACTGCATCGTCAACGACGTCTCCGAGCGCGAGTTCCAGATGAAACGCAGCGGCTCGCAATGGTCGAAAGGCAAGGGTTGCGACACCTTCGGCCCGACCGGCCCGTACCTGGTGACGACCGACGAGATCAAGGACCCGCAGAATCTCGACATGTGGCTCGACGTCAACGGCGTGCGACGCCAGACGGGAAACACCCGGACGATGATCTTCGGGATCGCGGCGCTGGTCGCCGATGTCTCACGCTACATGACGCTGCTGCCTGGCGATCTCATCACCACCGGCACGCCGCCCGGCGTAGGCCTGGGGATGAAGCCGACGCCGCAATATCTGAAGGCCGGCGACGTCGTCACCCTCGGCATCCAGGGCCTGGGCGAGCAGCGCCAGAAGATCGTCCCGTTCAGGAAGGCGCGTTAGGCCCGATCCGGCAACATCGTGACCGGCAACGACGCCACGCGCGGACTGTCGCGCGACGCTTTCCTGTATCCGCCGCTGGCGGCAAGCCGCACCGGACGGCTGCAGCTCGACGCCTTGCACACGATGTATTGGGAGGAGTCGGGCAACCCGCGCGGCGTGCCGGTCGTTTTCCTGCACGGCGGACCCGGCGGCGGCAGCTCACCCGACCATCGCCGCTTCTACGATCCGGCGCACTACCGAATCATCGTCTACGACCAGCGGGGCGCGGGCCAGTCGACGCCGCTGGGCGAGTTGCGCGACAACACCACGCCACGGCTGATCGCCGACATCGAGCGGCTGCGCGAGCACCTGGGAGTCGAGCGCTGGCTCCTGTTCGGGGGCTCGTGGGGCTCGACGCTCGCGCTGGCCTATGCCGAGGCGCATGCGGAACGCGTGCTGGGACTGGTGCTGCGCGGCATCTTTCTCTGCCGGCCGCAGGAGATCCACTGGTTTCTGTACCAGATCCGCTACATGCAGCCCGAAGCGTGGCGGAGCTTCGCCGAATACCTGCCGCCGTCCGAGCGCGACGACCTCCTCGCCGGTTACCATCGCCGGCTGACCGAGCCCGATCCGGCGGTGCACATGCCCGCCGCGCATCGCTGGAGCCGGTACGAAGGCTCGTGCTCGACCCTGCTCCCCGATCCCGACCTGGTCTCGCATTTCGACGAGGATGCGGTGGCGCTGGCGATAGCGCGCATCGAGGCCCATTACTTCGTCAACCGGATCTTTCTGCCCGACGACTCCCTTCTCGCCGGCATCGATCGCATCCGCCACCTGCCGTGCACGATCGTCCAGGGCCGCTACGACCTGGTGTGCCCGATTTTTTCCGCCGATGAATTGCACCGCGCGTGGCCGGAAGCCGAATACATCGTCGTGGGCGACGCCGGCCATTCGGCGCGCGAGCCCGGGATCGCGCGCGAGCTGGTCGCGGCGACCGATCGCTTCCGGCGACGCCTGGAGGCCGCCGCGCGCTGACCCCGGCTGCTTCGCCGGCGTCGCGTCACCCGTCCTGGCGAACGATCCCGCTAAGGATCGTCCGCCCCGCCGTCGGACGAAACCTTGAACGCCGTCACCTGGAACGACAGACCGATGTCGTCGCCGACGATGCCCAGCGCGTAGTTCATGCCAAAGTCGGAACGCTTGATCGTCGTGTCGACTTCGGCGCCGCAGCCGTCGCGGCCGCTTTCCGGATCCTTGCCACACTCCAGCCGGACGACATGCAGCTCGACCGGGCGCGTGACGTTGTGCATCGTCAGCTCGCCCGAGACGCCGACCAGCCGGGCGCTATCGAAGGCGAGCCGCGTCGACCGGAAGCGCATGACCGGGTAGCGCGCGGTATCGAACATGTCCTCGCCGCGCAGAAACGCGTCGCGCGCAGCCCAGCCGGTGTCTATCGACGATGCGTCGACGATGAAATCGATCCGGCCGGTATGCGCACCGGAGTCGATAGCTATCGTGCCGCGGGTGCGACCGAAATGGCCGCGCTGGATTGACAGACCGAGGTGGCTGACGGCGAACTCCGCGTTCGTCAGGTCGGGGTCGACCCGATAAATCGACAGAGTCTCGGCCGCTCCTGCCCGATGCACGATCGCGAGCAGCGCCGCGAGGGCAATCAGCGAAACGCCAGCGTGCGTGCCGAGCGATCTGGCCGAGCGCGTCGCTGGGCGCACCGCGTTCGACCGGGGAGCGACCGTTACTCCCGGTAAGCTTCGATCGGGATCGTGATCTTCACGTCGTCGCCCGACGAGCGCCCGACGCCGGTCTTCATGCCCCATTCGGAGCGCTTGATCGTCGTCGTCACTTCGGCGCCGCACATCGGCTTTTTGTTGAACGGATTCTCGCCGCACTGGAAGTCCGACACCTTCAGCGTGACCGGCCGCGTGACGCCTATCATCGTCAGCTCGCCGTCGACGCCGGTCAGACGGTCGCCGTCGAAACGCAGCGCGGTCGACTTGAACGTCATCGTCGGATATTTGGCGACGTTGAAATAGTCCTCGCCCTTGAGGATGGTGTCCAGGCGCGGGTCGTGCGACCTGATCGTCGTGGTGTCGATGGCTACGTCGATGCTGCCCTTTTTCGCTTCGCGATCGATGGTGATCTTGCCGGTCGACTTGGTGAAGTCGCCACGTTGGGTCGAGAAGATCGTGTGCCGGATCTCGTACGACGGCTGCGAATGCGCCGGGTCGATGACGTAGCTCTCGTCTGCGGCGCCAGCGGCGCCTGAGGCGGCCGCGAGGAGCAGCGCGAAGGCGAACGCACCGGACTGTCTGGACATGAAAGGCTCCTGGTTCCGAAAGGGACGATTCGCGGCAGATCGGGACAACAGCCGCCGCGCCGCGATTATTCCATGCGCTGCATGCGCGGTGCTATCTGACCGGCGGCAAGACCATCCGGACCCGCACGACGACCTCGTTGGCCACGGTGTCGGGGTCGGCCCAGTCGGCGTCGCCGATCCGGTAATCGAGCCGCTTGATCGTGAACGCGCCCTCGGCGACGCTGTTACCCGAGGCGTCCTTGGAGACCGCAATCGGCACGACGGCATCGTGGGCGACGCCCTTCATCGTCAGCTTGCCCGTGACCTCGTACTTGCCGCCGCCGACGTCCTTGATCGAGCTCGAGACGAATCGGGCGACCGGAAACTTCGCCGTATCGAACCATGACGGATGCCTGACCTCGCTTTCGGCTTCGTCGCTGGCCAGATCGATGCTGGCGAGCTCGATGTCGAAGTCGGCCTTCGAGTGGGCGAGGTCGCCGGGGACGAAGACGATATTGGCCTTCCACCGGCGAAAGCTGCCCTCGACGTTGATGCCCATCTGCCGGGACACGAAGCGGATCTCGCTCTTGTCGATCAGCACGCCCTCGGCGCCGGCCTGGCCGGCGGCGAGCAGCATCATCCCGAGCGAAGGAATAAACGAACGCAAGCGCATGGGCGTGGACCTTTCCCCTGGATCGCCGACCGCTACGGCGGCAGCATACGCGTCAGAACGGCGTCGCGGTCGATGAAATGGTGTTTGAGCGCTGCCGCGGTATGGACACAGACCAGGGAAAACAAGGTGAAGTTCAACGTCAGGTGCAGGGCGAGCAGCACCCGCGCCAGCTCGCGGTCCTTCGGCACCAGGTCGGGCAGCGGTACGAGCCCCAGGTAGACGACTTGGACGCCGGTCGACGAGCTGTAGATCCACCCCGACAGCGGGACCACCAGCAGCAGCCCGTAGAGCGCGTCGTGGGCCAGCACCGAGGCGCGGCGCTGCCACGGCGCCATCGTCGCCAGCGGGCGCGGCGCGCCGTGGGTCGCGCGCCAGGCCACCCGCAGGCAGGTCACCAGGAACACGGTGATGCCGATCCACTTGTGCCACGCGTACCACTGCAGCTTCTGTCGGCTCAACGGAAGACCCACCATCGAAAGGCCGACGGTAAAGCTGCCCACGATCAGCAGCGCGGTCAGCCAATGCAATGCGATCGCCATGCGGCTGTACTGCTCGCGGCGCGGATCCTGCGCGACGGTCTCGGGATCGTCCATGCGGGATCGTTGTAATGCGGCCGACGCCACCCTGTCAACGCAAAGGTAGCCGATCGGCGCGCCGCTATAATGGCCCGACCATCATGACGACCGAATTGAAATCGACACGCGTCGCTGCGACTCCGGGTAACGCCGAGTGGCTCGCCCGCAGTCGTGCCGCGGTATGGCATCCGTGCACGCAGATGAAGCGACACGAAACCTGGCCGCTGGTTCCGATTGCGCGCGGAAGCGGTGCATGGCTCTACGATTTCGACGGCGGCCGGTATCTCGACGCCGTCAGCTCGTGGTGGGTCAACCTGTTCGGGCACGCGCATCCAAGGATCAACGCAGCGATCGCATCCCAGCTCGAGGAGCTCGAGCACGTGATGCTCGCCGGCTTTACGCAGCGTCCGGTGGTCGAGCTGTCCGAGCGGCTGGCCGCGATCGCGCCGGGCGGCCTCGGTCATTGCTTCTACGGCTCCGACGGTGCGTCGGCCATGGAGATCGCGCTGAAGATGAGCTTTCACTACTGGCGTAATCGCGGCGAGGCCGAAAAGACCGGCTTCGTCGCGCTCGAGCACGGTTATCACGGCGAAACGCTGGGCGCGCTGTCGGTCACCGACGTCGCGTTGTTCCGCGACGCCTACGCGCCGCTGCTGCGCCAGCACGCGGTTCTGCCGTCGCCCGACCCGCGGCTCGCGCCGCGCGGCCGAGCGCCGCGGCAGCATGCCTTCGCGGCGGCTGCCGCGCTGGAAGCGCATCTGGCGCTGCATCACCGGGCGATCGCCGCGCTGATCCTCGAGCCGCTGGTGCAGGGCGCGGCCGGAATGGCGATCTACGATCCGGTGTATCTCGAGCAGGCGCGCGCGCTGTGCACGCGTTACGGCGTACACCTGATCGCCGACGAGATCATGACCGGCTTCGGACGCACCGGCACGATGTTCGCCTGCGAGCAGGCGCGAATCGCGCCCGACTTCCTCTGCCTGTCGAAGGGTCTGACCGGCGGTTACCTTCCGTTGTCGGTCGTGCTGACGACCGACGAGATCTACGCCGCTTTCTACGACGACGATGTCACCCGCGGCTTTCTGCATTCGCATTCGTATACCGGCAACGCGCTTGCGTGCCGCGCCGCGCTGGCGGTGCTGGACCTGTTTCGCGACGACGACGTGATCGCGGCCAACCGCTCGCGTGCCGCCAGGCTCAGCGCGCTGGCGCAGCCGCTGGCCGCGCATCCGAAGGTCCGGGATTTCCGTCACCTCGGCATGATCTGGGCGTTCGAAGTCGACACGCCGCGCGAGGACTTCGCGTCGTGGTGCTTCAGCGCCGCGCTGCAGCGCGAGCTGCTGCTGCGTCCGATCGGACGCACGATCTACTGGATGCCGCCGTACTGCCTGTCCGACGACGAGATGGCGCTGCTGGCCGCGCGCACGCTGGACATCGTCGCATGCGCCTGATCCGCGCCCTGTCGCGCGGGGCGCTCGCAGCGCTGGCCTTGCCGCTGACCGCGGGCGGCGCGGGATTGCCGACGCCGGTCGCGCGCGCGTTTGCCGACCAGCACATCCCGCTCGCCGCGGTCAGCGCCTACGTGCAGGAGCTGGACGCGGCGCAGCCGGTGGTTTCGCACCACCCCGGGCGGCCGATGAGCCCGGCGTCGACGATGAAACTGGTGACGACGTTCGCCGGGCTCGGGCTGCTCCGGCCCGAATATCGCTGGAAGACCGAGGCGTACGCCGACGGCACGATCGCCGGCGGCGTGCTCGAAGGCAATCTGGTGCTCAAAGGCTACGGCGATCCGAAGATCACCGTCGAGCAATTCCAGGATCTGATCGCCCGGCTGAGGGCGACGGGCCTGTCGACCATACGCGGCGACCTGATCGTCGATCGCAGCTACTTCGCGCCGGTGGCGTACGACCCCGGCGCGTTCGACGCCGAGCCGTTGCGTCCGTACAACGTCGGACCCGACGCGCTGCTGGTCAACTTCAAGAGCGTGCGTTTCGCGTTCGCGCCGAATGCCACGGGCAATGCGGTCGAGGTTCGCATCGAGCCGGCGCTGGTCAACGTCGCCGTGCGCGGCGCGCCGCGCCTGGTCGAGGGTTTGTGCGGCGACTGGAAAGGCGGGTTGGTCGCCGCGTTCGACGCTCGCGACGACGCCGCCGACGTGAGCTTCGGTGGCGACTATCCGGCGGCCTGCGGCGAGCGCGAATGGTTCATCGCGCTGCTCGACGCCCCGCACTATGTGCTGGGAGCGTTCGCCCGCATGTGGGCGGACTCCGGCGGCAGCTTCGCCGGCACGGTGCGCGAAGGCCGCGCGCCGCGCGATGCGCAGCCGATCGCCGTTCTGCAATCGCCGCCGCTGTACGACGCCGTGCGCGACATCAACAAGCTGTCGAACAATGTGATGGCGCGGCAGCTTTTCCTGACCCTGGCGACGACCGTCCACCCGCCACCGGCCACCGCGGCCAATGCGACCCGCGCCATCGAGCGCTGGCTTGCGAAAAACAAGCTCCGCTTTCCCGAGCTGGTGCTCGACAACGGCTCCGGCCTGTCGCGGCGCGAGCGGATTTCCGCGCGCAGCATGGCGCGGCTGCTGATCGCCGCCGATCGCAGCGACGTGCGCGACGAGTACGTGAGCTCGCTGGCGGTTGCCGCGACCGACGGCACCGTCAGCAGGCGGTTCCTGTCCGACCAGGTCGCCGACCAGGCGTTTCTGAAGACGGGAACGCTCGAGGGCGTGCGCGCGATCGCCGGTTACGTGTTCGATCCTGCGGGGCGTCGCTTTGTCGTCGTCTGCTTCGTCAACCATCGCAACGCCTTGCGCGCGCAGGCTCCGCTCGACCTGCTGGTGCAATGGGTGTACGACCACGGTCACGACGGCGCCCGGGACGCCGCGCGCTAGAGACTTTCCGCTACATGCCGGGTATCGCCTTGCTGTCCTTGAACAGGACGTAGCCGCGGATCAGCCGGTACAGAACCCACATCGTGGTCGCGATCCAGATGCAGATGGCGATCGGTATGCCGATAAGAGTCACTGCCGCGAGCCAGCCCACGATGTTCCACAGCACCGAAAACCAGAAGGTGCGGATCAGCCAGCGGTAATGCGACTGCAGCCACGTTCCGGCGGCCTCGCCGCGCTTCACGTACGCGATGATCAGCGCGATGAGTCCGATCAGTCCGAGCAGCGGAGTGCTCAGCAAGCCTGCCGAGACGAGTCCGGCGATCGCCGCGACGCCGAACAGCGCGTAGACGACCAGCGTCGTCGAAATCAGCGACTGCGACGGGATACCGGCGCCGGCCGGCGGGAGTTGCGGTGCGGAAGTCTCGCTCATGGTTGCTGCTCCTCTTCTTCGGGTTGAAGTCGGCGGAACGAAGGTATCAGCTCGCTGCAAACGCTGCCGCGCACGGCCGGGTCGGCCGGCGCCTATTCGGCATAGCGACGGCCGTCCCTGTGCGCGCCGTATTCGCCGTTGCCGTCGTCGCACCAGATGAGATCGTCATCCGGATAGAAACACTTGTCGCCTTCGATGCGGTTGCCGACCTCGAGATAGCTCGCCGGCACGCTGCCGCGATTGATGAAATGGTGCGCGTCGCGCTTGCCCGCCGGATAGCCGGCGCACATGCCGGGACGCAGCGTCTGCTCGCCGGCGTCGGTCACCAGCGTCACCTCGCCGGCAAGGACGTAGACGAACTCGTCCTCCAGCGTGTGCCAGTGGCGCAGCGCCGATTGGGCGCCCACGGCCAGGGTCACCAGGTTGACGCCGAATTTGGTCAGCCCGCAGGCGTCGCCGAGACGTCGCTTGCTGCGATCTCCCATGCGGCTCTTGAACGGCTCCGGATATCCGGAGCCGCGTTTGTCGGGCACGGTGGTCGGGTCGAGGGCGGGCAGCTCGAGTCGGCTCATCTTGGCGGCACTCCCGGGCGGTTCGGCGCGACTTGGCGCAGCGCTATAATACCCGCCGAGCGGCAGATTTAGGCTCGCGCCAAAGCGGCCGATGCGCTCATTGCCTGGAGATGACCATGACTGCAGCAAAATTCGAACGCAGCCGCGAGGCGCTCGTCAAGGATTTCACCGACGTGCTGGCCGAGGCGGAATCGCTGTTGAAACAGGCCGCCAAGGAGTCGGGCGAAAAGGCCAATGACCTGCGCGGGCAGGTCGAGGCGAAGCTGCGGTCGGCCAAGATAAGGCTGCACGACCTGTCCGACGACGCCACCGAGAGCGCCAAGGCTGCCGCGCGCGTGACCGACGACTACGTGCGCGACAATCCGTGGCAGGCGATCGGCATCGCGGCGGCGGTCGGCTTCCTGGCCGGACTCGCGCTGAGCCGACGCTAGCGTCCGGTGGTCGAGCCGAACGTCAGACCCGCGGCAGGGCTGGGCAGCGCGCTGTCGCAGCTGGCCGCGACCGCGCTCGCGATGGTGCGCACGCGGCTCGAGCTCGCCACCGTGGAGTTCAGCGAAGAGCGCGAGCGCGCCAAGGAGATGCTGCTGCTGGTGTTCTCGACGCTCCTGGTCGCGCTGTTCGCGCTGCTGTTCGCGTCGGTTTTCATCATCGCCTATTTCTGGGACAGCTATCGCCTGACGGCCGTCGGCGCGGTCACCAGCTTCTACGTCCTGCTTGCCGTCATCTTCCTGCTCCGTCTCAGGCAGCGAATGCAGGAAAAGCATTCTCCGTTCGCCGCAACGCTGTCGCAGCTCGAAGAGGACGCCGAGGCTTTGCGGCGCAGGCCATGAGCACACGCCTCGATGAGCTGGCAGCACGGAAGTCACTGCTGGTGGCGCAGTTGCGCCTGCAGAGGATGGAGCTGGCGCTGCACGCCGGCGACGTGCGGGGCGCGCTGCGCCCGGCCGGCTTGATCGGGAGCGCCGTCGCGCAGCCAGCCGCCGTCATCGCACTGGTCGAGGCGATCGCGCCGGTGTTCGGATTGCAGCGCTACGCGCGCTGGATCCGCCTGGCGTCGATCGCGTTCGCGGTGACGCGCATCGCGCGAAGGTGGCGCCAGGCCGCCGACTAAAGCCTGGAGCAGGACGAGGCTAGAGCCCCAGCGCGGCCCAGAGATCGTCGACCCGGCGCTTCGTCGCCTCGTCCATCGCGATCGGCCGACCCCACTGGCGCGACGTTTCTCCCGGCCACTTGGCCGTCGCGTCGATGCCCATCTTGGCGCCGAGTCCGGCGACCGGTGAGGCGAAATCCAGGTAGTCGATCGGCGTGTTCTCGACGATCAGCGTGTCGCGCGCCGGATCGACGCGCGTAGCAATCGCCCAGACGACCTCTTTCCACTGCCGGATGTCGATGTCGTCGTCGGTGACGATGACGAACTTGGTGTACATGAACTGCCGCAGGAAGCTCCACACGCCGAACATCACGCGCTTGGCGTGTCCCGGGTACTGCTTCCTCAGGCTGACGATCGCCATCCGGTACGAGCAGCCTTCCGGCGGCAGATAGAAGTCGGCAATCTCGGGAAACTGCTTTTGCAACAGCGGGACGAAGACCTCGTTCAGCGCGACACCGAGGACCGCCGGCTCATCCGGCGGTTTGCCGGTATAGGTGCTGTGGTAGATCGGCTGCCGGCGCATGGTCATGCGCTCGATCGTCAGCACCGGAAAACGCTCGACCTCGTTGTAGTAGCCGGTGTGATCGCCGAACGGACCTTCGCGCGCGCTTTCGAAGCCGCTGGCGTCGGACGGGTCCGGGCGGATATGGCCCTCGAGCACAATCTCGGCCGATGCGGGCACCGAGAGATCGTGGCTCAGGCATTTGACGATCTCGGTCCGGGCTCCGCGCAGCAATCCGGCGAATTGATATTCGGATAGCGTGTCCGGCACCGGCGTTACTGCGCCGAGCATCGTCGCCGGGTCGGCGCCCAGCGCGACGGCAACCGGGAACGGCGTGCCCGGACGATGCTGCGCGTGATCGCGAAAATCGAGCGCCCCGCCCCGGGTGCTGAGCCAGCGCATGATCACGCGATTGCGGGAGAGCACCTGCTGCCGGTAGATCCCGAGATTCTGCCTCGCCTTCAGCGGTCCGCGCGTCACCGTCAGGCCCCAGGTGATCAGCGGCGAGACGTCGTCCGGCCAGCACGTCTGCACCGGCAGCCTTGCGAGATCGATCTCCTCGCCTTCCCACACGATCTCCTGGCACGGCGCCGACGAACGCTCCTTAGGCGCCATCTGCATCACCTGCATGAACACCGGACGCGTGTTCTGCCAGACGTCCTTGAGGCTGCGCGGCGGCTCCGGCTCCTTGAGGAATGCGAGCAGCCGGCCGACGTCGCGCAGTGCCGCGACCGGATCCTCGCCGGCATCGGCACCCATCGCCAGCGCGACGCGGCGCGGCGTGCCGAACAGGTTGCACAGCACCGGGATCGAGTGTCCTTTCGGCGCGGAGAACAGCAGCGCCGGGCCGCCGGACTTGAGGACGCGATCGCAGATCTCGGTCATCTCGAGGCACGGGTCGACTTCGATGGCGATGCGCTTGACTTCGCCGTCGCGTTCGAGCTGGGCGAGGAAGTCGCGGAGATCGTTGTATTTCATGATTGCGTGTTCCGGCGCCCTTGCCCGATCTTAGCAAACCCGCCGCGGCGCAACGCGCCGGCGCATGCCGCGGCAACGTTCGTCGCTTGCGCGACCCGGATCCGGCCCTTTTTGTGCGCGACAAGGCGTAAATCGGCTGATTTGTCGGGATGCGGCGACAGTCGGCGTCGCGCGGATACCACACCGCGTTCGAATGGCGATACTATCGGTCCCCGTTGCTGGACCTGAGCAAAGACCAGCGACTATGCTGGGTTCGACTGGCGCGCATGGTTTCAGCGCGGCGCCTGGTCCCTTGGGAGATTTCCGTTTGCGAAATACGATGACGCTTAAGGCGATGTTGGGAGCGTTTGCCCTGTTCTTGGCGAGCGCGGGCGCGGCTGCGCCCGGCGGCGGCACCGTCGGCGCGCACCCGCTGGGCAACGCCGTAGCGCAGGCCAGCGTCCTTCCGTCGATCGAAATCCTGCCCAAGCAACTCAACCTCGCCGGCCGGTGCAACGGGTCGGCGTTCGACTTGAATACTTTCATCAACACGACCGCGCAAACCTCGGCCAGCGTCACGGTTTCGTCGACCGCCATCAATCCGAGCCTGCTCGAGCAGTTCACCGACAATACCGGCGGCAACGTCGGTGTGTTCAACGCCGACTATCCGAACTTCCATATTCTCGGCTTCGGCGGCGGCCTCGCGCCGAACACGCCGATCACCGTCAGCATCGCGACGTACACGGGCCCGAATCTGACCGGCGCGTTGACGTTCACCAGCACGATCACGTTCAATTGCACGACCGGCCAGGTCGCGCGGCTGGCGTTCGCGCCACCGATACCGACGGACGTCCCGGCGCTGGACTCGACCGGCCTCGCGCTGCTCGCCATGCTGCTCGGGCTCGCCGGCGCCGCGGCATTGCGGGTACGGCGGCGCGCGGCGCGGACGCTGCGCTAGGCGCGCCGGCCCGGATACCGCGCGGCCGCGTCCGATCGGCGCGCGGCCGCATCCTCCTCGAAGTCTCGCCGCGCTCGACGACCGCCACGCGCGGCCTCGCCTATCGCCTCGCGCCAGGCAGAGAGCTTGTCGGCGAACGGCAGCGTATAGGCGGGACTCGACGAAGGCAGCACGCAGACAACGTAGCCTGCTTCGCGCCATAGTGGCGACGCCCGAGCGGCCTTCTGCCCGTTGAAGCAGACCAGCTCGAGCTGCGGCGCCCGGCGCCGTGCCAGCGCGATTTCGGCGAGCTCCGCGCGGCGGATCGCGGAATCGGCACTGCCCGCGCGAGCACAGCGCACGATGCTGTCCCACAAACCGATCCGATGCGCGCGCAACGCGGAGAGCCGCCGCGCGTACGGTTGATCGACCAGCGGCAAGTCGAGCAGCGCACCGAGCAACGGCCAGAAGTGATTGCGCGGATGGGCGTAATACTGCCGCGCCACCAGCGACGCGACGCCGGGAAAACTGCCGAGTATCAGCACCCGTGTCGCCGCATCGAGCACCGGCGGCAATCCGCGTTGCAGCCGCGGTGGGGACGCGGCCGTCACTGCGGCCACCACGGCGTCCGGTGCAGGCGCACGATGTAGTCGGCGACGATGCCGGCGAACACGGCAAGGCCCAGCCAGTGGTTCCCCAGGAAGGCGCGAAAGCAGCCAGCGCGGTCGCGCTTGCGTATCAGCCGGTAGTGCCACAACGCGATGATCGACGCCGCCAGCACCCCAATGTAGTACAGCGGTCCCATCTGCCGCTCGTTGCCGATCCAGGTCAACCCGGTCAGGTAGACCGCGTAGCAGAACATCACGACCAGCACGTCGAACCTGCCGAACGTGATCGCCGATGTTTTCAGCCCCAGCTTCAGGTCGTCGTCGCGATCGACCATCGCGTATTCGGTATCGTAGGCCATCACCCAGAACAGGTTGGCCGCGAACAGCGTCCATCCGAGTGCGGTCACCTCGCCGTACACCGATGCGAATGCCATCGGAATGCCGAACGAGAACGCGATGCCGAGGAAAGCTTGGGGCAGCGCCAAAAACCGCTTGCAATACGGATAGGCGACGGTGATCAGCAGAGCCGGGATCGACAACAGGATCGTCATCCGGTTGAGCGGAAGCACCAGCAGCAGCGCGCAGCACGCGAGCACGGCCGCGACGGCCAGCGCTTCCCAGGGCGCGATCTCCTTTCGCGCCAGCGGGCGATTGGCGGTGCGCTCGACGTGCGCGTCGAAATTGCGGTCGGCGTAATCGTTGATCGCGCAGCCGGCCGAGCGCATCAGCACCGTGCCCAGCGCGAAAATGCCGACGACGACCCACGACGGCGACCCGAACGCGGCGAGCCACAGCGCCGACAGCGTCGGCCAGAGCAGCAACAGCGTGCCGATCGGCTTGTCGAGCCGGATCAGGCGCTCGTAGGCGTCGATCCGTGCAGCGATCGCCTGCCAGCGGGTCGGCGCCGCGGCGCCCGAGGGGCCGCCAGCCGTCATCCCGCGCCCAGCGGCAGCGCGAGCTGCGTTTTGAGCGCGCGCGGCGCGATGTCCGCCAGCAGCGCCTCGGGGGTCGCAAACGCCAGCCGCACGCGCAATTCGCGCTTCATCCTCGCATTGCTGAGCCGCCTGGATTCGCTCATGAACGACAGCAGCAGCGGCGCGATGCGCGCCTCCGCCTCGTCCCACGACACGCGCGGCGGGCGCGGCAGGCGAAACGCGTCGGCGACCGCGTCGAGCCAGCCGCCGAGCTTGAGCTCGGCGTCGTCGCTGATGTTGTACGCGCGGTTGGGCTTACCGCGGAACGCCGCGGCGACGGCGGCGCGCGCCAGATCGTCGGCGTGGATGTGATTGGTGTAGACGTCCTCTTCGGGCCGCAGCACCGGCGTTCCCTGCCTGATGCGGTCGAGCGGCAGCCGCGTTTCGGCGTAGATGCCGGGCGCGCGCAGCACCGAAAGACTGACGCCGTAGCGGCGCGCCCAGCGGCGCAGCCGGTCCTCGGCCGCGACGCGCCGCTTTGCGCGCGGCGTTTGCGGTTTGCGCGGACGCGTCTCGCTGACGCGCGCGCCGGCGCAATCGCCATAGACGCCGGTCGTGCTGATGTAGACAAAGCGCTGCGGTATAATTCGCGCTTTTGTCAGCGCCGCGACCAGCCTTGCCGTTCGGGGATCGTCGCGGCCCTCGGCCGGTGGCGGCGCGAAATGCAGCACTGCGAAAGGCGCCGTCCGCAGGCGCTCGAGGCTTTGATAGCGATCGAGATCGCCGATGATCGGCACGATGCCGCGGCCGCGCAGCTTCGGAATCTCGTCGCGCCGGCGCGTGAGCCCGTACAGCCGCACCTTGCCGCGCAGAAGATCGGCAGTGCGCAGCGCGATGTCGCCACAGCCAATTAGCAAGACCCTGATCACCGCCGTCTCTACGCTGCGCGCTTAAAGTCTACCGATGCCGCATCAGATTACCATAAAGCCCAGCGAGCATTCGTTCGCCTGCGACGACGACGAGACCGTGCTCGCGGCGGCGATGCGCGCCGACCTGATGATTCCGTACGGCTGCCGCAACGGCGCCTGCGGAACCTGCAAGAGCCATCTGCTCGAAGGCGCCGTCGACTACGGGCATTACCAGCCGGGCACGCTGACCGACGCGGAAAAAAAACAGGGCTATGCGCTGCTTTGCGTCGCCCGCCCGAAGACCGACGTCACCGTCGAAGTCCGCGAGGTTCGCAAGGCCGGCGACATCCGCATCCGCAAACTGCCCTGCAGGATCGAAAAGATCGACAAGGTCGCCGCCGACGTCGCGATCGTCTCGCTCAAGCTTCCGGCGAACGACCGGCTGCAATACCTGGCCGGACAATACGTCGATTTCCTGCTCAAGGACGGGCGCCGGCGCAGCTTTTCGATCGCGACGGCGCCCGAGGACGACGCACTGCTCGACCTGCATGTAAGGCACGTTCCCGGCGGCTATTTCAGCGGCCAGCTGTTCAACGAGTTCAAGGGCCGCGAGATCCTGCGCATCGAGGGTCCGCTGGGCAACTTTTTTCTGCGCGAGGATTCGGACAAGCCGATTATCTTCGTCGCCGGCGGCACCGGTTTCGCGCCGATCAAGGCAGTGATCGAGCACGCGTTCCATCACGACGTCGACCGGCAGATGGTGCTCTACTGGGGCGTGCGCTCGCGCGCCGATCTCTACCTCCCCGATCTTCCGGTCCAATGGCAGCGCACGCACCCGAACTTCACGTTCATCCCGGTTCTGTCCGATCCGCTGCCCGACGACCAGTGGCCGGGCCGTACCGGCTTCGTGCACAAGGCGGTGATGACGGACTTCGCCGATCTGTCCGGGTACCAGGTCTACGCCTGCGGCGGCCCGGCTATGATCGACATAGCGCGGCGTGAATTCACCGAGCTGCGAAGCTTGCCGCCCGAGGCGTTCTACGCCGATTCGTTCACCTATGCGGCCCAGGCCGACGCACCGGCGTAGGGAAGTGACCGAGCCGACGGGCTGGCAGCCGCCATGACGTTCGATTCGCTGACCTTCGTCGTCTTTCTCGCCGTCATTTTCGGCGGCTACTGGACCGTGCGCTCGTGGACCGCGCGCAAGGTCTTTCTGCTCGCCGCCAGCTATCTGTTTTACGCGGCGTGGAACCCGTTTTTCGTGCTGTTGATCATTGCGACGACCGGGTTCGACTGGCTGGCCTCGCACTGGATGGACCGGTCCCGGCGCCCGCGGGTCCGCCGGGCGATCCTCGCCGCGTCGATCACGATCAACCTGGGCTCGCTCGGCTTTTTCAAGTACGCGCAGTTCTTGTCCGACAACGCGGTCGACCTGCTGCACGTGTTCGGGATCAATTTCGAGCCGGTGTCGCTCGGGATACTGCTGCCGGTCGGGATCTCGTTCTACACGTTCGAGAGCCTGTCGTACGTGATCGACGTCTACCGCAGGCGCATCGCCGTGTCGAAGAGCCTGCTCGACTACGGGCTGTACGTGACGTTCTTTCCGCACCTGGTCGCCGGACCGATCCTTCGCTACGGCGACTTTTCGCCGCAATGCATCGAGCCCAAGTCCTGGCGCTCGGCCGAAGTCGGCAAGGGCCTGGCGCTGTTCGTCTACGGTCTCGCGCTCAAGGTTTGCCTCGCCGACCTGGTGTTCGCGCCGGTCGTCGATCGCGTGTTCGCCCCCGGCGCCGCCGCAGGTTTCGGCGAAAGCTGGCTGGGAGCAGCGTCGTTCTCGCTGCAGGCGTATTGCGATTTCGCCGGCTATTCGCTTTGCGCGATAGGCGCCGCGCTGATGTTCGGCTTCCGCTTTCCGATGAATTTCGAAAGCCCGTTCGGGTCGGTCGGCATGGCCGAGCTGTGGACGCGCTGGCATATGTCGCTGGCGAGCTGGATCCGCGATTATGTCTTCCTTCCTCTCGGCGGCTACCGCCGCGGCATGCTGCGCGGCGAAGCCAACCTGCTGGTCGCCTTCCTGCTGGTCGGCCTCTGGCACGGCGCGGCATGGACGTTCGTCGTGTGGGGCGGACTGCAGGGCGTATTCATCTGTGCCGAGCATCTGGTCAAGCGCTACCTCTGGGACTTCGGCAAGGTCGACAATCGCTTCGGCCGGGCGGCGCTCGCCGTCGCGACGTTCGGCATGTTCAGCATTGCCGCGGTGTTCTTCCGCGCCCACTCGTTCGGCCAGGGCGCTTCGATTCTCGGCTCGATGTTCGCTCCCGGTGCGCACTCTGCGCTGGTTCCGTTCAGCGAGGGGATCGTCGCACTCGTGCTGGGCGCATGCGTCGTCGGCTCGCACATACTGTTCGGCCACCTGCGCCGCTGGGACTGGCTCGATCGCCTGTCGGTCGCGCCGCGCGCGGCTTCGATCGCACTGGCGCTGGCGGCCGTCCTGTTCTCGCCGGGATTCAATCCGGCGTTCATCTACTTCCAGTTCTGACGATGAACCGACAGTGGCTGCATGCCTGGGTCGCCGCGCTGCTGGTGTGCGCGCTGCTGGCCGTCGCATACGAATGGCTGCTGCGCGAGCGCGGCTACCTCGTCACCGTGCAGGACGACGCCGACCTGTGGTCGTTGCAGCTCGACCGCATCAGGAATTCCCGTCGCGCGGTCGCGCTGCTGGGCGCGTCGCGCATCGAGTTCGGCGTCGATCCGGAGCTGCTTTCGCACGAGCTGGGCGACCGCCCGGTCGCGATGCTCGCGGTCAATGGCAGATATCCGATGGCTGCGTTGCGCGAGCTGGCCGACGACCCCTCGTTCGTCGGCCTCGCGGTCGTCGGCGTCGATGCACGCGGCATGCAACGCCGGCACTGGGATATGCAACAGAGCTACTTCGACCACTATCGCCGCCGGTGGACGCTCGCGCGCCGCGTGCACCGGACGCTCTTGACCGCGCTGCAGGAGAATCTGGTGTTCGTTCGATCGGCGTTCTCGGCGGTCAATATCGTCGAGCGCAGGATCGCCGGCGAGGGCCCGCCGATGAACGATCATGTCTTCGTGCGCGCCGATCGCGCCGGATTCATCGACTATCACCGCCCCGATCTGCCCGGCATCCGGGCATCGCGGGTCGCCGATCTGGTCCGCTACTATCGCGAGGAGCCGCCGACGGATGCGAAGACCTGGCTGCGCGACCTGGACGCCGTATCGTCGTGGGTCGAGAAAATCCAGCGCCGCGGCGGCCGCGTCGTGTTTTTCCGCGAGCCGGCCGCCGACGAAAGCCTGGCGCTGGACGAGGCCAATTTTCCGCGCGACCGCTACTGTGACGCCTATGCGCGGCGGTCGCCGGCGACGATGATCGACTTTCGCGATGTGCCCGAGATGACGGCATTCGTGCTGCCCGACACGTCGCACATCGACGGCACCGACGTGCCACGTTTCACGATCGCGTTGGCGAATCTGCTGAAAAGCCGCAAGCTCGTCGACTAGGCGCGAAGCGCCGACTCGTCACAGCCGCCGCAGTTCGCCGGTCGCCAGCTTGAGCGCCGCGACGAAATGGGCGTTCGCCTCATCGTCGCGGTTCAGGTGTCCCAGCATTTCTCCCAGTGCCAGATGTGCGCGCCAGTTGTCATCGAGTGCCAGGCTCGCCTCGAAATAGGT
>DATASF010000175.1:0-56019 GCA_036269335.1 Casimicrobiaceae bacterium
TCGCCGCTGGTCATTGCGCTGGCGCTGGCCAGCGTCCTGTTCTGCTTCGGGCGGCCGCCCAAGCGAGGCAGGCACTCGAATTGATCGGGGCCGGCTGCGCCGTGGCTCCGCAAGCGTTTGTCTTACAACAAATTCAGACAAACGCCGATTCTCCGCCGCACCGGCGGCGGGCAGAATAAGAACCATGTAGGGACAACAAGCCGAAACGTCGAGGCCGGATTCGGATTAGATGCGACGGCAGCACTTGTCCCTACTCTCGAGTACCCAGGAGAGCAAGCGAAAGAAAAACAATAAAGACGACGATTCCTCGAGCCCGCCAAAGCCGGGCCGGGAAGTGGACGGGCCGGGAGACCGGCCCGTTCTTGTTTTCAGCGGCCCAGAAACGGCAGGAGGTTACTTATGAAACCGTTCCTAGCTTCAAGTCTCGCAGCGCTCGCCGGCGGAATGATCGTTGCCGGTTGCGCAGTCGCGCCGGTCGACGGTCCGTACGCGTACGGCGCGCGGCCTTACTATTACGACAACGGCCCGGCGTACTACGACACCTGGCCGGGATACTACCCGGGCTACTACTATTACGGCCCGCCGGCGATCGTCGGATCGTTCCGCTTCGGCGGCGGCGACCGCGACCGCCGCTGGGACGGCGGTTCGTGGCGCCACAACTCGCTGACGGTCAGTGGCGGCGACCGGACGGCTTCCCGCTCCTTCCGGGCTCCGCGGACATCGGCGTCGCGGAGCCACACGGCCAGCCGCGCACGCACGACCCGCCCGCTGGCCCACCGCGAGTCTGACAAGTCGTAAGCTTTGCCGACCCGCGCCTTCGGCGCGCGGCCGCGGCCCGGGGTCTACAGCCCCGGTTTTTTTTGCCGGTATCGACCGGGTTGCGTCGAACCTCGAAAGGCGCCAGTCGTGGCAGAATTGCGGCGATGAACGCCACGGCAATAACACTGCGGTTCGCTCGACGCAGCGAAGCGCCGGCGCTTGCGCTGATGTCGCGCGATCTGGTGGAGGCGGGACTCGGCTGGCATTACCGCGCGGACAGGATCCGTCAGCTGATCGACGACGTCGACAGCGTCGCGCTCGCGGCGTGCGACGGACAGCGCGTCGCGGGTTTCGCGATCATGAGCTTCGGTGACGAGCACGCGCATCTGGTCCTGCTCGCCGTGCGCGCGACGCATCAGCGGCGCGGAATCGCACGCCGGATGACCGAATGGCTGCTTGAATCGGCGGCCACTGCCGGCATTGCGTCGATCAAGGTCGAGTTGCGCACCGACAACGTCGCCGCCTACGAGCTGTATCGCGGCCTGGGCTTTGTCGAAATGATGCGCGCGCCCGGCTATTACCGCGGGCGAGAGACGGCGATTTTCATGATGCGGATGCTGCGACCGCCGGGCCTCAAGCCGCACTTGTGGCGGCCGCCTACGCTCGATCGGCGCTGAGGACGGCGCACGCTCGAAGCGCGAGCCGCCGGTCGGGCCGAAGCGTCTCCGGCTTGCATTGCTCGTGCCCGCCCCCATGTCGACGTCAGGAGCGGGGCGGCTGGCGCTTCGCGCGAAGGACGGGGTCGCATGTCGGAGATCGTCGTACTGATCGTCGTTGCGCTCGGCGGCTGGATCGCATTCGATGCGCTGCGGGCGCGCGAGGCCGCGACGGTGGCAGCGCGCGAAGCGTGCCGGGCGCAGGGCCTGCAGTTTCTCGACGACACCGTGCAGGGTGCGCGCACGCGCTTCGGGCGCGACGCGGAAGGGTTGCTGCGCCTGCGCCGCACCTTTTCGTTCGAATTTTCCGACGACGGGATGAATCGCCGCGCCGGCCAAGTCGTTCTGCTCGGCGCCCGGCTCGAATCGCTGCAGCTCGATCCTTACCGCATCGCCTGATCGCGGCTTGACCCGTTACGCTATGCCTGCAGGCCGATGTCGAACACGGCCGCGTACGCTGCGTCCTCCGGTTTGACGTCGAGTAGCAGTTGCCTGCCGCCGTCGCGAAACAGGAAGTCGTCGCCGTTGGAGAGCCTCGGGCGCCCGCGGCCGGCATAAGGCGCCGCCGCATAGACGCGCTCGCTCAGCGCCTCATCGAAGTAGAGTTGCGACGTGAACTCGTTTCGCGCGGCGTCGGCGGTGCGGATCTTGAAGTGCACGTGGACCGCGCGTCCCGGATACCAGCCCGGATAGATCGTTAGAAATCGCGCTATCCCCGCCGCGTCGGTGTTCTGGAAACCGCGCAGGAACGCTTCGCCTGCCTTTGGCGCGCGCTGGTCGCGCACCGACGAATAATCGCCCGCCGCGTCGCAATGCCAGACGTGGACCTGCGCACCGGCGAGCGGAGCGCAGGACGAAGCGGCCACCCGGGAGACACGAAAGGCAAGCCGCAGCGGCACTCCGGGCTTGACCGCGCCGGTGCGGGGGTCGACGCGCAGATCCGAACGCTCCAGGTCGCCATCGACAAAAAACGGGCCTTCGGTCTGTCGCGGACGGACGACGCACGCCGGAAGCGCCGGGTCGGCCGCTGCGGCCGCGGCGTGGCGTGCCGCGAGCAGCGCCGCACCCGACGCGCCGAGTATCGCCAGCGCCCGGCGGCGAGCGAGCAGTCGTGCCGTCACCATCTTTTCGTCCATCGGTACGCGATCCAGCAAGGTGTGCGTTATTTCTTTCTGAGATCCGCGGCGCCGGGCGCGGTGATCTCCGCGCGCAGTTCGCGCAATTTCGCTTTGAGCCGGGCGGCGTTCTCGCTACCGATGCGCATCATGATCTTCTGGCCGGCCGAGCGCGATTCGAGGTCCGGGTCGGAATAAACGTACAGGACCTTCGGCTGGGCGAGCCCCGGCGGCGCCGTCAAGTCGGGCGCCGCCAGCAGATCGTCGATTGCCTGCACCACGCGGTCGTTGAAGTAGCCGTTCGGATAGCCGAGCGCGCGATAGTCCTCCTGCATCAGCGGATAGAAGTGCACGTAGACTCCGGCCAGCGTCTTGGCATCGGCCGCATCGACCAGCCGCAGGTACGGCGCGTAGCGCGCGGCGTTGTCGGCGCCGATCACCAGCGCATCGTCACCGCCGGCGGTGACGAACGCTCCGCCCGGCGGCTTGACCGGCAGAAAGCGCGGCGGCAGCGTCTTGCGCGGTAGGTTGTCGATCGTCGTGACAAAACGGTGCACGATCGCATCTTCGTAGAACATCCGCCCCAGCGTCGTCGAGCCGAACAGGTCCGCCAGCGTGTTCTGCATCGTCGTATCGCTGACCATCAGCGCGGGCAGCGGCTTTTGCTCGGCCGACGGTGGCACGGCTCCTCGCGCCTGTTCGATCGGATGACTGATCGCGGGTGCCGCGTCGGCCGCGGGCGGCGACGGAGCTGCCGGCGCGCCGGGTAGCGGCGGGACGGCTTGTCTCGACTGGTTTTGCTGCCAGAGGAAATAGGCGATCGCTGCCAGCACGACCAGCGCGATCACGACCCAGACCAGCCGCGCGCTGCCGTCCGGGCGAGATGCGCGCATCGGCCGCGCATCGGCGTCCGCGGCGAGCATCGCCGCATCGCCGTCGTCGCCGTCGGACGGACCGAGCCGATGCGGTTCGTCCGCCGCAGATCGAGACGCCATGATCATTCTCCCATTGTGGACGCATGCCTAGTGCCGCACACCGGCGGACGCCATTGCCTTGGGCCGTGCGCCCACGGGGAAGTTCGCCTGCGTGCCCACCGCATCGTGCCCCGCCCGATCATGCCGCGTCCGGCGGGACCTGACACCGTCGCCAGCTTGTGCGAAAACGCCTGCGGTGGTCAAGTTGCGCCTCGATGGCACGCCGGCGGCCGCGGCGCGCTACCATCGCGTTTTTGGGCAACGCTCACCCCACCGCTTAAGGCTCGATCGTGACCGCAGAATCAAAATATGCACGCTTCGGCAGCGGCAAATCGGTGCCGCGCGTCGAGGACGAGGCGCTGCTGACCGGAGCCGGCCGCTTCGCCGACGATTTCTCCGTCCCCGGCCAGGCCTATGTCTGCTTTTTGCGTTCGCCGCACGCGCATGCGCGCATCGAGGCGATCGACAGCCGGTCGGCGGCCGGCATGCCGGGCGTGATCGCGATAGTCACCGGCGAAGACCTGGTTCGCGACAAGGTCGCGCCATTGCCGCTGTCCGCCGACTTCAAGCGCGCCGACGGATCGCTGACGGCGTCGCCGCCGCGACACGCGCTGGCGGTCGGCACCGTGCGCTTTGTCGGCGAAGCGGTCGCCGCAGTGATCGCAAAAAGCGCGCAACAGGCGCGCGATGCGGTCGAGGCGATCGACGTCCGGTACGATCAGCTCCCCGCGGTGACCGACGCCGCCGCGGCTCTGGCCGCCGGCGCGCCGCAGCTCTGGCCCGCGGCCTCGTCCAACATCGTCTGCGAAGCGCGCCACGGCGACGCAGCGGCAACCGACGCCGCGTTTGCCCGCGCCGCGCACCGCGTGTCGCTGGATCTGACCAACCAGCGCGTCGTCGCCTGTCCGATCGAGCCGCGAACGGTGCTCGCGAGCTACGACGCTACGACCGGGCGGATCACGCTGCGCGTCGGTTGCCAGACGCCGACCGGATTGCGCGACGACCTCTGCCAGGTCGTGCTCGGCATCCCGACCGACAAGGTGCGCGTGCTGGTCGGCGACGTCGGCGGCGGCTTCGGAATGAAGACCGGCATCTATCCTGAGGATGTCGTGCTTGCCTGGAGCGCGCGCAAATACGGCGTGCCGCTCAAGTGGCGCGCCGAGCGCATCGAGGAATTCCTGGCCGCGACGCATGGCCGCGACATCGTCAGCAAGGCGGAACTCGCTTTGGACGGCGACGGCAGGGTGCTGGCGCTGCGCATCGATTCGCTGGCCAACGTCGGCGCGAGCGCGACGCCGGCCGGCGTCGTCATCCAGCTGATGATCGGCCCGTGGGTCTCGACCAGCATTTACGACATCGGGACGATCGACATCCGCATCCGCGCGGTGATCACGAATACCGCGCCGACCGGCGCTTATCGCGGTGCGGGACGGCCGGAAGCGATCTATATCATCGAGCGGTTGATGGATGCCGCTGCGCGCCAGACCGGCATCGATCCGGTCGGGATCCGCCGCCGCAACATGATACGTCCCGGGCAGATGCCGTACCGCAACGCGATGAA
Organism: Casimicrobiaceae bacterium; assembly: GCA_036269335.1. GTDB lineage: Bacteria > Pseudomonadota > Gammaproteobacteria > Burkholderiales > Casimicrobiaceae > PALSA-1003. The sequence goes on from DATASF010000175.1 coordinate 5,126, forward strand.
CAAGACGTACGACAGCGGGCAGTTCGAGCTGGTGCTCGACAAAGCGACCGCGCTCGCCGGCTGGAAGGATTTTGATGCCCGCGCCGCCGATTCGCGTCGCCGCGGCCGCTTGCGCGGGCGTGGCATGGCGGCGTTTCTCGAATGGACCGGCGTCGATATATTCGAGGAACGAGTGACGGTCACCGTCGAAGGCGCGGCCGATGGCCGCGGCACGATCGAGATCTTCTCGGCAACGCAGGCGATGGGACAGGGGCTCGCGACGACTTACGCGCAGCTCGCCGTCGACGTATTCGGCGTGCCGATCGACGCGATCCGCATCGTGCAGGGCGACACCGACCGCGGCACCGGCTTCGGCAGCGCGGGGTCGCGCTCGCTATTCGTCGGCGGCTCGGCGGTGAAGGTCGGCGCCGAGCGCGCGGTCGTCAACGCGCAAGCGCTGGCGGCGAAGGAGCTCGAAGCCGCGGCCGGCGACATCGAGTATCGCGACGGCGTTTTCAGCATCGCTGGCACCGACCGGCGGATCGGCCTGTTCGAGCTTGCGCGGCGGCAACCGCAGCACAGGATTGTTCTCGACTCCACGAGCTCGGTAGCGGACGCGACCTGGCCGAACGGCTGTCACATCTGCGAAGTCGAGATCGATCCGGAAACGGGTGCGGTCGCCGTCGTCGCCTACTGGTCGGTCAACGACGTCGGCCGCGTCGTCAATCCGATGATCGTCGTCGGGCAGCTCGAGGGCGGAGCGACGCAGGGCATCGGCCAGGCGCTGTGCGAGCAATTCGTCTACGACCCGGAATCGGGGCAGGCGCTTTCCGCGACCTTGCTCGACTACGCGCTGCCGCGCGCGGCGATGATCGAGCACTTCGAGATGACGATGGACGAATCCACGCCGTGCCGCAACAACGCGATGGGCGTCAAGGGCGTCGGCGAGCTGGGCACGATAGGCGCGACGCCCGCGGTCGTCAACGCGGTCATCGACGCGCTGGCGCGCGCCGGCGCCGGCGCGCGGGCCGAAGCCCTGCAGATGCCGCTGACGTCCGAGCGCGTCTGGCGCGCGCTCGACAAGCGCGACCGCTAGACCGGCTGCAGCACGACGCGAGCGCGCTGCTCGCGCATCGTCCTGACGAGCAGCTTCAGCAACGCGTGCACGGCGCGCGTCGCCGGAATCGGCGTCGCGGTCAGCGCGCCCAGCTCGATGACCGAGCCGATCAGCGCGTCCACCTCGACCTCGCGCCCCGCCTCGACGTCCTGCAAGGTCGACGTCTTGTGCTTGCCGACCTTGGCAGCGCCTTCGATCCGTTTTTCCAGCGGGACGCGGAACGTGACGCCGAGCTTGGCCGCGATAGCCTGCGCCTCGCGCATCATGTCGGCCGCCAGCTCGCGCGTCGCAGGCTCTTCGCAGATGTCGACCAGCGTCGCGTGCGTCAGCGCGCTGATCGGGTTGAAGCTCATGTTGCCCCAGAGCTTGAGCCAGATTTCGGAACGGATGTCGGCGAGAACCGGCGCCTTGAGGCCGGCCGCGACCAGGGTGGCCGAGACGTTCTTGACGCGCGTACTTTCGCTGCCGTCGAGCTCGCCGACCGGAAAACGGTCGCCTTCGAGGTGCCGGATCACACCGGGCGCGGCGATCTCGCCGGCTGGATAGACGACGCAGCCGATCAGGCGGCGCGCCTCGATGTTGCGCTCCAGCGTGCCGTTCGGGTCGGCGGTCGCAAGCCGGTAGCCGGCATGCGGGCCATTGAAATTCTGGAAGTACCACCACGGCAAGCCGTTCTGCAGCGGCACGACGATCGTGTCGGCGCCAAAAAGCGCCGGCATCTGCGGCGCGATGGCTTCCAGCACATAGGCCTTCAGCGCCAGGAACACCAGCTCCTGCTCGCCGGCTTCCGCGCAGCTCGCCACCGCCCGCACGTCGCGCGCCAGCTCCTCGCTGCCGTCGTGGTGGAGAAGCTTCAGGCCGTTCGCGCGAATCGCGTCCAGATGCGCACCCTGGTCGACGACCGTGACCGTCTGCCCGGAGAGCGCGAGCCGAACGGCGAGCATGCCGCCGATCGCACCCGCGCCGATCACCGCGATACGCATAATCTCCTCCTGCAGTGCGCGCTCACGCCGCTACAACGAGTCGACGCGGAAGACGCTCCGGCCGGGCCGCGCTCTTGTCGACGTGTCGCTTATTCGAAACGATTGGTCAGTGTGCCGATGCCGTCGATGATGATGCTCACCGTGCTGCCCGGCTTCATCGAGCCGACACCGACCGACGTGCCGCAGGCGATCACGTCGCCCGGCTCCAGCGTCATGTCGTGCGAAATGAGGCTCGCCAGCTTCGCCGGTGGAAAGATGATATCTGCGACCGGGTAATTCTGCCTCTCCTGGTCGTTGAGGATCGTCCTGACGACCAGCGTCGAGGGGTCGATGCCGGTAGCGATCGTCGGCCCGAATACGCCGAACGTATCGAAGCTCTTGGCGCGCGTCCACTGCGCGAACCCCGGGTCCCGGGCAATGATCTCGATCGCAGTCACGTCGTTGATGCAGGTGTAGCCGAAAATGCCGGACTCGGCGTCGGCTTCGCTGGCGCGGGAAAGGCGCCGGCCGATGACGATCCCGAGCTCGCCTTCATAGATGACCTTGCCGCTGTACGACTTCGGCATCCGAATCGTCTCGCCCGCCGCGAGAAACGAGCTGCCAGCTTTCAGGAAATAAAGTGGTTCGTCGGGAACCGCGTGGCCGAGCTTGGCGACCAGCGCGCGGTAGTTGTCGACCAGCGCCACCATCTTGCCCGGCACCGTCGGCGTCAGCAGTTTGGCATTGGCCAGCGGAATCGAATCTCCGGTCGCCGTGGCGCCGGTAAACATATTGCCGGAATGAACGCGCAGCGAATCGCCTTCGATCGTGCCGAAGCAATCGCGACCGTTGTGGTTGACGCGCGCCCACCGTGGCATGGTTTTCCTCTCGAGCAGGTCCGATCGCGCTACGCGGACGCCGCGTCCTTGAACTGCCCAACATCGCTTGCATCGGCCAACGTCCGGCACACATCGACCAGGCTCGCAGCGCGATCGGCGCCGAGCACCGGATCGACCAGGCCGTGGAACTTGCGCTCGAGGTCGGAATCGCTCATCGGCCGTTGCAGGCTGCCGATCGCGTGCTCGATCCTGATGTGCAGTCGGCGGCCGCCGTCGCAGTGGATAGTCACGTCGGCTGCCGACTCGTCGATCGCCGCGTCGATCTTCGCATGGACTCGATCGCGCAGGGCGACCACATCGGCGCGGCGGGCGACCGCATCCGAGAACTCGGCTTCGCCCGCCTGCCCGAACAGAACGGCCACGGCGCAGGCGTGGTAGACGCTGAACTTCGCTTCGAGGCCGCTCTTCGGCGCTCGCTTGCCGGTCAGCTCGAGCACCAGCGGATGGACCAACAGGTCGATGCGCTCGATGTCGCCCGCGCGCAACCCGTGAGCATCGCGGAGCTGGCGGCAGCCGTCGATGGAGGGATGGATGACGATGCCGCAGGCAAACGGTTTGTAGGTGTTGAACGAAATCTCGAACCGCTTGCCGAGCTCGTCCGAAATTTCGTTCCAGTCGCATTTGCTCGAGTAGGTCTGCAGCAGACCGCGCGGCGCTTCGAGCGCGCGGATCGACGCGGTGTAACCATGCCGGGCCATCAGCGCTGCCGTCAATCCGGCGCGCGCGGCGCCACCGATGTGAAACGCCTTGGTCATTGAGCCGAACTGCTCGCGCACGCCGACCGGCTGCGACGCGGCAATGCCTAGCGCCATCGTCGTCGTCGCGGCGTCGAGCTTGAGCAGGCGAGCGCAGGCGGCGGCCGCGCCCAGCATGCCGGTCGACCCGGTGATATGCCAGCCGCGATCGTAGTGGTCCGGGTAGATAGCATTGCCGACGCGGCACTCGACATCGACGCCGAGCACAATGGCATCGACCAGCTCGCGGCCGGACGCCCGCCGGTGCTCGGCCAGCGCCAGTGCGGCGGAAGCCACAGGCCCCGCCGGATGTATGATCGTCTTGAGATGTGTGTCGTCGAAATCGAACGTGTGCGAGCTGATGCCGTTGAGCAGCGCGGCGCTCGCGACGTCGACGCGTTCGCTCCGCCCCAGGATCATCGCCTGCGCGGCGGGCTCGAGCTCGGTCACCGCGGCAAGCGCCGCTTCGACGGCCGGATGGCGCGATGCGCCGATCGCACAGCCGACCCAGTTCAGAAAGCTGCGGTGCGCCTCGCGCTCGACGCTGTCTTCCCAGCCGCGCGACGGATGCGTGGCGACGAAATCGGCGAGGATGCGAGTGACCGGAGGAGCGTCGACGACCGCCGCGACGTGTGCGTCATTGGCCATCATTCGCCGATCTGTATGCCGCGGTCCTTCGCCAGCTTCGACCATTTGGCGATGTCGTCGCGCATGTACTGACCGAATTGCTCCGGCGTCATCGGCATCGGCTGCAGCGCTTCGCCCGAGAGGCGCTCGGACAGATCGGGACTCTGCAGCATCTTGCCGATCTCGTCGTTCAGCCGCTTGACGATGGGCGCCGGCAGGTTGGCGGGGCCGACGAGGCCGTACCATTGCACGCCGTCGAAACCCTTGTAGCCCGATTCGTCGAACGTCGGCACGTCGGGCAGCAGCGGATGGCGCTTGGTGCCGGTGACGGCCAGCGGCTTCATCTTGCCGGCCTTGATATGTGGCAAGGCGGCGGCGAGGCCGGGAAACAGTGCCTGCGTCTGGCCGCCGAGGATGTCGGTAATGGCCGGACCGATGCCACGATAGGGCACGTGAACGAGGTCGAGATTGGCGGCGACTTTCAACTGTTCCATGGCCAGGTGCGTCAGCGTTCCGGGGCCGGACGAACCGTACGAGAGCTTGCCGGGGTTTGCCCTGACGTAAGCGACGAATTCCTGCAGCGTGCTCGCCGGCACCGAGGGCGGAACGATCAGCACGTTCGGCGTCCCCGCGATCATCGCGATCGGGGTGAAATCCTTGATCGCATCGTACGGCAGCTTGCGCACGGCCGGATTGGTGCCGTGGGTGCCGACATATCCGATCATCAGGGTGTAGCCGTCGGGTGCGGCGCGCGCGGTGGCCAGCGATCCGACCACGCCGCCGCCGCCGCTCTGGTTGTCGACGACGATGGCCACGCCCATCGCCTGACCGAGCCGATCGGCGACGGTGCGCGCGACCAGGTCGACACCGCCGCCCGGCTGTACCGGTGCGATGATCTTGATCGTCCGGTTCGGGTAGTCGGGCAGCTTCTGGCCGAGCGCGGTCACGCCCGGCAAGGCGATTGCGATCAGGGCGACAAGCCGGATCAGCGCCAGTTTTCCTGCATCGAGCATCGGGACTCCTGCGTGGGACAGCCCGGCGATTGTACTGCGACCGCGCTACCCGCGCGTTCGCCAGATCGCAGGACGCGAGACCGGGCCTCGGCCGCGAGGCATCAGGCGGCGGCCAGGAAAAAATCCACGATGCGCGCGATCTGGCCGTGCATCATTTCGCGGCCACGGACCGTCGCGCAGCCGCAGCGTTCGGCGAGCGCCAGCAGCGGCGTCGTCTCGGGCTTGACGATCGCGTCGAACACAGTTGTCGCGCGCGGCAGCGCCTCGATGGCGATCGGCAGGCGCGCGTCGTCGAGCATGCCGGCCGGCGTCGCGTTCAACAGGATGTCGACCTCGTCGAGCTGCGGCGGCCCGGCGCTGACGGCGAAGCCGGGAAAGGCGCGCGCGATCGTCGTGGCCAGCGCCTCGGCGCGCGACGCGTCGACGTCGTACACTCGAAGCGACGCCAGCCGTTCGGAAGCAAGCGCCACACCGATCGCCGATCCCGCCCCGCCGGCGCCGAGCAAAAGCGCTCGCCTGCCGGTAAGAGGGATGCCGCGCCGGCGGAACGCCTCGACGCATCCGATGCCGTCGAATATGTCGCCATGCCAGCCGCCGACGCGGCGGGCCAGCGCGTTGATCGCGCCGACAATGCTCGCCTGGTCGCCCAGGCGATCGGCGAGCGCGCAGGCGCGCAGCTTGTACGGGATCGTGAATATGAGCCCATCCAGGTTGGACAGGCGCAGCAGCTGCGGCAGCAGCGCGTCGAAGTCGTCGGGCAGCACGTGCAGCGGAACGAGGATGGCGTCGAGCGCGCGGCGGCGGAATTCCGCGGTGAACATCTCCGGCGAGCGCACCTGCTCGATCGGATGTCCGACGATTCCGAACAGCCGCGTCCGCCCCGAGACGTAGTCGACCTGGTCGGTAAAGGTTTGGCCCGAATCGCTCACGCAGGTTCTCCGCTGCAGCCTCGAAATACTAGCGCGGAAACCCGGTTACAATTGCGCGATTCGAAAGTCTTCGGAGCTGCCTTGTCCCCGACGTCTGCCGTCGTTCGCCCGAGCGAAATGACGCCGTTTGCCCGCCTGAACGATGGTCGCGCGCCAGCGCCGGCCCTTGAGGCGAGGCGCTGATGTCCGCTGCAGCGGCGGTGCGCACCTCCGCGTCGCGGCAAATGCCGTCGCGCGACGTGCTCTCCGGCTTGCGCCGCGGCATCGAAAAAGAGAGCCTGCGCGTTCGGCCTGACGGGATGCTCGCGACCACGCCGCACCCGGCCCGGCTCGGGTCCGCGCTGACGCACCCGTTCGTGACCACCGACTTCAGCGAGTCGCAGGTCGAGCTGATCACCGGCGTGCATACCAGCGCCAAATCGTGCCTCGACGAGCTGACCGAGATACACCAGATCGTCTATCGCGCCATCGGCGACGAGCTCCTCTGGGTAGCGAGCATGCCCTGCCGCCTGCCGGCGGACGACGCCATTCCGCTCGGCCGCTACGGCACGTCGAACGTCGGCCGCGCCAAGACCGTCTACCGGATGGGCCTGTCGCATCGCTACGGCCGGCGCATGCAGACGATCTCCGGCATCCACTACAATTTTTCGCTGCCCGACGCGCGCAGCAACGACGATTACTTCGCGCTGATCCGCAACTTCCGGCGCAACGCCTGGCTGCTGCTCTATCTGTTCGGCGCCTCGCCGGCCGTCTGCTCGAGCTTCGTCGCCGGCCGGACGCACGAATTGCAGCCGCTGTCCGGCGACACGCTCTATCTCCCGTACGCCACGTCGCTGCGCATGGGGCGATTGGGGTACCAAAGCGATGCGCAGGCCTCGCTGGCCGTCAGCTATAACGATTTGAAGAGCTACGCGGCCTCGCTGCAGGAAGCGCTGACCAGGCCGTACCCGGCATACGAGGCGATCGGCATACGCGATGGCGACGAATACCGGCAGCTGGCGACGACCTTGTTGCAGATAGAGAATGAATTCTACGGGACGATCCGGCCGAAGCGGGTGATCAATCCCGGCGAGCGGCCGCTGCATGCGCTGCGCGACCGCGGAGTCGAGTACGTCGAAGTTCGCCTGATGGATCTCGATCCTTTCCAGGCGATCGGCATCACGGAGAGCACGGTGCGCATGCTCGATGTCTTCCTGCTGCATTGCGCACTCACCGCCAGCCCGCCCGACACGCCGCAGGAGCTCGCGGCCATCGTCGGCAACAAGCAGCGCGTCGCTTCACGCGGACGCGAGCCCGGCTTGCGGCTGAACCGCGGGTCGGCAGAGGTGACGCTGTCGGAATGGGGCGCCGAGATCCTGGCGCAGTGTGCGCCGTTCGCCGCAGCGCTGGACGAAGCCAACGGCGGAAGCGCGCACCGCGACGCACTGTCATCTGCCCTCGCATCGCTCCACGATCCCGCAGCTACGCCGTCGGCGCGCGTCCTCCAGGCGATGGCACGCGACCACGGCAATTCGTACGTCGGGTTCGTGCTCGCGCAGTCGAAAGCGCATCGCGAAGCGATACTGAAGCTGCCGCTGTCCGAACAGGTTGCCGCGCGCTACGCGCGGCTTGCCGAGGAGTCGGTCGCGGAGCAGCGGCAGATCGAAGCGTCGGAGACCATCCCCTTCGAAGCTTACCGCCAGCTGTATCTGGCGCCGCTGCGGCTGAACGAATGACGCCGCTCGCTCCGTCCGCCGTCGTCACCGATCTCGCGCCGTCCGGCCGGCTGCGCGCTGCGTTCAACTACGGCAATCCGGTGCTCGCGATGTGGAACCCGGCGACCGGCGCCGCGGACGGTATCTCGGCCGACCTCGCGCGCGAACTGGCGCGCTGCCTGGGCGTGCCGGTCGACTTCGTGCCCTACGACGCCGCCGGCAAGGTCGTCGCCGCGCTCGCATCCGACGCCTGGGACATATGTTTCCTGGCGATCGACCCGTTGCGTGCCGCCGACATCAGCTTCACCGCCCCGTATGTCGTCATCGAAGGCGTGTACATGGTGGCCGACCGTTCGCCGGTCGCCGACAACGCCGGGATCGACCGGTCCGGCACGCGGGTCGGCGTCATCGTCGGCAGCGCCTACGACCTCTTCCTGTCGCGCGAGCTCAAGCAGGCCACGATCGTCCGCGCGAGCTCGTTCGACGCTGTACTCGCGCTGTGGACCCACGGAGAGCTCGACTGCATCGCCGGGGTCAAGCCGCAGCTCGAGGGCGCCGCACGTCGCGTGCCCGGCCTGCGCATCCTGCCGGGTCGGTTCATGGCGATCAACCAGGCGATGGGCACGCCGCGCGGCCGCGATGCCGGAGCGAAATACCTGCGCGACTTTGTCGAGGAGATGAAGCGGTCGGGCTTCATCGCCCGGGCGTTCGCGCGGCTTCGGATCGAAGGCGCGTCGATGGCGCCGGCGGCGACCGCCGCGTAACCGGCGCCTCCCGCGCCCCTAGGCGCGAAAGTGCAGCCGGCGATCGACGGCGAGCAGGACTGCGTTCACGCCCGCCGCGAAGACGACCAGAAGAAACGTCACCGACATGATCACATCGACGTTATAAAGGCCGATCGCATTCATCAGCAGGTAGCCCAATCCGTGCTGGGCGGCGAACATCTCGCCCAGCACGGTCCCGATCAGTGTCAATGAGAAGCCCACGCGCAATCCGGTGAAAATCTCCGGCACCGCCGCCGGAAACAGGATCGAGCGCACCATCGCCGGCGGGCTCAGTTTCAGCACTCGCCCGGTCTTGACCAGGATGGGCCGTGTGCTGCGCACCGCGTTGAGCGTGAACAGCGCGACGGGGACGATGCCGTGGATTGCGCCAAAGGCGATCTTGGCCGACATACCCAGCCCGAAGACGAGCAGGATGATCGGATAGAGCGTGATCTTCGGAATCGAATAAAGCGCGACCAGCATCGGCTCCATCGCCTCCGCCGACAGCCGGTGCAGGCCGAGCGCAAAGCCGATGAGCAGGCCCAGCACGACCGCGATCGCGAGCGCGACGGCAAACGCCTGCAGCGTGTTCGGAAGATGCGTCCAGAACAACTCGGTCTGCACGAACGTTACCGTGTATCGCATTGTCTGCCACGGCGAGCGCATCGCGACATCGCCGATGATCCAGTACATCAGCTGCCAGAAGACCAGCAGCCCGGCGACGAGGGCGAGCGTGTTGCGCAGCGTGTTCCGATCCCCGCCCATCAGCGCTGTCCCCGCCTGGCGAGCAGCAGCTTTTCCCAATGCGTAAGGACGCCGTTCATGACGATAGACAGCAGCAGGATCAGCAGGATCAGCGGATACATCGTCGCGTTGTCGAAATTGGTATACGCGTAGCCGATCTCGTATCCCATGCCGCTGCGCGCCATGATGAACTCGGACCCGATGACGCCGATGAACGCGTACGCGAGGGCGAGCTTCGCCGCGGTCAGCAGGTACGGCGCGCAGAACGGCAGCGTCACGTGCACCGCCGTCTCGAACGCGCCCATGCGGCAGATCGACGCCGTCTTCCTGAGAACCCGCGGTACCCGGTCGAGCCCGTTGAGCGTCGTGACGATGACGGCGACGACGCCGAGCAGGAATCCGATCAGCACCTGCGGTCCGTCGCCCAGGCCGAAGATGACGATGAACAGCGGATAGAAGGCGAAAACCGGAATCGCGTAGTAGGTGGCGAACAGCGGATCGAGCGTTTCGCGGACGGTCTTGTAGCCGTGCAGCACGGTGCCGGTGACGATGCCGATCGAGTACGCCAGTGCGAACGCCAGCAACACGTTGGCCAGGCTCTTGCCGATTTCCGGGTAGAGCTTTCCGGCCAGAAGGAGCCTGACGAAGTCGATCGCGATCCGATGCGGCGGCGGCATCGTGATCTTGTCGATGACGCCGCCGAGGCAGAGCGCTTCGAGCAGCAACACGAAACCGGCGATGACCGCGGTCTGGTAGATACTGACTCGTCTCATGTCGCGGCGCCCATACGCCCCATCGTCTTCATCGATTCCTCGCGCAGCGTCTTCCACAGACGGCTGGTTATCGCTCCGAACTCCTCGCGCTCGACGATCCGGCTGTCGCGATCGCGCGGCCAGTTCGTCTCGACCAGGTCGATGATGGTGCCTGGTCGCGCCGACATGACGGCGATCCGGTCGGCGAGCATCGCAGCCTCGTCGAGCGCATGCGTGATCAGGAAGACGGTCGCGCCGATCTCCCGCCACAGGCGCAGTACCTCGTCCCCCATCAACAGGCGCGTCTGCTGGTCGAGCGCGCCGAACGGCTCGTCGAGCAGCAGCAGGCGCGGCTGCGCCACCAGCGTGCGGGCGATGCAGACGCGCTGCCGCATCCCACCCGAAAGCTGCGCCGGGTAACTGGAGGCGAACCCGCCCAGCCCCATCATCGCGATGGCGCCGCGCACGCGGCGGGCTTTTTCGTCGGCGGCCAGCGCGGCCTTGCGCAGGCCGAATTCGACGTTTTCGCGCACGCTGAGCCAGGGAAAGCAGGCGTCCTCCTGGAACACGACCCCGATGCCGTCGGGAATCTCGTTCCCGATCGCCCGCCCTTCGAATTCGATCAGACCTTCGCTTGCTTGTGTCAGGCCCGCGATGAGCTCGAGCAAAGTCGACTTGCCGCAGCCCGACGGACCGACGACGGCGAAGAACTCGCCCTGGCGAATGGAGAGATCGATCGGGCCGAGCGCATGCACCGCCTGCCCACCGGCGCTGGCGGGAAAGCGCTTGGTGACGCTTTTCAGCGCGACGTGGGCCGAGGTCATCCCGCGTGCGCCGCTCGCTATTCGACCGACTTCTTCAGGTCGTCGGGCAGGAACTCGGTGGTGATCATTTTCGTCAAGTCGATGTTGCCCTCAAGCGCGCCGACGCTCTTCTGCACGTCGATGATCCGCTTCATGCCCGACAGGTGGAAGCGGCCGTCGCCCCAGTACGGCACACCCTGGGTCATACTCGTGGTCAGATTGCGCACGGCGCTGCGCGCGACCTCAGGCGTGATGTTGAACGGCTTGGCGACGATGTCGCCGGCTTCGTCGGGGTGCGCGATCATGAACTCGACGGCGCGCCGGCGCGCGCGGATGATCGCGCGGATGAAATCGCCGCGGTTCTTCATCGCGTCGGCCGTTGCCATGCCGACGACGTTATCGAGCGGCGGCAGCGCATCGGCCCCGGTGATCAGCACGCGGAACTTGTCCTTCGACTTCGACCATAGCGGCTCGGTCACCGGTGCGCAGTCGATCTGGCCGAGCTCGAGCGCCGCCACCATCGGCCCGAAGCCGCCGGTCTTCACGAGCTCCGCATCCTCGGGCTTGAGCCCCGCCTTCTGCAGCATCAGGATGTCGAGTGCCTGGCTGGTCGACCGCGGATTGGTATAGCCGATCTTCTTGCCCTTCAGATCCTGGATCGTCTTGATCGGCGAGTCTTTTTTCACCAGCCACGCGAACTCGGCGATGGTCAGGACGTTGTCGCTGACGATCTTGATGTCGGCGCCCTGCTGGATCGCGACCGCGATCGCACCTGGATTGGCTTCGCCGTACGCGACGCCGGCCATCGCGTTGCGCACCGATGTCCCGCCGCCCTCCGAGGCGATGATGCCGGTGACGTTGGCGCCCTCCTGCTGGAAGTAGCCCTTCTCGAGCGCGACCGCGAACGGCATGCCGTTGGCTGAGCTGCCGTAATTTCCCACTGCGATGTTCTCTGCCATGGCCGCGGCAGCCACCAGCATGGCGAGCAATGGGACGTTTGCCGCAAAGCGCAGCTTGATCAGACGAGCGGGCATTTCATCCTCCTATGGATTTGGATACCGATCCGCGACGTTCATTGTCTGGTCAGGCCGGCGCATGCGGCGGCCTCGGCCGTCACGGTCACGGTATCGGTGGTGTGCGAAGCGTCACGTTAACGTTCTTGAGCTGCGTGCAGGCGAGAAGCTCCTCGATCGATTCCTCGCGTCCCAGTCCCGACTGCTTATATCCGCCGAACGGAACGCCGACGTGATGCGTACTGGCGCCGTTGATCCAGACGTAGCCGGCTTCGACCCGCGAGGCCAGCCGATGCGCGCGGTCGAGGTCGTGCGTCCAGATCGACGCGGTCAGGCCGACGTCGAGCGCATTGACCCGCGAGATCAGGTCGTTTTCGTCGGACCAGCGCAGGATGCTGACCACCGGCCCGAAGATCTCCTCGCGCGCGATGCGCATGTCGTCGGTTACGTCTGCGAATACCGTCGGCTCGACGAATAATCCGCCGGCGAGCTTCGGATCGGCCGGCCGCTTGCCGCCGTAGGCGAGTCGCGCGCCGCCCTCCAGGCCGAGCTTGATGTAGCTGATCGTCTTGTCGAACTGCGCCTGGCTCGCCAGGCACGACATCTCGGTGTCACGCTCGGTCGGCAGCCCGATCCGGATCGCCGCGACGCGCTTGACGATCTCGGGCAGGGTCGCGTCGTGTATGTCGGTGTGCAGGTAGACCCGGCTGGTCGAATTGCACGACTGGCCGGTGACGTAGCGGAAGTTCATCCCGCGCACGACGCCTTCGGCGACGTCGGCCGGCTTCGCGTCGGCGCAGGCGATCAGTGCGTTCTTGCCGCCGAGCTCCAGCGTCAGCGCCTTCAGCGTCGCACTCGCGCCCTGCATCACCGCACGTCCGCCGCCAACGCTGCCGATAAATCCGATCTTGGCCACCTTGGGGTGTGCGACCAGCGCAGCACCGGTATCGCGCCCGCCGGTGACGACGCTGAACACGCCTGGCGGAAACACGTCGGCCCAGAGCTCGGCGAGCCGGAGCGCGGAGAGCGGCGTCTGCTCGGCCGGCTTGACGATCAGCACATTGCCTGCAGCGAGCGGCGCGCCGCACTTGCCGGCGACGAAGAGCAGCGGATGATTGAACGCGCCAATGCGCGCGACCACGCCAAGCGGCTCGCGCACCGTGTAATTGAGCGTTCCCGGGCCGATCGGTATCGTGCTGCCCTTGATCTCGGTGACCAGTCCGGCGAAGTAATCCATGTAGTCGGCGCTGATGCCGACGTCGAACAGCATCGCCGTAAGAGGATTGCCGCCGTCGATGGCGTCGATCCAGGCGAGCTCCTCGGCGTTGTCGCGCAGGATCGCGGCGGCCTTGCGTATCGCCGCCGCCCGCTGCTGCGCCGGCACGTCGCGCCACGATGCGAACGCCTGGCGTGCCGCGATGACGGCGCGATCGACGTCCTGGGCCGAGGCATCTACCGCGGTGCCGAGCGACTCGCCGGTTCCCGGGCTCGAGATCGCGGTTTCCCGGCCGCCCTGCGACGCGTGCCACGCGCCGCCGTAGTAGACGCCGCGATGGCGCGGCAAGCGCGGATCGAGCGGGCTGTCGGCATGCTGGAGCATCCGGTTCAGCGTCACTTTTGCGCCGGCAGATGCTTGAGCAGCGACGACGACACCGCGCGCGAATATTCGGGTGCGACCCGCGCATCGATCACGACCAGTTCGCCGGCGCGCACGGCGTCGACGGCTTCGGCGATCGCGGCGGCGAGCGCATCGGCGCTGCGTATCGGACCGAAGGCTTTCGCACCCTGCCCGCGGGCGAGTGCGGCGAGGTCGATCGGCGGATCGGTCATGCGCATGCCGATCCAGCGGTTCTCGACCGGCCGTCCGCGCAGCCGCGCCATCCGTTCCTGGTGCAGCTCGTCGTTGAAAAAGGATTCGTTGTTGGCGACGATGACCAGCGCCGGCACGCGATAGTGAACGCCGGTCCACAGCGCGGTCAGACCCATCAGATAGTCGCCGTCGCCCAGCACCGCGACCGGCAGGCGGTCGCCGCCGCGCAGAGCCAGCGCGGCGCCGACCGTCATGCCCGGTCCGGAGCCGATACCGCCGCCGCCGTCGAAGCCGATGTAATCCTGCGGATGGGTGAAGCGGCAGTATTCTCCGGGCCAGCCCAGCGGCAGGCGGATATACGACGGGCGGTGCGGCGCAAGCGTTTCGATCGTCACCCGCGCCAATGCTTCGAGGGGCATGCAATCGGCGGTCGGCTTGCGTGCGTCGCCGTCGGCGGCCGTCGCAGCGGCGGCTTTGGCCAACCACGGCTTGGGCTCTCCCGCCGCGCGCGGCCCGAGCGCCGCGACCAGCGCCGCGACCAGCGCGTCCGGCGGCGCGAGGATCGACAGATCGGTCGGCGGCAACGCCTGATAGTCCATGTTCGAGCCGTTGTGCACGTATTGGTCGAGTGAGCAGTGAATCACCTGGCCGAAAGGCAGCTCACCGCCGCATGCCTGCGACAAGGTGCCGCCGAGATCGATCCAGTCGAGCGAAAGGATGACGTCGGCCTCGCGGATCGCGCGCGCTGCTTCGTCGCCGACGTAAAGGCTCGGCGGAAACGGATGCAGCGGATGCTGCGTCGGAAACGAGGCACCGGTCTTGATGTCGGTCAAGACGACCGCCGAAAGACGCTCGGCCAGTGCGACGCGCAGCGCGAACGCCGTCGGATCGATCGACATGCGGCCAAGCATCACCAGCGGGCGCTTGCCGGTTTCGAGCAGACTTGCCGCCTCGCGCACCGCCTCGTGCGGCGGGACGCCGGAGCGTGGCTCCGGGTAACGGTCGAGCGCCGGCAGCGGGACGCGCGCGGCCAGCGCCTCTTCCTGCAGCGCGGCATCGAGCGAGACGTAAACGGGTCCGTGCGGCAAGGTCAGCGCGATGCGATGCGCGCGCAGTATCGATTCGAGGGCGGCGGCCACCGATCCCGGCTGATCGTCCCACTTGACATAGCCGCGCACCAGCGCGCCCAGGTCGCGCATCGTGTGGATCCAGTCCACCCATGGCCGCCGCTTGACTGCGTCGATCGGCCCGACGCCGCCCAGCAGCAGGATCGGAATGCGGTCGCACCAGGCGTTGAAGATCGCCATCGTCGCGTGCATCAGACCGACGTTCGCGTGCAACGCAACCGCCAGCGGGCGTCCGGTGACGCGCGCATAGCCGTGCGCCAGCGCGACCGCGTGCTCCTCGTGCAGGCACAGCAGCATTTCCGGCCGCGTGTTGCCGAGATGGTTGACCAGGCTGTCGTGCAGGCCGCGGAAGCTGGCACCCGGGGTCAGCGCGATGTACGGGATGTCGAGCGCGCGCAGCAGGTCCGCGATGGCGTCGCTGCCCCAGCCTGCACCGACCTGCGCTTTCGGCGCAACGCGCGTGGCGTCGTTCATGTGCGGCTCACGTGCCACCTGCGTCCGTTGCGCTTTCGCCTGGCTGCGTTCATAGCCGCCAGACTGTAGCGCATGCCGGAGCACGCGGCAACGCCGGACTCAGGAGCGCGCGTTTTTCCTGTGCAGATTCACCCTGCCGGCGTCGATGCGGTCACGGCGTTTCCGCGGGCGGAGATTGGTCGCGGCCCGCCAGCCGGTTGCCGAAGGCGATCAGGCAGTAGATCGAAAATCCGAACGCGACCCAGAGCAGGACCCAGATCGAGTAGCTGTTGATCATCGAGCCCGACGCTTTCCACGCTGCGACCATCACCGCGACCTCGCCGGCAAGCGGGAAGATGAACGCGGCGACGGCGGCGACGTAGCGTCTGAGACCATTGCCGGCGAGGTCGAAGGCGACGATCGCGGTGAAAAAATGAAGAATCGTCCCGCTGACCCATACCAGCGTCACGGCGGACCAGCCCGCCGACACCATCACGGCACCGATTCGTTGTCGCGCACCCATGATCCCGGTCGATGGTTGCCTGGACGGAGGTTCGCCGGCGGCAATTCCGCGAGCGATCGCCAAGAGTAGAACACAAGCTCGCGGATGACCAGTAGTCGATCGCGCAGTCGCGGGCGGTCATGCTCGGACGCCGAGCGCGGGCCGTGCCGAAAATTCACATCCTCTTTACATCGCCGACGAGGCGGGCGGATAGTAACCGTGAGTCGCAGTCTCCGAGATACGCAGCAGCCATGTCCGAACGGAACGCCACGGCGCGACGCAAACCCGAGCGCCTGCGCCATTTGCAATTCGAGGGCATAAGCATTCGGCCCGGCGAGGCGGCCGACGCACGGCAAGCCGTCGCGGCCGTTCGCAAGATCCTCCAAGCGGAGCATCTCGGATGGCGGATCCGGCCCTACGGCAAGCGGGCGCGCAGCGTGCTCGTGTTCCCGTCGTTGGGGTCGCCGAACCCCTCGCCGGCCCAGGCCTGGGAGCTCGCCTACCGGCTGCGCGCACGCCGCGATGTCATGCACGCCGAGCCCGCGTTCGTTCTGCCGGCGATCGGACCGTATCGCGCGCCGGCAAGACGCAGCGCAGCCGGCCGCGCGTCCGCGCATCTGCCGGGCAGCGACGACAACGACTGGGCGCTGAAGCTTTGTCATGTATTCGAGGCCTGGAATATTCCGACGGCCAACGGACCGCAAGGCAAAGGCTCGATCGTCGCGCACCCGGACACCGGCTACACGCGGCATCCCGAGCTCATTCGCTCCGATATTCTGTACGCCCAAGGCTACGACTTCGTCGCCGACACGCCCGACGCGCTCGATCCGCTCGATCCGCCCGACGCGGGTCACGGGACCAGCACCGGCAGCGTGATCCTGAGCGACGTCGGGCCGGCCGGGGCGATCCATGTCACCGGCGTCGCGCCGCAAGCGTCGCTGATCCCGTTGCGGGTGAGCAGCAGCGTGATCCATTTCTCCTGGACGCGTCTTTGCGCCGCGCTGTATCGCGCCATCGACGACGATGCGCACGTCGTCTCGATGAGCCTCGGCGGGCCGTGGGGCGGATTCGCGCTGCACGAGGCGGTGCGCGACGCGGTCGACGGCGGCCTGCTGCTGGTCGCGGCAGCCGGCAACCGATGGCCGTTCGTCGTCTATCCGGCGCGCTACGACGAAGTCATCGCCGTGGCCGCATGCAATGTTGACAGACAACGCTGGGCCGGCTCGGCCAGCGGCGAAGCGGTCGACATCACGGCGCCGGGCGAGTCGGTCTGGCGCGCCAGAACCAGACTCGACGGCAGGTTCGACGTCGACCGCAGCTCGGGGACCTCGTACGCCGCCGCACATGTCTCCGGGATCGGCGCGTTGTGGCTCGCGCACCACGGACGTGCGAACCTGGTGATGAAATACGGCAGCGCGCACATCGCGTCGGTATTCAAGGAAATGCTGACCACCGCCGGGCACGCGGACACGCCGTTGCCGTGGCCGACGACCGCGCTGGGCGCAGGCATTGCCAACGCGCAGTCGCTGCTCGAGGCGGCGCTGCCCGCCACCGTTCACGCCGCCGGGATGGCGGTGCGCGCCGGCGTGAGGGCGCCGGCCGAGAACGATTTCGATCGGATCGCGTCGTATTTTCCGCGCGCCGAACCCGCGAGAGTCCGCGCCTGGCTGCTCGGAATGTTCGGCGTGAAGGAGCGCGAGCTCGCGAGCAAACTGGCCGCGTTCGCCGACGAAATCACGTTCCATCTCGCCGCCGATCCGGGCGCGTACGCCGCGACGCACGCGGCGCTCGCCGGGCGGCGCGGCGCGGTTGCGCTGCGCCCGGCGCGACTTCTGCGGCGAGCTTCGCCTAGCCTGAAGCGGCAACTCGCCTAAGCGGACACTTTCGACCAGGAGTTTCAGCCGTGACCATCCTCTTCATCCCGAACGATCCGGAAGCAAAAAAATCGCCGCCTGCACGCAAGATCGCGCCGGCGCCTGCGCGCAAAGCAGGCAAGACCACGTTCGACTTCGGCAAGCTGCCGCAGGCCAGGGTGTGGCCGCCGGACAGCGCCGAGTTCCTGGTGTGGCAATGCCGCGAGGCGGTCATGCGCGCGCTGGCGATGTGGGAGAAGATCGCCGGGCCGCTCAAGCACTGGCAGGGGAGTACGCAGCGGAAGAGGTTGAAGGTCAAGGTCGACGAGGGCTCGGACCTCAACGCCTATTACGACAGGCAGTCGCTCGGGTATTATCATTTCAGGAGCAAGAAGACCAAACAGCTGCGGCGATTCGCGGCGAGCACCGACGTCGTCTCGCACGAGTGCGGGCACGCGCTGCTCGATGCCGTCCGCCCCGAGCTCTGGGACAGCAATTTTCCCGAGCCCAATGCGTTCCACGAGGCGTTCGGCGACTGCGTCGCGTTGCTGACCGCGCTCGCCGACCTCGAAACCCGCAGGGCCCTGCTCAGGCAGGCGCCGAAGCTCGCCAACGCCAATTTTGTCGAGACGCTGATCGAATCGCTGGCGAACGGGCTGCGCGACTTCGACGCCACGCACAACGGCGCCAAGGCGCGGCATGCCCGGAACACCTACCAGTGGGTCATCCCCAGCACGCTGCCCGACGATGGCGGCCCCGGCGTGCTGATCAACGAGATCCACAGCTTCGGCCAGGTCTTTGTCGGATGTTTTTACGACATCATTCGCAATATCTTTGCGCAGTCGCCAAGGAAGGACGCGAAAGCGCTGGCCGACGCCGCGAGCAAGGCCGGCGGGCTTCTGGTGCGCGCAGCGGTCAAGGCGCAGCACACGCCACGCTTCTATCAGGCGGTGGGCCGCGCGATGTCTCTCGAGGACGAGCACCTTCATGCTGGAAAGCATCGCGACGCCATCCGCGACGCCTTCAGGAAGCACGGGATTCTGCTGGGTAGCGACGCGGTTCTCGCGCCGCGCTCGGCGCTGCGCGGCAAACCGGCGGCAAGGAAGGGGAAGGCGGCCGCACCGGTGGCGAAGGCGACGCTGGACGATCTGAAGGCACGTCTGGGCGTTTCGCCGCGCACCGCATTGCGCATGCGCTCGTTCGACCTCGGCGGTCAGCGCGTGTCCGAAGCGAGCCATCAGCGCGAAGTCTCGCTCAAGGGTTTGAGCCCGAAGCTCGCCAAGGTCGTGGCGCTGGGGACCGAGCCGGCGCTAATCGGACAGACCAATCGCCACGCTGCCGTGTTCGGCGCCCTGCCCGACAAGCAGGCAACCGAGGACGAGGTTCGATCGTTCGTCGCAAGCCTGGTGCGGCGCGGCGCGATCGCGTACGACGCCAGGTCGGCGGCCAAACCCGGGCGAGGCGCAATCGCCGGCGCGCACGGCGTGGCGACGCACGCGGTCGTGCGCGTCGATGGTCAACTGGTGTTGCGGCGGCTGCGGTTTGCCTGCGGCTGCAGGCACGGGCACGAAGGCGTTTAGACGGCGGAAAACCGCTTGCGCTTGACGCGCTTCGCTCCTGTCGGCGCGATGGTCAGACGGTGCGTCGCTCCCGGCGGCAGCGGGCCTTTCCCGGCGACCGCCTGTCCGTGCTTTTCCAGGCTGCGGATGTACGACGCCTCTTCCTGTTGCGGCGTCGGAGCGGGGGACTTCAGTGCCTTGCGCTGGCGCGATGTCATCCGGCTAGGATACGCCCGCCGCGCGCCAATTTCCAACGCGGCGGACTTTCCGTCGCGTCAGAATCCTACGCGCGCCTTCCGGCCGCAGAGCTTTTTCGCGTCGATGTCTTCGGGCACCAGGTAATCGCGCTTGGCGAGCTGGGCCGTGCCGAACGCGTCGAGCAGGAGCTTGCGCATGTCGCGCGCCGGCACCGCGGCCAGCCGCTCGAGCACCGACTCGGTCGGGTCGGGCGGGAACGGCCAGCGATGCGCGTCGAGAATCTCGTGGTAGACGGCCAGGGCGATCGTGCGCGCGCCCGCCGCATCGGGCCGGTCGATCGCGTACACGTTCATGCGATTGAGGATCGGCTCGGGAATCATCGTCTCGTCGTTCGCCGTGGCGATCCACAGGATGTGCGAGGCGTCCATGTCGACGTCGATGAACTCGTCCTTGAAATGCGCGGCGGTGTCGCGCTCGAGCAGCGTGTACAGCGCGCCCATCGGGTCGTAGCGCGCGTCGCCGCCGGCCTTGTCGATCTCGTCCAGCACGACGACCGGATTGGCAAATTCGCCGTCGATCAAGGTGTGCGCGACCTTCCCCGGCCGCGCGTTGTTCCATTGCGCCGACGCGCCGGTGAGAATCCAGCCGGCAGTCAGCGAGCTCATCGAGACGAACTCAAACCCGGTGCCCAGCGCCTGGGCCAGCTTTTTCGCGAAATAGGTTTTGCCGAGACCCGGCTCGCCGAGCAGCAGCAGCGGCGTGAACTGGACCGCTTCGTTGCCGGCGATGGCCAGCGCCAGGTATTTGCGCAGATCGTCGACGACGTTGCTGAAATTCGGGGATGTCTCGTGCAATTCGTCGACCGCCGCGGCCGTCGACGGCTTGATGATGTATCGCGAGCCGCCGAGCTCGCGCATGCGGTCGTACCACCCCTTCAGGCCTTCATTGCGCCGCGCCGCGCCGTCCTCGGCCGCCCGGTCGACTTCGGCGACCGAGTAGATCGACTGCAGGTCCGCGAGCGCGATGACGGAATCCATGCTGGTTTATCTACCTCCGTGATTACGCATATGCACTAACCGTGCCACTAAACGGCTTCGGTCCGATGCCCACGGCATCCTCCGGCGAGTCCGATCGGCTCCGGGGACTCTACTCTCAAGCGGCCGCCGGGATCAACCAATGGTTATTGCGCCGCAATGCGCGCCGCCGCACGGGCGGGGCGGCAGCGCGCCAAACGCGGGCGTCCGCTCGGCCACGACGCCCCGGTAGCCTCCAGTGCACCGGGAACGGGCGCCGCGGCGCGCCGGCGCCGCCGATCGGATCGAATTCAGCGCCGCGCATGCGGCGTGCGCTACAAACTGCCCACTGGCGCGCTTTCTTACAATCGGTCCGCGGTCAATCGACAATCTAATACTAAGGTCCTGATTCACAAGCCGTGGCTCGGACGTTGCTAACCCAAGCGCATCCGGTCAGGGCGGGCATTACGCTCGACCCGGCGGGGGCGCGCAGAGCGCGGGGAGAGCGAAATCAAAGCACTAATGGATCCGGTCGCACCTGGGGCAAGGGGGAACTTGCGGCCGACGATATACCCGGGCGGGAATCACTATCTCGGCTTGGAAGACCAGCGGGCGTTCGCGACCGCGGTCGCGCGGCAGGGCTGTTGGCCCGACGAATTCCTGCTCGACGTCAAGCGTCTGCCGGGCAAGCGCCCGGCGCATGCGCCGACGGCGACGCTGTCGATTACCGTCTGGCATCTTCCGACCGGACGCGGCGCGACCTACCTCGGCGGTCCGGGCAGGGTCTGGGTCGCCGAGTTCCTGGTCGATCTGATGGGCGGGACGTTCGGCTAGCTCGTCGCCGCACGACGCTCCCGACCCCGGTCGCCGGTTACAACGGCGGCTTCACTCCGTCCTTGCTCACCTGGATGCGGGCGGCAGTCAAGCTCCGGTCGTCCGCGGCCTGCGCGACGGTGAACACGTATTCGCCGACGACGAGATCGCTGCGGCTGCCGGGGACCGCGCGCGCCAGCGCGGCGCTTTCCGGGACGGCGACCTTCTGCGTCGTCCCCTGGAATTGCAAGGTCAACTCGCGATTGCCGGTGGCGGTGACGATCGCCGCGACAACGGCATTGGTCATCGTCGACCCCGGCTGAAGATCCCACGGGCCTTGCCCCTCCGGAACGCCCGGCGGAAGGTAATGCACCTCGACCGCGACCGGCATGCCGTTGGGGCCGGGCATCGAGGTCACGCCGAGCTTGTCGCCGGGCTTGATGTCCTCGAATCGGATCGCCTTGGCGACCAAAACGGCGACGTTGTCGGCCAGCGTGATTTTCATCTCGCGGCCATCGCGCGACTTGACCGAGAGGACGTTGCCGTCGACGGCAGTGATCGTTCCGCGCACGCGCATACTGGTCTGCGCCTGCACCGCGGTTACGGCGAGCAAGATGCCCGCGAACAAGGCTACGCACTGCCGCAAGCTCATGACGCTTCCTCCTGGGTTGTCTGATGCGCGGGGGTTGTCCGGTTCGCGTGCGGCAGTCCCGGGTGAACGGCTGCCGCCAGCTAACAGCGCCCGGTGGGCGTCTCTTCCATCCAACGGTCACTGCTTCTGCGCGACGACGCGGCCCTGAGCGTTGACGAAGACGTGATACCGGTTGCCGTCCTGGCACGATGCGATGTAGTCGTTGTCGCCCAGCGTCCTGACGTCGGTGACCTGGCCGCAGGGCAGTCCTTGCAGCGCAATCACCGCCGTCAGGTCTTTCCTGAGGGTTGCGTCGTCGGCGGCGGCAGCGCTCCCAGCGAAGACCGCCGCGAGCGCCAGCGTCGCCAGGCATGTTGTCGTATTCACGATCACTTCAGGCTCCATCCAGCGATGCGAATTTTGTCCGGTCGGAAAGAATGCCCCAGATTGCCTCGCGCGACGCGACGATCGCCGCCGCCAGCGCCGGATCGCTATCCTGCAGCAGCGACAGCAACTTGAGCACCAGCAGATCGAACGGGCGCCGGAGATCCGCCAGCGTCGTCTTGAGCTTCCCCTGGTAAAAGTCGCGGAACTGGCTCAGCAAGTCGTCGACCTGGTTCTTCAGCGAAAGCTTGGTCATGACGCCGATCGCCTTGGTTTCCTTGAGCTCGGTTTCCAGCGCCTTGAGATCGAGTGGTGGCGGCGCCGCTTTCGCGACCGGCGCGGCCGGAGCCGCCTTGGCGGCGGGGGGCGCGGCCGCAGGCTTGGGCGGCGCCTTGGCTTCCGGCGCTGCGGGCTTGGCTGCGAGCTTGGCTTCGGGCTCGCCTGACGCAGGGGGCGCGACGGCTTGCGGCGGCGGTGCAGCGGCCTCGGCCGGGGACTGCGATGCAGCGGCAGGCACCGCCGGTGCAGCGGCTGCGGAACGTCCGCTTGCCGTATCGGGCGGGGCAGGCGCAACTGCCGGCGCCGACGCCGATGGCTTCACGCCGGCGCAACCGGCGACGAGCAGCGCGGCCAGCAGCGCCGCGACGATTGTGCAAGGGCGGCCCGAACAACCCATCGGCAGATCAGCCGAGCGGCCGCACGCCGATCCAGCGTTCGTGCAAATAAAAGGCGAATATCGCCCAGGCGGCAACGCCGATCGCGATGGCGATCGCATCGCGCGCCGCCGTGCCCGCCGGATAGACGGTTCCGGCGACGCGGTCCCGGCGCCGCGACGCGGCGAAATCGATGATCGCCCAGACGAGAAAGCTGCCGAAAAGCACGACGTCGGCCAGGGTCCCATTTGCGATCAGGTGCCCGAATGCCCAGGATTTGACGCCGAGGAGCATTGGATGATGGAGGGCGCTCCTGATTCGCGTCCCGCGCACATAGGCGGACACGACCAGGACGAACGCGACCAGCGTGAACACCGCGGCAAGGTAATGCGTCCATAGTGGCGGCTGCCAGAGTACGATCGTGGCGGCCCGCGCCCGTCCGAAACCCCAGATCAGCAGCACGAATCCCGCGATCGACACCAGCGAGTACAGGCCCTTCCACGGACCTTCGCCGATGCGTGCGATCTGCGCGCTGCGCCAGGAATCGGCGAATATGCGCAGCGAATGCGGGCCGAGAAACAGGATCAGGCCGAGGATCAGCAGGCTCATCGGTTAGCCTCTTGGGCATCGAAGCGGAAAGCTACGGCGATTATCCATCCTGAACCGAGCGCTTGTCTCGATTCCCGCCAGCCGCCGTCGATTCGGTCCGATGGCTGGGTGCCGGAACGCCGGCACCCGCGTCTTCATCTAATGTGCAAGGACCGATGGCGACAATGAAAACAACCAGCCTTGCCCCTGCCGCACCCGATGCGCCGGACGACGTCGAGCTCGCCCGCCGCGTCGGCTGCCGCGACGAGCGGGCGTTCGAGCTCCTGATGCGGCGTCACAACCGGACGCTCTACCGGATCGCCCGGGCTATCCTGCGCGACGACGCGGAGGCCGAGGACGCGGTCCAGAACGCCTATCTCGCCGCGTTTCGCAACATCGCGGCTTTCCGCGGCGGCTCGCGCCTGGCGACCTGGCTCGCCCGCATCGCCATCAACGAATCCTATGCGCTTTTGCGCAAGCGCAAGCGTGCCGGCGTCGTGCTGCCGTTCGATCCGGGAGTCAACGGTCGGCGCACCGGCGAGCGCGACCTCGAGGAGGACGCCATGACCGATGCCGAGCAGCCCGAAGCCGCCGCGAGCCGCGCCGAAGTGCGCCGGCTGCTCGAGCGCAACATCGACGCGCTGCCCGATCAGTTCCGGACGGCGTTCATCCTGCGCGAGGTCGAGGAGATGTCGGTCGACGAGGCGGCGGCATGCCTCGGCGTCCCCGCAGCGACGGTTCGCAGCAGGACATTTCGGGCGCGGGCTCTCCTGCGGGAAGCGATGGCGCGCGAGATCGACGTCGCCACCGTCCACGCCTTCGGTTTTGCCGGCGAGCGATGCGACCGCATCGTCGCCGGCGTGCTCGCGCGCTGGCGCGAGCCGGGCTGATCTATCCCGCCCGGCGCATCCGGCCGGGTTCGCCGCACGTATATGCCCACGCAGGGCCATGAAAGCCACTAGAGGAGACCGTCATGAAGAACTTCGGTATCGTACTTGCAAGCGCACTGTTTCTCGTCGCCGGCGGCGTTTCCGCTCAGGCTCCGAACGACGCGCAGATCGCTCACATTGTCGTGACCGCCAACCAGGTCGACATCGACGCCGGCAAGCTGGCGGAGAAAAGGGGCAGCACCAAGGACGTCAGGGATTTCGGCAAGCAGATGGTCACCGACCACAGCGGTGTCAACAAGCAGGCGGTCGCGCTGGTGACCAAGCTCAAGGTCACACCGGAGGACAATGCCACCAGCCAGAGCCTCAAGTCCGGCGGCGAAGCCAATCTGAAGAACCTCAACGGGCTGAAGGGCAAGGCATTCGACAAGGCCTATATCGACCACGAAGTCGCCTACCACGAGCAGGTGCTCGACGCGGTCGACAAGACGCTGCTGCCGAGCGCCAAGAACGAGGAGCTGAAGGCGCTGATCACCAAGGTTCGTCCGGCGTTCGTCGCGCATCTGGAGCACGCGAAGCACATCCAGTCGTCGATGAAGATGTGAGGGCGCGCAACCATCGGCTCGCGCTCGCGTTCGTCTGCGCGGGCGCGCTGCTCCAGTCCGTCGCCGTCTTCGGCGCTGATCCGGCCGCTGGCGCGGGCGCCGGCAAGCCGGCGACGCATCGGGTGGTCATCGACGGGCTGAAGTACGAGCCCGAGATGCTGACGGTCAGGCGCGGCGATACGATCGTGTGGACCAACAAGGATCCGTTTCCGCACACGGTCACGGCCGCGGGCAAGTTCGATTCGCGCGACATCGCGGCGGACGGCTCGTGGAAGTACGTCGCGCGCACCGCCGGCGAATTCGCCTACATCTGCACGCTGCATCCGAACATGAAGGGCACCTTGCGCGTGGAATAAGGCTCTCGCCGGTGGCGCGACAAGGCTTCAGCGATCGCGTGCATCCTGCTGACTCGCGCGCATTCCGGCCGGCACGAGCCAGCGTTCGCCGACGCGAAAAGCCCCTTCGATCAGCAGCGCCAGCGCCGCCGCCGGAATCGCGCCGGCGAGCAGCATGGCATGATCGTTCAGCGCAAGCCCGGTGACGATGCGCTCGCCGTAGCCGCCGGCGCCGATGAATGCGGCGATCGTCGCGGTGCCGACGTTGATCACCGCCGAAGTCTTGATGCCGGCGAGTATCGTCGGCGCGCCGAGCGGCAATTCGATGTAGCGCAGGATGGTTCCGCTCTCGAGCCCGAGCGACTGCGCCGCCTGCTTCATGCCGCGCGCAACCTGGGTCATCGCCGCGTGGGTGTTCCGGACGATCGGAAGCAGCGCATAAAGGGCCAGCGCGATGAACGCGGGAATCGCTCCGATTCGCCCGGTAATCGGGATCAGGAAAGCCAGCAGCGCCAGCGCGGGGATCGTTTGCACCACGCCGGTCATGCCCAGGACGAGGCCTTCGCTGGCGGGCCGCCGCGCGGCGAGGATGCCGAGCGGGACGCCGACTGCAATGCTGGCGGCAAGCGAAGCGAACACCAGAACCAGGTGCTCCCATGTCAGCCGTGCGAAATCGGGTCCGAACAGTTTTTGCCAGAATCCGCCGCCTGCGGCGGTTTGCGCACCGGCCGCCGGCGTCTTCGCCGGCACGACGGAAGTCGCCGGCGCCGCGCCGCCGGCGGCAGTTTTTTGCGCGAGGAACTCGCGCGCGACGGCGACGAAGCTTTTGCCGTCGAGCTCCGCTTCGGCGTTCATCCTTCGCATCGAGCCGTCGTCGATCCCGCCTTCCAGGCGCTTGAGCGCGGTCCAGGTGCCCGGCAGCCGCTGCGGCAGATCGGCTCGATAGAGCAGCACCGCGTCGTAGCGCGGAAAATAGTTGCGATCGTCGGCGAGCACCGTCAGACCGTACTTGTCGATCTTGGCGTCGGTCGAATAGATGTCGATCGCATCCACCTGGCGCTGGGCGATCGCCTCGTACGCGAGCCCGTGGTCGAGCCCGCGCGGCGTTTCATAGGGAAGCTCGTACGCGCGCTTCAATCCGGGCCAGCCGTCCGCGCGTCCGATGAATTCCTGCGACAGTCCGAGCCTGATTTCCGGATGCGATTTGAGATCGGAGAGTTTGGTGATTCCCCTGGCGCGCGCATCGTCGGCGCGCATCGCCAGTGCGTAGGTATTGTTGAATCCGAATGGAACCGCGACGCCCAGTCCCATCGCGGCGAGTCTGGCGTTGAGCTCCGGTAGGGGCGGCACCGCGTCGAGCTTCAGTATCTCCTTGGCTATCGTGCCGGTGTACTCGGGATAGACATCGATGCTGCCCTGGGTCAGCGCGCCGAGCACGATCGCCGTATTGCCCAGCCCCTGGCGGTGCACGGCGGACGCTTCACCGGCCGCCTGCGCGGTTTGCGCAAGGATCTCGCCCAGGATGTACGATTCGGTGAAGCGCTTGGAGCCGACATCGAGCGTCGGCGCCGCCGCAGTCGCGTTGAGGCCGAGCGCAGCGACGGCGGCGATCGCGAGTCCCGTTCGCGCGGCGAGTAGGGTGTTCATGGCGCTTATTGTAGGCGCATGGCCGACAGGTGGCCGCTACGTGGCCCCGCACGCGAACTAATCGTGGCGACGCGAATTCAAAGCGCTACGGGAGTCAGACACGGCGGTCATGCGAATACCAAAAACAGTCTGGGTTCTGGCCGCGATCGCGGCCATCGTCGCGATCACGCTGGCCTTGTTCGAGTGGAACTGGCTGCGCGGTCCGTTGGCGAGCTATCTCTCCGCGAAGGTCGGCCGGCCGGTGAGGATCGAGGGAAATCTCAACGTCGCGCTGTCGACCCGGCCATTGCTTACCGTCGACTACGTGACGGTAGGCAACGCCGCGTGGGGCAGCGAGCCGACGATGGCCAGCGTGCAGCGCGTCAACGTCCGTCTGGACCTCCGCTCGCTGTTGTTCGGTCCGCTGGTATTGCATGAAGCCAACCTGGTCCGGCCGCGGCTGCTCCTGGAAAAAAGCGCGGACGGACGGGAGAACTGGGAAATCGGCGGCGCAGGCGCTGCTGCGCTGCCGTTGCCGGCCCACCTCGAGATCGAGGACGGCATTCTGCGCTACCGCGATCCGGGCGCCGGTACCGACGTCAGCGTCAACATCGCGTCGTCGGCGTCGTCGGCGAGCGGGGCGACGCCAGTGCATTTCTCCGGCGCGGGACGCCTGCGCAACAGCGCCTTTGCGATCGAAGGCAATGCCGAGTCGCTGCTCGCGCTCGAGGATCGCCACCAGCCCTATCACCTGGAGGTCAAGGCACGCTCAGGCGACACCAGCGCCCACTACGATGGCACCGTCATCCCGGCCAGCCTCG
This sequence comes from Casimicrobiaceae bacterium, assembly GCA_036269335.1. Classification (GTDB taxonomy): domain Bacteria; phylum Pseudomonadota; class Gammaproteobacteria; order Burkholderiales; family Casimicrobiaceae; genus PALSA-1003. The sequence continues at coordinate 33,014 of DATASF010000175.1, forward strand.
ACAGCGTCGACGGCATGCTGACGCTGCAGGGACGCGATCTGTCGCAGCTTTATCCGATCATTCCGGTGCCGTTTCCGTGGACGCCTCCGTACCGCCTGAACGGCCGGCTCAAGCACAAAACGGCGCTGTGGTCGTTCGATCAATTCACCGGCAAGGTCGGCGACAGCGATCTCGCCGGCAGATTCGACGTCGGCCGGAGCGGGGAACGATTGCTGGTCGACGCCGATCTGTTGTCGCAGTCGCTCAACTACAACGATCTGGGCGGCCTGATCGGTCTGCCGCCGTCCGCGCAGACGCCGAGCGCGAAAAGCGCGGTCCAGAAAAAGGAAACGGCCAAGCGCGCGCAGAGTGGTCGTGCTCTGCCGACCAGGCCGTACGACCCGGAGCACCTTCGCGCCATCGACGCGAACGTGCATCTGAAGGGGAAACGGTTCATGACTTCAATGCTGCCGCTGGATAACCTGGACGCGGTGCTCGCGCTGCGCGCGGGCGTTCTCACGCTGCAGCCGCTCGATTTCGGCGTCGGCGGCGGCCATGTCGTCTCGACGATCGTCATGGATGCACGCGACAAGATCTTCAGGACCAAGGGCGAGGTGACGGTCCGCAATGTCGAGCTCGGCAAAGTTCTGCCCAAGCTCAAGCCGCCGCAGGGCAGCGCCGGCAAGGTCGGCGGCCAGGCCCACTTCGCCGCCACCGGGAACTCGATCGCCGACATCCTGGCCACGAGCAATGGGGAAGCGGCGCTGATCAGCTGGGGCGGCGAGGCCAGCGAGCTGTCGATCGTGTTAACCAATCTGGACCTTGCGCGAGCCGCACAACTGCTGCTGAAAGGCGATGAAAAAGCGGCGATCCGCTGCGTCGTGGCCGATTTCGTCGCGGAGGACGGGCGCATGGACGCCAAGACGCTAGTGATCGACACCGACGCCGAAAAAATTCTCGGCGCAGGCAGCATCGATTTTGCGACGGAGCGCTACGACCTGACGCTCAGCGCGCAGTCGAAGCGTCCGAGCCTGCTGGCGTTGCGCGGCCCGATCGTCGTCGATGGCAGTTTCAGCGCGCCGCAGGTCCACCCGGCGGCGGGCCCGATCGCCGCGCGGGTAGCAAGCTCGCTCGCGCTCGGCGCGTTGAATCCGCTCGCCGCTTTGCTCCCGCTGATCGACACCGGGGGCAGCAAGGACGCGGACTGCCGCGGGCTGATGCAGGAGGCCAAGGAAAACGTGCAAGCGCGCACCGCCGTTCCGGCACGCGGCGCGGCGCCCGAGCTATCTTCCAAGCGATAGCGCCCCCCACTGGCGTCGGGCGCGACAACGGCGTAGGCTGATTTTCGGCCTGGGCAAGCCCGATCTTTCCATCCGCCACGAGGGGAGCACATGGACACACCATCGAAACACCTCGGTCGTCTGTCAGCCGTCGCCACCGGCCGTCGTCCTTTGGCGATGCTCGCGATCCTGGTGGCTGCGCTGGCTGCGGGCTGCATGCTGCAACCGGAGCGCAGCTCGGTCGCGAGCGCTTCGCCCCCGGCTGCGCCCTGGACGGTTCACACGTCGACGATGCGCTGGAACGACTATGCATGCGACGTCATCGCGCGCAACCAGGTCGGGCAGTTCCCGGCGGCGCGTACGCTCGCCTATGTCAATCTGGCGATCAACAATGCGATCATCGTTGCGCGCCAGCAGGGTCGCCGGCCCGAAGGCGCGATCAGCGGGGCCGCCGCAACGACGCTGGTGGCTCTTTTTCCGAAAGAGGAGGAAGCGATAGGCCAGCGCCTGGCCGGTGAAATGGCCGCGATGGGAATCGACGGACAGGCAGAATTCGCCGCCGGAGTGAACGTCGGTCGCGCGGTCGCGACGGTCGTGATTGCGACCGCCAAGACCGACCGGTCCGATCTTGTATACGTCGGCCCATTGCCGACCGGCGCAGACCGATGGTCGAGCCGGGCACAACCGCCGCGCCCGCCGCTCGGGCCGCGTCTGGGCGAGATGCGGACGTTCTTTCTCGCCAGCGGCGCCGACTATCGGGCTCCGCCGCCACCGGGCTACGACTCGCCGGCGTTTCGGGCAACGCTCGCCGAAGTTCGCACGATTTCCGACCGGCGCAGCGTCGAGCAGTTGCGCATCGCGCAATATTGGGAGGGCCTTTCGGGCTCGTTCAACGCGGGCTATTGGAACGAGGTGACCAAAAGGGCGATCGTCGCGCACGGGCTGGGTGACGCCGAATCGGCGCGGGTGCTCGCGCTGGTCCACATGGTCGCCGTGGACGCGACCATCGCCTGTCACGATTCGAAATACGTGTACTGGGTGCCGCGACCGACGCAGCTCGATCCGGGAATTCACCTGGCGATCGCCATCCCGAATCACCCGTCGTACCCGAGCAATCATGCATGCATCTCGGGCGCGATCGGTCTCGTCCTGGACGCGCAATTCCCCGACGAGGGCGGCCGATATTTCGCGATGGCGCGCGAAGCCGGTGAATCCCGCATCTATGGCGGCATCCACTACCGGATCGACGTCGACGAAGGATTCGTGATCGCGCGCAAGGTCGCGGCGCGCGCGCTGGCGACCGGAGTCCCCGTCGACCGACCGTTCGTTCCGATCGGGAGTTAGGGCCCGGCGAGCGCGGTCATCTGACTGCCTGGCGCATCCGCGCGCCGCGCCGTTGCAATGCGCCGACGGCGATCATCAGCGCCAGCGAGATCGCGATCAGCATCGTCGCCGCGGCGGCGATGGTCAGGCTGATATTGTCGTTGATGCCGGCGAACATCTGGCGGGGCAGCGTGCGCTGCGCCGGCCCGGCCATCAGCAGGACGACGACGACTTCGTCGAACGACGCCGCGAACGCGAACACCGCGCCTGACGCCACGCCCGGCAGGATCAGGGGCAGCATGACACGGCGAAACGTCGTCAGCTGCGACGCGCCGAGACTTTCCGCCGCGCGGAGCAGCGTGCGGTCGAACGCGGAAAGCGTGGCCAGAACGGTGATGACCACGAACGGCACGCCCAGCGTCGCGTGCGCGAGGATCAGGCCGAGATAGCCGTCGGTCAGGCCCAGCGGCGCGAAGGCGAAGTAGACGCCGACCGCGATGATGACCACCGGTACGACCATCGGCGAGATCAGCATCGCCAGCACCAACGCCTGCGCGGGAAAGCGCGAGCGCCAGATGCCCAGTGCGGCCATCGTCCCGAGAACGGTTGCCAGCACGGTCGCCGACGTGCCGATGATCAGACTGTTCTTCAGCGACGACAGCCAGAACGACGAAGCGAAAAAGTCCTGGTACCAGCGCAGGCTCAACCCCGGCAGCGGGTAGTAGAAGAACGATCCCGACGAGAACGACAGCGGCACGATGGTCAGGATAGGCGCGACCAGGAACAGCAGCACCGCGCCGGTCAGCGCGATCAGCCCGATGCGGGTCAGGCGTTCGCCGAATGTGGCGGTGGGATTGCGCATTTGGTGTGAACGGGCCCTAGCCCAGCCGCATCCGTTCGACGCCGACCATGCGGTTGTACACCGCGTAGAGCAGCAGGGTAGCGGTAAGCAGCATGATCGACAGCGCCGCGGCCATGCCCCAGTTGACCGTCTTGCTGGCATAGAAGGCGATGAAGTAGCTGATCATCTGGTCCTCGGCGCCGCCGACCAGCGCCGGCGTGATGTAGTAACCCAGCGCCTGGATGAACACCATCAGACAGCCGGCGCCGATGCCCGCCAGCGTCTGCGGGACGAACACGCGCCGGAACGCGGTGAACGGCCGGGCGCCGAGCGACGAGGCGGCGCGAACGTAAGACGGCGGAATGCCGCGCATCACGCTGTACAGCGGCAGGATCATGAACGGAAGCAGCACGTGCACCATCGCCACGTAGACGGCGAAGCGGTTGTAGATCATCTTCAGCGGCTCGTGCACCAGCCCGAGAGACATGAAGAGGCTGTTCAGCACGCCTTCCTTCTGCAGCAACACCACCCAGGCGACGGTGCGCACCAGGAGCGACGTCCAGAACGGCAGCAGAACCAGGAATAGCAGCACGCCAGCGCGTCCCGGCGGCTGCGCTGCGATCACATACGCGACCGGGTAGCCGAGCAGCAGGCAGATCAAGGTCACCATCGCCGAGATCCACAGCGTGCGCCCGAGGACGCCGCGAAACACGCGCTGCTCAGAAGGCGCGCCGGTGATCGAGTTGTCGGCGTCGCGCTGCAGGTCGAGCGCGGCGAGCAGATAGAAGTCGGTGACCGGGCCTCCGGCGCGGCGTATCGCCGCCCAGGTTTCGCGCTCCCCCCACTTCGGATCGATGCCGATCAGCGTTTCTTTGGCGGGCGCCGACAACTCGTCGGGCAATTCCCTGCCGGTGGAGAACAGCAAGCTGCGAAAGCCGGGCTGATCGTAGTTAAGGCGCGTGGCGGCGCTCGCCAGCGTACCGGCCGCGCGCGCAGCGCGGATGTCGGCCGCAAGCGCAGCATACGCGGGCTCGGGCGGCAGGGCCGCGCCATCCCAGCTCTTGAGCGCCGACGTCACCGCCGGCAGGATGCGCGCTACATCGGTGTCGACGACGCCTCGAGCGAGCATCGCCGCGATCGGCACGACGAAGCATGCCGCGAGAAACACGAACAGCGGCAGCACCAACGCCGCCGCGCGCCATTGCTCGCGGCGGCGGCTCCGGCGCAGCGCCCGGCGCAGCTGCGCCGGGTCGCGTTCGACGCTCGCCAGCGCGGCGTGGACAGCACCCGCCGCGCCGCGCAGCATCGGTCTCTCGCGCTGCCCTTTGCCCGCGTATGAAGCCGGCGGCTACTTCGCGACCCAGGCGTTGAATCGCTGCGAAAGCTTGTCCAGGTTCTCCAGCCAGAACTTGTCGTTGATCGGCAGCGCCGAAGCCATGTTCTGCGGCGCGGTCGCGAGCTCGGGCAGCACGTTCTTGTCGATCAGCGCGGTCGATGCCTTGGCCGTCGGGCCGTACGGAATCTTCGGCGGCAGGTTCTTCTGGTTCTGCGGATCGTTGACGAACTGCAGGAAAGTCTCCGCCTGCGCCTTGTTCGGCGAGCCCTTCATGATCACCCACGAATCGATTGTGTAAAGATTGTTGGTCCAGACGATCTTGAAGTTCTTCTTGTCCTTGTCATTCGCGGCGGCGATCCGGCCGTTGTAGGCGTCAGTCATCGCCACTTCGCCGGACGCGAGCAATTGCGGCGGCTGCGAGCCCTTTTCCCACCACACCATGTTCGGCTTGAGCTCGTCGAGCTTCTTGAACGCGCGGTCGACCCCCGCAGGCGTGGCGAGCGTCTTGTACACGTCCTTCGGCGCAACGCCGTCGGCCATCAGCGCGATCTCGAGCGTCGTTTTCGCGCCCTTGCGCAGCGCCCGCTTGCCCGGCCATTTCTTCACATTCCAGAAATCGGCCCAGGATTTCGGCGTGTCACCTTTGATCTTGTCGCCGTCGTAGGCGAGGATGAAGCTGTAGACGATCGCGCCGACGCCGCAATCGTTGACGGCGTCCGGCAGGTACTTGTCCTTGCCGCCGAGCTTCGCCCAGTCGATCTTTTCGTACAGGCCTTCCTCGCAGCCGAGCAGCAGCTCCTCGGACTCGACCTGGACGACGTCCCAGTTATTGTTGCCGCCCTGGATCTTGGCGCGCAGCGTGCCGACGCCGCCATCCCAGTTTTCTTCGGTCATGGTGATCTTGGTCTTTTCCATGAACGGCTTGAAATAGACTTCTCGCTGCGCGTCCTGGTAGGCGCCACCCCACGACACGACAGCCAGGTCGCGCGAAAGCGCCGTCGCCGACAGCATCGCCGCTACAACGGCAAACGCGACGGCGGTAAGTTTTCTGCTCAACATCGTGGCCTCCTCCGATCTAGTTTTCCTGCGCAAAGACGCGGCAGTGTTCGGGTTCCCACAGCATTTCGACCGCCGCTCCAACCTCAGGTATCGCATGCGCCTCGCTGATCGGGCGCTTCACAGTGAACTCCTCATTGCCGTCGAGCGCGACGCGCGCCCGGACATGGTCGCCGAGATAGACGATTTCGCGCAGCCTGCCGGCAAGGGTGCAGCCCTGTTTTCCGTTGATTGTATGCCCGGCCAACCGTATTTGCACTCGCTCCGGGCGCAGCGAAACAGTGACGGCGCCGCCGTTTTGCACCGGCTCGACCAGCGTGCCTTCGATCCGGGCGTCGCTGCCCTTGATCCGGATCGTGCAACGGCCGTCGGCGGTCGCCTCGGTGCTGCCTTCGACGCGGTTGTTCTCGCCGATGAAGCGGGCGACGAATGCGTTCTTCGGGTATTCGTACATCTGCCTGGGCGTATCCAGCTGCTGGATTCGCCCGCGGTGGAACACCGCGATTCGATCGGACATCGTCAGCGCCTCGGACTGATCGTGGGTGACGTAGACCATCGTGACGCCCAGGCGCTGGTGCAGCCGCCGGATCTCGAGCTGCATCTGCTCGCGCAGCTGCTTGTCGAGCGCGCCCAGCGGCTCGTCCATCAGGATCAGCTTGGGCTCGAACACCAGCGCGCGGGCCACGGCGACGCGCTGCTGCTGACCGCCGGAAAGCTGGGCCGGTCGCCTGCCGCCGAAACCCGACAGCTGGACCATGTCCAGCGCGCGCTCGACCCGCGCTCCGAGCTCCGTCGCCGGCACGCCGCGAACCGACAGCGGAAACCCGATGTTGTCAGCAACGCTCATGTGCGGGAACAGCGCGTAGTTCTGGAACACCATGCCGATGTTGCGCTGGTGCGGCGGCAGGTTGGACAGCGACTTGCCTTCGAGCAGGATCTGGCCTCCGGTCGGCGTTTCGAAGCCGGCGAGTAGCATCAGGGTCGTCGTCTTGCCCGAGCCCGAGGGGCCCAGCAATGTCAGGAACTCGCCCCGCTCGATGTCCAGATCGAGATCATCGACGACGCGAGTGATGCCATCGTAGCTTTTTTCGACGCCGACGAAGCGGACGATGGGTTCGGACGGTTTCATGCGGAGGCTTCGTGGATCGGCAATCATCGTCCCTTGCCGGCCCTCCGGTCAACGCGGCGCGGCCGGCGCCCGGCGCTAGGCGAGGGCTTTTTCCTGCACCATGGCCCAGGTATCGTCGAGCGCCTTGCCGAAGCAGGCCATCATGTCGTCGATTTCCGCCTCGCTGATGATCAACGGCGGGCTGAACGCGACGATATCCCCGGGCATGTTGCGAAAGATCGCGCCGTGGTGCTGGGCGCGGCGCACCAGATGCGCGGCGACGCCGGCCTTCGGCGCGAAGCTCTCGCGGGTCGCCTTGTCGCGCACCAGCTCGACGGCGCCGATCAGGCCGATGCCGCGCGCGTCGCCGATCAGCGGATGCCCGGCGTAGCTGCGGATCGCCGCCTGCAGCCGGGGACCGACTCGCCGGACTGCGGCCACGATGTCGCGCTCGGCGTAGATCTTCAGCGTCTCGAGCGCGACCGCGGCCGGAACCGGATGCGACGAATACGTGTAACCGTGGCCGAAGATGCCGAGCTTGTCGCTTTGCGCGAGCAGGATTTCGTACAGCGCATTCGAAACCATCGTGGCCGAGATCGGCAAATAGCCCGCCGATAGCGCCTTGGCGACGGTGATCATGTCGGGCTCGAGATGGAATGTCTGCGAGCCGAACAGGTTTCCGGTGCGGCCGAAACCGCAGATCACTTCGTCGGCGACGAACAGGATGTCGTATTTCTTCAGGATCGGCTGGATGCGGTCGAAGTAGGTCGCCGGCGGAACGATGACCCCGCCTGCGCCCATCACCGGCTCTGCGAAAAACGCCGCCACCGTGTCCGGATCCTCGCGCACGATCAGCGCATCGAGACTGGCGGCCACGCGCTCGGCGAACGCCTCCTCGCTTTCGCCCCGCCGCGCGCCGCGATAATAGTAAGGGGCGTCGGTGTGCAGGATGCGCGCGATGGGCAGGTCGAAGTCGTCGTGTGCGAATGCGAGCCCGGTCAGGCTGCCGCTGGCGATCGTCACGCCGTGATACGCGCGCTGCCGCGAAATGATCTTCTTCTTGCGCGGGCGGCCCAGCGCGTTGTTGACGTACCAGGCGAGCTTGATCGCCGTGTCGTTCGCCTCGGAGCCCGAATTGGCGAACAGGACCTTGCCCATGCCGGCCGGAGCGATACCTATCAACCGCTCGGCGAGCTCGGTGCTGATCGCCGGAACCTTGCCGCCGAAGCTGTGGTAGAACGGCAGCTCGCACATCTGCCGATAGGCGGCGTCGGCGAGCCGCCGCTCCGAGAATCCGAGCGACGCGCACCACAGCCCTGCCATGCCTTCGAGATAGCGCCGCCCCTGGTCGTCGTAGACGTAGACGCCTTCGCCGCGCGTGATGACCAGCGGCCCGTCGTTGAGGACCGCGCGCAGGTTGGTCGACGGATGCAGATGGAACGACTGGTCGCGGCGGGCGGCCGCTGAGATCGGCAACATCGGAGTTCCCCGGGACGGATCGGCAGCGCGAGTGGCGCTGCTGCCGATTGTTTCCCTTGCCGCGGGCCGCGTCAATGCCGGCGCGTCGGCACTGCGGCCAAAGCGAGCGTCAGCGCTTGCTCGGGGTGCGTTCCCTGATCAGCACTGCGCAGCCGCTCATCATTGCATAGGCGAACGCCGTCCAGTACCAATGTGCTACGAACATCACGGCCAGGACCGCGAGATCGAAGACCATGGCCTGCAGCGGCGGCGCGGTCGGCAGGCTGACCGGCCGGGAGCCCGGGCCGCCGATCAGCGCGGTCGCGCAATTGACCAGCGTCCACCAGGTGAACGCGGTGATCGCATACTGCGCCCAGCCGACCTGCGCAACGATCGCAAAATACAAGCCTGCGGCGAGCACGCCGTTCGAGACGATCCAATCCAGCCTGCGGTCCATCGTCAGCCTTTCCTGTGACTGCGTTTCATCGGGGCGCGAGTTTGGTAGCCTGGCGAACACATGTCAATAGTGACCGCTGTGCTCGCCGACCGGCGACCGCCGCACGCGCAATTCGGGCTTTAGCTTCAATATCCATTCGACGTCGACACGCCGCTTGCCCGTGACGTCGACAGTCTTCCTGGTGGCGGCCTCGCCGCCCTCGAGTTGCGGATGCCACACCCGCACGAGGTAGGTCCTGGGCGGCAGGTCGGCGATCACCGCCTTTCCGTCGGCGCGGGTCTTGGCGAAATACGGAGACTCGGATACGTAGATGTAGCCGACCATCCAGTCGTGAATATTGCAGCCGAGGACGACGACGCCCGGCGTGTCGAACACCACCGCCTGCGCAGGCACGCCGGCGTAGAGCGGCAGCTCGAAGCGCTTGGCCGGTGAGAACGAATAAACGTGGTGGCGCACATTGTCGTGGTTGGGAAAGATGACCGGCGTGCCGACCAGGATCGCGTTGACCCTCGGCGTGAACTCCTTGTCGACCTGATCGATGACGGCGTCGCGCCGCGTCGGCAGGCGGACGCCGCCGTCGGCCGGCATGGCAACTACGACGGCATCGGCGACCGGCTTGCCTTTGTCGTCGATGACCGTGGCGACGATCTCGTGCTGCGCCAGCGCCGCCTGCCCGGTCAGGGCGATCAAGGCGAGGGCAAAAATTATCCGCATTAGAAAGTCTCCGTTGTCGCGAGGCGTCAATAGTGAAAGACCAGCAGGATCGTGCCGATCCGGCTGACGTAGTCGAGGTCGTCGTAGGCGCTCGTCCGGGCCACCGCGTAGCCCAGATTCAGCGAGGAGTTGTCCGACAGAGCCCAGCTCAGCGTCGCGTTGGCGCTGCTGGTCGTGCCGCGCAGACGGTAGGCGTAGAAGTCGCTGCCGAACGTGGGGTCGGCGGCGATCGCGTCGGACGCCAGAAAAATGGCGAGATTCTGCCGTGTCGTCGATTCGACATCGCCGCGTCGCACCGATACGCGCGCGCCGACCTGCAGCCGCTCGGTGACGTCGTACGCGACGCGCGCGAATGCGCTCTGTCCGCGTAAATCGAATACCTTGCCGGAGATCCCGGGCACGACGGGCCTGTCGTTGCCGGCACGTCGCCGGTCGGCCGCGATCCCGAGCGAGGCGTCGAGACTTTCGCTCAGGCGCCGTCCGACTTCGAGGCGCGCTTCGAGACGATCGCTGTCGCGGATATCGTCGCGAAAATCGTCGTGCGCCGCGCTGACGCTGATCGAAGCCCAGGGTACGTCGTGGCCGAGGCCGAACTTGTGCCGATAGCTAGCAGTGCCGCCGATCGAGATCAGGTTCAGGCCATGAAATCGCGCGTACGCTTCGCTGCTTGCCTCGAGCGACAGCGTGATGCCGTCGGCGCCCGACGGCGCATGGAACCATCCTGCAGCGGCGGCAAGCGTCGCCGCGCCGTCGCCGCGCACGTCCGCGGCTTGCTGGGCGCGGGTCAGGTTGTCGTCGTACTGAGCCCCCGCGCGCGCATCGTAGAACCATTCGGCCCGTGCGGGCCAGGCTGCGCACAGCAGCATCATCGCCAGCAACAAGCGGGCCGCCGAGCGAAGACTCGCAGCGCGGGGCGCGTTGTGGCAGTCGGGGTCCGGCTTGTTCATCGCATGGGTCGAAATGGGCGGCAGGGAACTTGCTTAGTCGTGGGTTCGCAACGCGTGGTGCACAAGCATTTTTGATGCGAGCAGAACGCCGGGGGGCTGAACGATGTGGGCGCCATTTGTAACTTGTTGAATAATATGATCTTAAGGCGCCTCGTCGCGAGACAGGCCGGGTCGCGAGACCCGGTGCTGCCTCGTTTCCGCCTACCCGCAGCGGCGGCATTGGTCGCCGATGTGCCGGCGCGCGGCAGTCACTGCGGCGTCTCCGCGGCCGCGATCGATCGATCGATGGTGGTCCGCATCAGGCCGGGCCCCCGATGACGCCGACGTTCAAACAGCTTCGCGCGCTGCCGATGCGCAGCCTGCAGGCGCGCATCCTGGCGCTTTTTCTGCTGCTGATCTTTCTCGTCCAGGTCGGCGCCGCGCTGCTGATCAACACGGTCGGAGGCAATACCGCGCGCAGCACGGTCGGCGCCGAAGTCGCCGCCGGTGCGCGCGTATTCGATCGTCTGCTCACGCAGGATGCACAGCGCCTCGTCCAGGGCGCGCGCCTGATGGCGGCCGACTACGCGTTCCGCGAAGTGATCGCCACCGGCGATCGCGAGACCATCGGCTCGGTGCTCGTCAATTACGGCAAGCGCATTGACGCGCCGCTGGTGATGATCGTCGGACTCGACCAGAAAGTCCTCGGCGACACGATCGGCAGCGGCACCGGGAAGCCCTTTGTGCTGCCGCGTCTGCTCGACCAGGCCGAAGCCCTCGAGCAGGCATCGGCGATGGTCGTGCTGCGCGGCGAACTCTACCAGCTGGTCGTCGTCCCGGTTCTGGCCCCCGTGCCGATCGCGTGGGCGGTGGTCGGGTTGCGGGTCAACGATGCGCTGACCGTCGAGTTGCAGCGGCTGACCGGCCTCGACGTGAGTTTTTTCAGCCGGCGCGCGAACGACGGCTGGAAGCTCCAGGCAAGCACGCTGCCGATCGCCGATCGCCCTGCCTTGCGCGCCGAGATGGCGTCCGACCGCTTTGCCGAAACCGACGCGGACGGCAATGCGGTCTATGGCGACGCGGCGATCAGCCGGCTAGTGCAGATGCCCACACAGGCGGAGGCGAGCGTCGTCGCCGTCCTGCAGGACCCGTTGTATCCGGCGCTCGAGCCGTTTCGCCGTCTGCAGCGCCAGATGGCGTTGATCTCGCTGCTGGGCGTCATCATCTCGGTGTACGCCAGCATTTTCATCGCCCGCAGCATCGCGCGTCCGGTACACGATCTGGCCGGCGTCGCGCTGCGCATCGCCGCCGGCGACTATTCGACCGTGCCGCCGGTATCGCGCACCGATGAGATCGGCGACCTCGCCAACGCCTTCCGCGACATGCAGCAGGACATTGCGAGCCGCGAGTCGCGGATCATGGACCTGGCGTACCGCGACGGGCTGACGAAGCTGCCGAACCGGGCGCTGTACAACGATCGTCTCGACGAGGCGCTGGCCGCTGCGGCGGCCCTCGGCGCGCCGGTCGCGGTGCTGCTGATGGACCTCGATCATTTCAAGGACGTCAACGACTCGCTCGGCCATTCGATCGGGGATCTGATCCTGTGCGCGGTGTCGTCGCGGCTGGAGCTCGTGCTCAAGCGGCCGACCGACACCGTCGCGCGGCTGGGCGGCGACGAGTTCGCGATCCTGCTGCCCGGCGACGACGCGGCCAAGGCCGAGCGCGTCGCCAAGGCGCTGCTGCACGCGCTGGACATGCCGATGACGCCCGAAGGTCACGTCGTCGACGTGCGCGCGAGCATTGGCATCGCCGTCTATCCCGAACATGGCAGCGAACGCTCGACGCTGCTCCGTCACGCTGACGCCGCGATGTACGCGGCCAAGCGCAGGAACCTCGGCATCGCGCTCTGGGACGAGCGCTACGATCTGCACAGCAAGGAGCGCCTGTCGCTGATGAGCGGCCTGCGCAAGGCGGTCGACGAAGACGAACTCGTGCTTTTCTACCAGCCCAAGATCGCGCTGCGCGGCGGCAGCGAGCTGCACGCCGAGGCGCTGGTGCGCTGGCGGCATCCGACGCGCGGGCTGGTCTCGCCCGTGGAGTTCATCGCCTTCGCCGAGCAGACCGGATACATACGCGCGATCACCAACTGGGTGATGGCCCACGCGATCGCGCAATGCGCCGCGTGGCGCAGCGACGACCTGCCGATGAACGTGTCAATAAACATCTCGGCGCGCGACCTGGTCGACCTCGAGCTGCCGGACCGCGTCGAGGCGATGCTGCACGAGCACGGATGCGCGGCGCATTGGATCACCCTGGAGATCACCGAGAGCGCGATTCTCGACGATCCCGACCACGCGATCGACAACCTGCGGCGGCTGCATGCCCTCGGCTGCCGGCTGGCGATCGACGACTACGGCACCGGCTATTCGTCGCTCGCCTACCTGCGGCGCCTGCCGGTGCACGAGCTCAAGATCGACAAGACGTTCATCCTGGGCATGGGGCGCGACACCAGCGATGCGGTGATCGTCCGCTCGACGATCGACCTCGCGCACCACATGGGACTGCTCGTCGTGGCCGAGGGCGTCGAGGACGAGGCGACGGTCGAGCGTCTGCGGGGCCTCGGCTGCGACATGGTCCAGGGGTATCTGCTGAGCCGGCCGGTGGCGGCGGCGGACATGGTCGCGTGGATGCGCTCGTCGGTCTGGACGCGCGCCGCGCGCGACCCGGGGCTGCTGCGCCGCGTCGTCTGAGGTGAGTTTGCCGGCGGCCTGCCGGCATCGATGATTTTTCGCATGGCCGGGCTAATCGATTACGCTGTCGGCCTTGACGGCGCGCACCGCGCGTTCAAGACCGGCACCCATGTCCGCCTACCCGCATCTGCTGGCTCCGCTCCCGCTCGGCTTTACCACGCTGAAGAACCGCGTGCTGATGGGCTCGATGCATACCGGGCTCGAAGAGGCGCCGAACGGCTTCGCCAAGCTCGCCGCTTTCTACGCCGCCCGCGCCCGGGGCGGCGCCGGGCTGATCGTCACCGGAGGCATCGCGCCGAATTTCAGCGGACGGATCGACCCGCACCATTCGCAGCTGTCGTTCGCCTGGCAGGTCGCTAAGCACCGCACGGTGACCGATGCCGTGCACGCCGCCGGCGGCCGGATCGCGATGCAGATCCTGCACGGCGGCCGCTACTCGTATCATCCGCTGGCCGTCGCGCCGTCGGCGCTCAAATCGCCGATCACCCCGTTTCGTCCGCGTGCGCTGACCGGCTGGGGCGTGCGCCGGACGATCGCGGCCTACGCGCGCTGCGCGGCGCTCGCGCAGCGTGCCGGCTACGATGGCGTCGAGATCATGGGCTCGGAGGGCTACCTGATCAATCAGTTCGTCGCGCCGCAGACCAATCTGCGCGACGACGAATGGGGCGGCTCGTTTCTCAACCGCATCCGTTTTCCGGTCGCGATCGTTCGCCGCACGCGCGAAGCGGTCGGCCCGAACTTCATCATCATCTACCGGCTGTCGATGCTCGACCTGGTCGAAGGCGGCAGCTCCTGGGACGAGGTCGTCGCACTGGCGCAGGCGGTCGAAGCCGCGGGTGCGACGATCATCAATACCGGCATCGGCTGGCACGAAGCGCGGATCCCGACGATAGCGACGATGGTGCCGCGCGCCGCGTTCACCTGGGTGACGCGGCGGCTGAAGGGCGCGGTGAAACTCCCGTTGATCACGACCAACCGCATCAACGATCCTGCCACCGCCGAGGCGGTGCTCGCGCGCGGCGACGCCGACATGGTGTCGATGGCGCGCCCGTTCCTCGCCGACGCCGACTTCGTCGCCAAGGCAACGCAGGGTCGCGCCGACGAAATCAATACCTGCATCGGCTGCAACCAGGCCTGCCTCGACCAGATATTCGAGCGGCAGACGGCGACCTGCCTGGTCAATCCGTACGCGTGTCGCGAGACCGAGCTTGTGTTCGCGCCGGCCGCGGCCAGGCGCAAGGTTGCCGTCGTCGGCGCCGGTCCGGCGGGCATGGCCTGTGCGCTGACCGCTGCCGAGCGCGGCCACGACGTGAGCCTGTTCGATGCTGCGGCGGAAATCGGCGGCCAGTTCAATCTCGCGCGGCGCATTCCGGGCAAGGAGGAGTTCGCCGAGACGCTGCGTTATTTTCGCGTTCGGCTCGCGAAAGAAGGCGTCAAGCTGAAGCTCGAGCATCGCGCCGTCGCGCAGGACCTCCAAGGGTACGACGAGGTGATTCTGGCTTCCGGCGTGCTGCCCAGGACGCCGGAGATTCCCGGTATCGCGCACGCCAAGGTCGCGAGCTACATCGATGTCGTCGAAGGGCGCCGGCGGGCGGGGCGGCGCGTCGCGATCATCGGCGCGGGCGGCATCGGCTTCGACGTCGCCGAGCTACTCACCGCCGGCGAGCCGGCCGACGGACATCTGAGCGACGGAGCCGCCGACGATCGAGCGATCGCGGCATTCCGCGACGAATGGGGCATCGACGCAGGCTATGCCGCGCGCGGCGGCCTCAAGCCCGCGCACGAGCCGCTGCCGCCGCGACAGGTGTGGCTGCTGCAGCGCAAGCAGAGCAAGGTCGGCGCGGGTCTGGCCAAGACCACCGGCTGGATCCGGCGCACGCTGCTCAAGCGCCGCGGCGTGGTGATGATCGCCGGCGTCGAGTACGACAGGATCGACGACGACGGACTGCATATCCGCGTCGACGGGGAACCTCGAACGCTGGATGTCGACACGATCGTCATCTGCGCGGGCCAGGAGCCGCGCCGCGATCTGGTTGCCGCTCTCGAGGCGGCAGGCATCCGTCCCAGGTTGATCGGCGGGGCGGACGTGGCCGTGGAGCTCGACGCCAAGCGCGCGATCGATCAGGGCACGCGGGTGGCGCTGGCGCTCTGAGTCCGGCGCTGCGCTAGTACCCGCCCGGGATCAGGCCGAGATCGTCGAGCTCGGCGAGGACGTCGGCACCGTGCAATGCGGTGTAAACCACGACGGTCAGCAAGAGCAAAGTGACGAACGACCAGATCAGGTCGGCCCAGGGCTGACGCCGACGATCGTACTCCGAACCCTGGCGCGACTCGTCGTCGCATCGAGGCTCTCGCCGCGCCGCGCGATCGATCTGCGATACACGCGGCGACTTGCCGCGCCGGCGCGCGAAAAACGCGAGCAGGGCGGCGGCGGCGGCGAGCCGGATCGATCGCTCGAATCCATCGGCAATCATTGCGCTCCCGGCCGCCCGCGCATCTCCATGCCGTTTTTTGTCGCAAGCGGCATGCCAGCCGAGCGCGACCGCCGAATATGTCAAATAACAGAGACTTGCCGCAATCACGGCCGCTGCCTGGACGCCGCCCTTGCCCTATTGCCATGCAACAGGGGGTTTGCCGGCACCACCCTTGTGCGCCGAGGCGCCACGAGCTTCCGCGGCCGTACCCTCGAAATCGAGCCTCGACAGCTGAGTGACGACTCACCCTGTCGTCCCGCGAGCCGCCGCTTGGCCACGGCACCCACATCGCTTCTGACAGAACCCAAAGGACGACGCAGCGGCCTTCGAATGGAATTATTTACAAAAAAACGATCGCGACTGCGGAGTCGTCCATTTTTCATAAATAACTAGGAAATCGAGCGCTGCAAATGCAATGCCGATGGGTAAGTGCATTGCAGCATATTCGGTCGCATCAGGGATTCCGATCGGCCGCATCCGAACAAACGATTACAGCGCGCCGGCAAGTCGGTATCGTGAATTGCTGCGACGCAACAATATTATGCGTTTACGGAGCAATTGACTATGAGCGAAACTATCGAAATTAAATCGAGTCCGGCCTCGATCGCGCGCAAGCCGATAGGTGTGGCGCTGCAAGGCGGCGGATCGTGGGGCGCGTATACCTGGGGCGTCCTCGATGCGCTGCTCGCAAGCCGGCGCGTCGACATCGTCCAGCTGAGCGGAACCAGCGCCGGCGCGATCAATGCGGCCATCGTCGCCAGCGCACTGGCCAGCGGAACGCCGGCACAGGCGCGCGAAGCGTTGCGCGCGTTCTGGCTGGGCATCGCCGATCCTGCGTTCGCCGACGTCGTGCGCGCGATGTGGGGTCCGCTCGGCCATCGACTGCGTCATTCGGTCGGCGAATGGCTGCTCGCCGGCGGCGCGCTGTCGCCATACGGCGCGAATCCGCTTGGACTCAACCCGCTGCGCAGGGCGATCGAGGCGCATGTGGACATCGACGCCATACGCGGCAAGTCTTCGCCCGCGCTGTACGTGACCGTCACCAATGTGAAGACCGGCTTGCCGAGGGTCATTTCCAACGAAGCGATGTCGATCGATGCGCTGCTCGCGTCGGCGTGCCTGCCCGAATTGTTCCAGGCGGTCGAGCTCGACGGCGAGGCGTACTGGGACGGCGGCTATTGCGGCAATCCGACGCTCTGGCCGATGATCCACAATGGAGCGGCGCGCGACATCATCGTCGTGCAGCTGGTCAGCGACCTCGCCGGCGAGGTCCCCGTGGACGCGCGCTCGATTCGTCGCCGCGTCGGCGAAATCGTATTCAATTCGAGCCTGGTCGCGGAGATGCAGGCGATCGCCGCGATGCGCATGCTGGCCGCGCGCGGCAACGGCCCGGCGAGCGTCGCCGAGCTGAGGCTGCACCGCATCGGACCGCCGCGCGAAGGACTGGCCGTCGACGGATCGGCGAGCGAGCGCTCGCGCGTCTGGCTGCAGCGATTGCACGAAGAGGGACTCGCCGCGGGCAGACAGTTCATGTCGCGCCATGGACGCGATCTCGGCGTGCGCGAGACGCTGGACGTCGCGAAGGTTTTTTCGGACGGGCACAAGCCGAGAATGCGCGCGCCGGTCCTGCCGGCTTCCGCGGCCGCGGCCTAGGCGAAGCAGCCTGCACCGAAGGTGCGGCGACGCCGGATCAGCGGTGTTGCTTCGCCGGCGCGCTTTCCCACGCGGAGAGATCGGGCCGCTGCAAATGCCATTCGGTGGCTTGCTGAAAGGCGCGGCCGGCGCGGATCAGAGTCGCTTCGGCGTACGGGGTGCCCAGCAGCTGCACGGCGACCGGGAGTCCGTCCGCCGACATGCCGGCCGGCAGCGACAATCCGCAGATCCCCAGGTAGTTGGCGACACGTGTGAATGTGGCGAGCGGGGTGGCGACATCGTCGACTTCATCGACCGGGGTCGCGGTGATCGGCAAGGTGGGGGTCAGCAGCACGTCGCGGCCGCGCATCCAGTCGGCGAAAGCGGCCGCGGCGCGCTTGCGCCGCGCGAGCTCGTCGATATAGTCGGCCGCGCTGATCGCCTTGCCGCCGATCGTGCGCTTTCGCACCCACGGGTCGATCGGCAGCGTCGGGTCTTCGATATAGGCGCGGTGCAGCGCCCATGCCTCGGCGGCGATGATCCTGCCGTTGCGCACCATCAGGTCTTCGAAGTCGATCGGCACGGCGACTTCGTCGACCAGCGCGCCGTGCTCGCGCAGCACGGCGATCGCGTGCTGCAACGCGCGCGCCACATCCGGCAGCGTGTCGGGCGGCAGCTGCTCGGCCGGAAGCGCTGTGATGCGCAGGCGCCGCGCATCGGGGGCGCCGGCAAGCACCGCATCGAAATCGAGCCGCGGCACGGTCAGCGTCGCCGCGTCGCGCGGGTCCGGACCGGCCATCGCCGCGGTCAGCAGCGCGGCATCGTCGACGGTGCGCGCCAGCGGTCCGAGCGAATCGAGCGTCAGCGCCAGCGGCACGACGCCGGCGAGGCTGATCGTGCCATAGGTCGGCTTCAGGCCGGTCAACCCGCAAAGCGCGGCGGGAATGCGTATCGATCCCCCGGTGTCCGAGCCGATGGCGGCAGGCGCCAGGCCCGCAGCGACCGCGACGGCGGATCCGCTGCTCGAGCCGCCAGCGACGCGGTGGACGCGCGTGTCCCACGGATTCCACGGCGCGCCCATCGGCTCGTTGCGACCCCAGCCGCCGAAGGCGAATTCGACCATATGCGTCTTGCCGAGCGGAATCATGCCTGCGGCGAGAAGTCTCTCGACGGCGGTCGCGGTTTCCGTCGCGACTCTTCCACGCCAGCTCTTCGAGCCCGCAGTAGTTACCCGATTCTTGACATGCAGCAGATCCTTGAGCGCGATCGGCAGGCCGTGCAGCGGACCGCGCACCAGTCCGGCCTTGCGTTCCAGATCGGCTGCCGCCGCGCCGTCGAGCGCGGCTTCGCGATAGACCTCGATGAACGCATGCGTGTGCTCATCGAGCGCCGCAATGCGCTCGAGGCAGGCGGCGACGATGTCGCGCGATGACGTCTCACCGGCGCCCAGGCGGCGCGAAAGCTCGGTCAGCGGAACATAGGGCAGGTCGTTCGCGGTCATGCGGTCGTGCCTTTCTGCGAAGGATTCATCGGAGCTCCGGATCGTTGACAGATGCAGCGCGCCCGCTGCGTCGCGATTGTCCAACAAGACATTGGAGGCCGGACCGCTACCGACGTTCCTGGACTCGCTTCACGGCGAAGCCGAAACTTGCGACCGACAGTGCCGCCATCGCAAGCAAGGCCAGCAAGCCGATGCCCATCGCCGATTCGGCGACCGCGAGCGGCGCGAAGGCGAACGGGGCGATCGCCCGCGCGAACAGCGCCGGCGCGGCAAGAGCGCCGAGCGTGCCGCCGTACCCGGCGCGGCCGAACAATTCGGCCGGCACGGTGCCGCGGACGATCGTCACCACGCCGTTGCTGGCACCGAAGAGAACGGCGAACAGCAGGGCCAGCGCGACCTGTCCGTTCAGCGCCAGCAGCACGGTGACCGCGACGACGAGCAGCGACAATGCGGCGATGCCGACCGAGCGCGCGGCGAAGCGCCGGCCGATGGCGAATTCGAGCAGGCGGCCGGCGACCTGCATCGGGCCGAAGAATGTGCCGACCCAGACGGCCGTGGCGAGGCTCAGGCCTTTGCCCTGCAGGATGGTGATCAGATGCACGGTCAATACCGAGACGATGAAGCCGTTGAACGCGAATGCGGCCGCCAGCCAGATGAAAGCGGCGCGGCGCCGGGCGGATGGAAGGCCGCGTCCTTCCGCCGCGCCGGCTTTGCCGTGATCGATCGCGCCCGTGCTCGGCGGAATGAAGATCAGATGCAGCGGCAGGCAGAGTGCGAGCTCCAGCGCGGCGAATATCAGCAGCGTATCGCGCCAGCCGAACCACTCCAGTCCTTTGAGCGACGCCGGCCAGAACGCGGTGCTGGCGAGACCCCCCATCAGGGTCAGCGCGGTCAGCGCCTTGCGATAGCTGGCTCCCGTGTGTTGCGAGAGGGTGGCGAAGGCGGCGTCGTACATGGTCATCGCCATCGCGACGCCGGCGACCGACCAGGCCAGAAAA
The DNA here is from genome assembly GCA_036269335.1 of Casimicrobiaceae bacterium. GTDB lineage: Bacteria > Pseudomonadota > Gammaproteobacteria > Burkholderiales > Casimicrobiaceae > PALSA-1003. The sequence goes on from DATASF010000175.1 coordinate 52,847, forward strand.
AGCGCCATGGTCGAATGCGCGTGCGCGATCAGGAACAGCGCGAGTGCGGCCGAGACCGATCCCGCGCTCATGACGGCGCGGCCGCCATGACGATCGATCGCCCGGCCCACGAAAGGGGCCGCCAGCGCGGAAATCAGCAGAGCCAGCGAATAGGCGCCGAACAGCATCGCTGCCGAAATGCCCAGCTCGTCGCGCATGCTCGCGCCGAGAACGGCGATCGAGTAGTAGAGCGTGCCCCATGAGACGATCTGCGTCGCCCCAAGCGCCGGCACCAGCCGCCACGCGGTCGACCGAGTCATCGTCCAATGGTACCGTGAAGGCCGGTCGGCGCGCCGGTAAGGCAACGGAGGGTTACTGAGCGCGCGCGAGCGCCAACGAACGAGGCTGAGGGCCGGGCGCACTTGACGTCCGCATGGCTGCCCCCATATCTGAAGCTCAGGAGACTATGACCATGCCTACACGCACCTTGCAGCGCGTCATCGCGGCCATTCCCGCCTCGGACGGCGCGGGCGTCAAACTCAAGCGCAGCCTCGGCCAATCGAACGGGGCCCGCCTCGATCCGTTCCTGATGCTCGATCACTTTTCGACCGACGATCCGAACGACTATATCGCGGGCTTCCCGGCGCACCCGCATCGCGGCTTCGAGACCGTCACCTACATGCTCGACGGACACATGCGGCACCAGGATCACCTCGGCAACACCGGCGATCTGAAAGCCGGTGGCGTGCAATGGATGAGCGCCGGCCGCGGCATCATCCATTCCGAGATGCCGCAGCAGGAAGCCGGCCGCATGCGCGGCTTTCAGCTCTGGATCAATCTTCCGGCCAGGGAGAAGATGAAGGCTGCCGCCTATCGCGACATCCAGGCGGGTGAGATACCGGTGGTCGAGCTGGCCGGCGGCGGGAGAGTGAAAATCATCGCGGGAACGCTCGAGATCGGCGGCAATCGCACGCCCGGACCGATCCAGGGACTGTCGACCGACCCGCTCTATTTCGACGTCGAGCTTCCCGCCGGCGCGACGTTCCGGCACGCGCTGCCCGCGGGCCGTCACGCGTTCATCTATCCGTTCGAGGGCTCGGTCGCCGTCGGCGCGGCGGGGGCGCAGAAAACGCTCGCGACACACCACGCCGGCATCCTGTCGGATGGTGACGAGGTCGAATTTTCCGGCGGACCCGACGGCGGCAGGGTCATCCTGCTCGCCGGCCGGCCACTGCTCGAACCGATCGTGCAGTACGGCCCGTTCGTCATGAACACGCGCGAGGAAATCGAGCAGGCGGTGCGCGACTATCAGAGCGGCACGCTGACCGGCGAGGCGACGGCCAGCGCTTGAGGCGCGAGCTCGCGGCGGTCAGTTCCCCGCCGGCTTTCCCGCAGCGTCGCCCAGCTGCGGATCGAATGCCGGGCCGGCTGTCGAATCGGACGTGTCGCCGCTCGCGGGCTCGGTTGCCGCCGGCGGCGACAGCGCCGTCGGATTTCGTTGCCACACGAGCCCCGGTGCCGCCAGGATCAGCGCCAGCACGCACAATTGCGCGACAAGGTAGGGTAACAGTGCGCGCGTGAGCGCCTTCATCGGAACGGGTCGAGGCGATCGGCTGCGCACCATCAGGACCGCGTACCCGAACGGCGGCAACAGGAAGCTCGCCTGCAGGATCAGCAGCGTAAGCACGGCGACCCAGGTTGCGTCGGGCACGACGGTGAGGAGCGGCGGCATCACGACCGGCACGACGACGAAGATCAATTCGAATGCGTCGAGCACGAGCGCACACAGCGCGAGGATCGGCAGGACGACGAACACCGCCGCGATGCCGCCGCCCGGGAGCTGCTGCAGCATGGCCGCGACCCACCGATCGGTGCCGAAGCCACGCACGATCAGCGTGAACATCGTTGCCGCGACCAGCAATGCAAACAGGGCGCCGGTGACCGCCATCGTGTCGTGCAGGAGTGCGCGCAGCGCCTCCAAGGTCAGCGACCGCGTCGCCAGCCCGTAGACGAACAGCGCGACCCCGCCGGCGGCAGCCGCTTCCACCGCGTACAGATAACCCAACGTAACCCCGGCCAGCAGGCTCGCGATCAACAATGCGGTGACGCCCGCGACCAGCCAGTCGCGCGCATGCACGGCCGCGGTCGGCGCCGGTGTCCTGCGCCGTCCATTCCACCAGGTGATCGCGGCGCAAAGGAAGAGCAGGATTCCGGCGGGCACGAGCGCGCCTACAAAGACATCCTGCGTATTGATGATGCGTATCGCCGCGCCGGTGATGTTCACCGCTTCGGTGTGGGCGCGCATCATCGCGTCGCCCAGCAGGATGAGCACCAGCGATGGCGGAATGACGACGCCCATCGTGCTGGCCACGCAGACCAGCGCCGCACTTTTTGCCGGCGCCATGCCGCTCTGATCGAGCCGCGGCTGGACGGTGCGGGAAAGCATCGCCGCGCTGGCGCCGACCGATCCGTTCATGGGCGCCATCAGAACGCCGAGCCCCAGCCCCGCAAGCGCTGCATTCGCACCGATCGGCGCCAGCGCGCGGCTGCCGGCGCGAAACAGGGTCCGGGCCAGCGGCAGATGGTCGAGCAGCACTCCCATCAGCACGTACAGCGGCAATGCCTGCAACAGATCGTGCTCCAGCAAGCCCAGAATTCTTGCGGGCATGGCGGTCAGCAGCGACGCGTCCAGCGCGCCCGCTGCCACGCCCCCGGCGGCGAAGGCGAGCGCCACGCCGATCAGGACGACCCAGGCGGGCAATCCGGTCGCGACCAGAACGATCGCGACCGTGGCCAGCATCCACAGGCCTTCGCTCCCGTTCACGGCGTCGTCTCGGCACGACGAATCACATCGAGAATCGCCTGCAGCAGCACCAGCAGGGCGAGAAGCACGATGGCGAGCTTGATGATGAAATATCCGGGGTTGTACGTTTCGGGAAATGATTCGAGCTGACGTACCGATTGCACGACCATCGGCCACGATGTGTAGACGATGAACAGCGCCCACGGCGCGAGCACGAGGACCGAGGCGATGCGCATCAGCAGTCGCCGCAGGCGCGGCGGGTAGCGCAGCGCAACGGCGTCGGCGGCGAGATGGCTGTGCCGGCGCGTCGCGCCGGTGATGGCGACGGCGACGTACAGCGCGAACAGGATTTGCGCGAGATCGTTCGCCTCGCGCGAGTATCCGATGCCCA
>DATASF010000176.1:0-10663 GCA_036269335.1 Casimicrobiaceae bacterium
CCGACGTGGCCGAATTTGAGCTCGAGCTGCGCCAGCGCCGGCTGGCTTATCAAGGCAAGCAACCCGATCCACAGCCATCTCGACACCTTCATCGTGGTCTCCTATCGTCCAAGAATTGGTCGTTTTATTGTTTGCCGAGAAGTCGATCCGGCGCGTCAGGCCGTGCTGGCGGCGAGCGCCGCGGCGCCGGACCGGGTGCTCGGTGCGCCGGCGAGAAACGATAGCGCCGCGGCGATACCGCCCGATTTATGCGGAACGCGCGAGGCGGCAAGCGCCATCTCGACGCCGCACAAGGTCCCGCACAGCATCAGGTCGTTGAAGAATCCCAAGTGACCGATGCGGAAAACCTTTCCCGCGAGGCGGCCGAGGCCGGTGCCGAGCGACAGGTCGTAGCTGGCGAGCGCTTCGCGGCGGAACGCATCGGCATCGTGACCGTCGGGCACGACGATCGCCGTCAGCGAGCTGCTGTATTCGGCCGGATTGCGGCACAGGATTTCCAGGCCCCAGCCGCGCACCGCGCGCCGGGTCGCTTCGGCGTGACGATCGTGGCGCGCGAACACATTTTGCAGGCCTTCACCGAGCAGCATGTCGATCGCCTCGTGCAGGCCGTACAGCAGATTGGTCGCCGGCGTGTACGGAAAATAGCCCTGCCGGTTCATCGCGATGATCTCGTCCCAGGCGAAGTACGACCGTGCTAGCTGCGCCTCCCTGCTGGCGGCGAGCGCCTTGTCGCTGACCGCGTTGAACGACAGCCCCGGCGGCAGCATCAGGCCCTTTTGCGAGCCGGCGACGGTGACGTCGACGCCCCAGTCGGCGTGCCGGTAGTCGATCGACGCCAGCGACGAGATTGTGTCGACCATCAGCAGCGCGGGGTGGCTGGCGCGGTCGATCGCCTGGCGGATCGGCGGGATCGCCGTGGTCACGCCGGTCGACGTCTCGTTGTGGACGACCAGCACCGCTTTGATCGTGTGCGCCTTGTCGGCGGCCAGCTTGCTTTCGACGATCGCGGCGTCGACACCGCTGCGCCAATCGCCGGGAACGAAGTCGGCGACAAGCCCCAGCCGGTCGGCCATCTTGCGCCAAAGGGTGGCGAAGTGCCCGGTCTCGAACATCAGCACGCGATCGCCGGGCGAGAGCGTGTTGACCAGCGCCGCTTCCCACGCACCGGTGCCCGACGCTGGGTAGATGACGATCGGCGACGTCGTCTGGAAGACGCGCTTCAGGCCGTCGAGAATTTCCAGCGTCAGCCGCGCGAACTCGGGTCCGCGATGGTCGATGGTCGGATGGTCGAGAGCGCGCAGCACCCGGTCGGGCACATTGGTCGGCCCGGGAATCTGCAGAAAATGCCGGCCGCTCGGGTGGTCGTCGAGTTTCAGCATGCGCGTGGTCGATTACGCCGAATGGAATCGCTCGAAATCGCCGCGGCCGTTATCGAAGCCATCGCCGGCGAGGTATAGTCGCATTGTACAACTGCGATCCCGATTTCCGCCAAGATGAATACCGCGCTGGAACAACCGGTCGCGATCGACGGGCGTCTGAAGCGGGCCGTCGATTCCTCGCTGCTCGCGCGGCGGCTCCGCGAGGCATGCCGCGGCGACGTGCTGTTCGACGCGGCCTCGCGCGGGCGCTACGCGACCGACGCCTCGATCTACCAGATCGATCCGATCGGCGTCGTCGTGCCGCGCGACGAGGACGACGTTCGCGCCACGCTCGCCGTCGCGCGCGAGCTCAAGGTTCCTGTGCTGCCACGCGGCGCGGGATCGTCGCAATGCGGGCAGACGGTCGGCGACGCGCTGGTGATCGATCACAGCAAATCGCTGTGCCGCATCCTGGCGTTCGACGACGACACGATGACCGCCACCGTGCAGCCCGGCGTCGTCCTCGATCAACTCAACGCCTTTCTGCAGCCGCACGGCGTCTGGTTCCCGGTCGACGTCAGCACGTCGGCGCAAGCGACGATCGGCGGCATGGCGGGCAACAATTCCTGCGGCTCGCGCTCGATCGAATACGGCAACATGGTGCACAACGTCGCCGGCATCGACGTTATCCTGGCCGACGGCAGCGAGATCGCGTTCGGCCCGCTGGATCGCATGCGCCGCGACGGCCGCAGCGGCGAGATCGTCGCCGGACTTTCGGCGATCGCCGCCGCCGAGCGCGCAGAAATCGAGCGCATGGTCCCCAAGGTGCTGCGCCGCGTCGGCGGCTACAACCTCGATGTCTTCGCGCCGCAGAGCGTGCGCCCGTACACCGCCGACGGCTCGGTCAATCTCGCGCAGCTTCTGGTCGGTTCCGAAGGCACGCTCGCCTGGTCGTCGCGGCTGACGCTGGCTCTCGCGCCGCTGCCGCGGCACAAGGCGCTGGGCGTCGTCAATTTTCCGTCGTTCTACCAGGCGATGGCGGCGGCGCAGCATATCGTGCGTCTCAAGCCGACGGCGGTCGAGCTGGTCGATCGGACGATGATCGATCTGGCGCGCGCCAATCCGGCGTTCCGCCCGGTGATCGAGCGCGCATTGATCGGCGCGCCCGCGGCGATCCTTCTGGTCGAGTTCTCCGGCGAGGATGCCGCCGCGCAGGCGGCGAGCCTTGATCGTCTGGCCGAGCTGATCGGCGACCTCGGCTTGCCGAACGCGGTCGTGCGGATCGAATCCGCGCAGGCGCAGAAGGCGCTGTGGGAAGTGCGCAAGGCCGGCCTCAACATCATGATGTCGATGAAAGGCGACGGCAAGCCGGTGTCGTTCATCGAAGACTGCGCGGTGCCGCTCGAGCATCTGGCGGAATACACCGACAGATTGACCGAAGTCTTCGCGAAGCACGGCACCAGCGGCACCTGGTATGCGCATGCAAGTGTCGGCACCCTGCATGTGCGGCCTATTCTCGACATGCGGCGCGACGGTGCGGCCAAGATGCGCGCGATCGCCGAGGAGGCCGCGGCGATGGTGCGCGAATACAAGGGTGCGTACTCGGGCGAGCACGGCGATGGGTTGTGCCGCGGCGAATGGGTCGCCTGGCAGTTCGGACCGCGGTTGAACGCCGCATTCGGCGCGGTCAAGGGGCTGTTCGACCCCGACAACCGGATGAACCCGGGCAAGATCGTCGCGACGCCGAAAATGGACGACACGTCGCTGTTCCGCTTCAGTCCGCGCTACGACAGGGTTCCGCTCCAGCCCAAACTCGACTGGTCGGCGTGGAACGTCGAGCGCGATCCGGCGACCGGCGGCGAAGGCACGCCCGGGACCGGAGCCGACGTCACGGGGGGCCTCGCCAAGGCTGTCGAGATGTGCAACAACAACGGCCACTGCCGCAAGTTCGACGCCGCCGTCATGTGCCCGAGCTACCGGGTGACGCGCGACGAACAGCATACGACGCGCGGCCGCGCCAACACGCTGCGCCTCGCGCTGTCCGGACAGCTCGGCGACGAGGACCTTGGCGGCGACGCCGTGCATGCGGCGCTCGACCTGTGCGTGTCGTGCAAGGCCTGCCGCCGCGAATGTCCGACCGGCGTCGACATGGCGAAAATGAAGATCGAATCGCTGGCCGCGTACAACCAGCGGCACGGCGTCGCGCTGCGCGACCGGTTGATCGCGCATCTGCCGCGCTACGCGCCGGGCGTGTCGCGCTTCGCGTGGCTGGCGAATCTTCTGATGCGCATGCCGGGCGCGGCGCAGCTGGGTGAATCGTGGCTCGGGCTTTCGGCCCGACGCCGGTTGCCGGCGTGGCGCGGCAGCTTACTGCATCGGACGACATCGGACGGTGACGGCACGGTGTCGAACGCGAACGGACGCGAAGCGGTGCTCTTCGTCGACACCTTCAGCAATTATTTCGCGCACCAGGCCGCGGCCGATGCGCGCCGCGTGCTGGAAGCCGCCGGTTACACCGTCCACAGCAACGCGATGCCGGGCGAGCGGCCGCTCTGCTGCGGGAGAACCTTTCTCGCCGCGGGGATGGTCGACGAGGCGAAGGCCGAGGCCACGCGCACGCTGGCGGCGCTCGTCCGCTATGCGCGGCGCGGTGTGGCGATCGTCGGACTCGAGCCGTCGTGCCTGCTCGGCATGCGCGACGAATTCTTGAGCTACGGGCTGGGCGACGATGCGGCGCTCATCGCGCGACACGCGATGCTGTTCGAGGAGTTTCTGGTGCGCGAACGCGCCGCCGGACGGCTGACCTTGCCATTGAAGCCGCTGCCGCAAGCCGAAGCGCTGCTGCACGGCCATTGTCATCAAAAAGCCTTCGCGGTGATGACGCCGGTCGAGACGGTGCTCGGCTGGATACCGGGCCTGGCGACGACGACGATCGCCTCGGGCTGCTGCGGCATGGCCGGCGCGTTCGGCTACCAGGCGGAACACCACGAACTGTCGATGCAGATGGCCGAGCAGGCGCTGCTGCCCGCCGTGCGATCGGCCTCTGCGGCGACCTTGCTCGTGGCTGACGGATTCAGCTGTCGCCACCAGATCCGGGACGGCACCGGACGCGAGGCGATGCACGTGGCGAGCGTGCTGGCGATGGCGCTGGACTGACGCGCACGCGGCCTCGCACTGGCGCATCGCGCCCGGTTCGCGCAAAATTATCGCCATGAACCCGTCCGACAAACGCCGGCGCGCCGCACGCTGCCCGCAATGCGGCAAGACCGCTGACCTGACCGCCGATAACCGGTTCCGGCCGTTCTGCTCCGAGCGCTGCAAGCTGATCGACCTGGGCGCGTGGGCGGCCGAGTCGTACCGCGTTCCCGTAGCGGAAGATCCTGCCGATCCGGACGCCGACCAAGCGAAGTCGGAGCGTTCTTAGGTTCGCACGGGCGGCGCCGGCCACGCGGCGCGCCGCAGCGCGACGCCGTGCGCGCCATGCGCGACTGCGACGTCGAGATCCTCGGCCGAGAGTCCACCGAGCGCATACACGGGCATCGGCGAGCCGGCCGCGAGCTCGGCGAAACGCTGCCAGCCCAGCGGACGCGCGTCCGGATGGGTCGGCGTCTGACGCACCGGCCCGAGCACGACCCAGTCGACGCCCAGCGTCGCGGCTTGTTCGAGCTCGGCCGCGTCGTGCGTCGATGCAGCGCATAGCATGTCGTCGGGACGGGAGCGTGCCGCGAGGAGGCGCGCCGCGCTCCAGTGCACGCCTGCACAGCCGAGCTCGCGCGCCGTATCCGCGTCACCGTTGAGCAGCACGCGCGCGCCGTACCGCGCGCTGATCGCCAGCAGCTTCTCGGTCAGCGCACGCAAGCGTCCCGGCGCGAACGATTTCTCGCGCAGCTGAATCAGCTTCAACCCGGTTTCTAACGCGGCGCGGGCCCGCGCGAGAAACTCCGGCTCGCCCAGGTCCTCGGCCATCGAGATCGCGTACACGGCCGGCAAAACGAGCGCGCGCAGCACCGAGGCGTTGGCCGGCAACAGCGGCGTCACCGCGATCGCCGCCGGCTGCTGCCACGCGATCGCCTGGCCGTCGCGGCCGTGCGGCTCGCCCCGCCATTCGAACACCCGGAAGAACTCGAGCTCGACGTGCGCGTGCGGATAGTCGTAGCGCTGCGTCAGCCACGGCGCGGCGCGCGTCACGACGATGCCGAGCTCCTCTTCGAGCTCGCGCAGCAGCGCGTCATGGGCCGATTCGCCCGGCTCGAGCTTGCCGCCGGGAAATTCCCAGAAGCCCGGATAAGGTGTTCCGGGCAGGCGCTGCGCCAGCAGCACCTTGCCGTCGCTCCGATGCAATATAGCCGCCGCGACGCGCACGATCGCGCGTCCGCTCACCGGGCGCTCTTGTTTCTGCCCTTGGCCTTGCCGCCGTCGAGCGCGCGGGCGCCGGCCTGGGCCCGCGCGAATTGCCAGGCGATGCGACCGCTGCGCGATCCGCGCTGCAGCGCGAACTGGACCGCTTCGCGGTGCAGCCGCTCCAGCGCGGCGCCGTCGTCCGGCACCGGCACGCCGTAGAAGCGCAGCCACTGCGCGACGGCGAGGAAGTAGTCTTCCTGGGTGAACGGATAGAACGAGATCCACACGCCGAAGCGTTCCGACAGCGATATTTTTTCCTCGACCGATTCGCCGGGATGCACTTCCTCGCCGATGTGCCTTGCCTCGAGATTCTCGCTGAAATATTCGGGCAGCAGGTGCCGCCGGTTCGACGTGGCGTAGATCAGAACGTTCGACGAAGCCGCCGCGATCGTGCCATCGAGCATGACCTTCAGCGCCTTGTAGCCGGGCTCGTTGGCGTCGAACGACAGATCGTCGCAGAAAACGATGAATCGCTCGGGCCGCTCGGCAATCGGCTCGACGATGTCCGGCAGGTCGACCAGGTCGCTCTTGTCGACTTCGATCAGGCGCAGACCCTTGGCGGCGTACTTGCCCAGCATGGCCTTCACCAGCGACGACTTGCCAGTGCCGCGCGACCCGGTGAGGAGCACGTTGTTCGCCGGCAGACCGGCGACGAATTGGCGCGTGTTGGCATCGATCGCCGCTTTCTGGGCGTCGATCGCCACCAGATCGTCGAGGCTGATCGCGTGCGGACGCAACACCGACTGCAGGTAGCCGCGCTGGCCGCGCTTGCGCCAGCGAAACGCCCGCGCCTTCCAGTCCGGTGGGGCCGGCGCGGCGGGCAGCAGCGCTTCGAGCCGGCCCAGCAGGCTTTCGGCGCGCGCGAGCAGGCGGTCGAGGTCGCGTGGGTTCACGGCGTCGCTAGCTCCGGTAATCGGCGTTGATCGTCACGTAGCCGTGCGACAGATCGCAGGTCCACACGGTCGCCGTCGCGCCGCCGCGTCCGAGCGATACCCGAATGCCGATCTCGGCCTGCTCCATCACGCGCTTGCCGTCCTCCTCGCGATAGCTCGGAGCGCGGCCGCCGTCGGCGACGACCAGCACGTCGTCCAGCCAGAACGACACGCAGCCCGGATCGAGATCCTCGATCGCCGCGTTGCCGATCGCGCAGACGATGCGTCCGAGGTTGGGATCGGAAGCGAAAAAAGCGGTCTTGACCAGCGGTGAATCGGCGATCGCGCGCGCGACCCGATCGCATTCGCCGTCGTCGCGGCCGCCGTCGACGACGATGGTGATGAACTTGGTCGCCCCTTCGCCGTCCCGCACGATCGCCTGCGCCAGCTGCACGGCGACGAGTTCCAGCGCATCGTGCAGCGTCGGCAGGCGGGGATCGTCGGAGCGCGCAATAGGCGGCATCGCGGCCTTGCCGGTGGCGACGACGACGAAGCTGTCGTTGGTCGAGGTATCGCCGTCGATGGTGATGCGATTGAACGACGCGGCGGCGAGGCTCGCCGCGAGCTCGCCGAGCAGCAATCCTTCGATCGGCGCGTCGGTGGCGATGAAGCCCAGCATGGTCGCCATGTTGGGCGCGATCATCCCCGCGCCCTTGGCCATGCCGGTGATCGTGACCGGCACGCCGTCGATGTCGAGGCGGCACGACGCGGCTTTCGGCACCGTGTCGGTGGTCATGATCGCGCGCATCGCCGCGTCCCATCCCGAAGGCGACAGCGCGGCGACGCATTTGGGCACCGCGGCGACGATCCGTTCGACCGGGAGGCGTTCCATGATGACGCCGGTCGAGAAAGGCAGCACTTCGTATTCGGCGCAGTCCAGCGCGCGGGCGACGGCCGCACAGCAGGCGCGCGCATCGTCGGTGCCGGCGTGGCCGGTTCCGGCATTGGCGTTGCCGGCGTTGATCAACAGGGCGCGCGTGATCTGTCCGTTGGCCAGATGCTCGCGGCAGACGATCACCGGGGCGGCGCAAAACCGGTTCCGGGTGAAGACACCCGCGGCGCGCGATCCCTGATCGAGACTGACCAGGATCACATCGTCGCGCGACCAGTTCTTGATGCGGCCGGCGGCGGTGCCCAGGCTGACGCCGGCGACCGGCAACAGCTGCTCGGGCGTAGGCGGATGGTAGTTGACCGGCATGGATGCGCGAGCGGTGAGATCCGCTCGGATTCTACCGCAGCGCTCGTGGCGCGCCGCGATTACGCAAGCCGTGCGATCGAGAACGCGCCGCTGCCTGGCGCTCGGCGCCGGCTGCTAGATCGCCCCGTGGCAGTGCTTGAACTTCTTGCCCGATCCGCAGGGACACGGATCGTTGCGGCCGACCTTCTGTCCGGCCCGCGTGAAAGGCGGCGGCGCGATCGGCGGCTGGTCGGGCGGCGCGGCGAGCGCGGTGTCGTAATCGGTGTGCTGGTAGCGCACGTTCGATACCGCCGGGGCCTCCTCGACCGCCTGCACGTCCTGCTCGGAGCGGACCTGCACCGTCAGCACGATCTTGACGACGTCCTGCTTGATGCGATCGAGCATGTCGGAAAAAAGCTCGAACGACTCGCGCTTGTATTCCTGCTTCGGATTCTTTTGCGCGTAGCCGCGCAGGTGTATCCCCTGCCGCAGATGGTCGAGCGAGCCCAAATGCTCGCGCCAGTGCTGGTCGAGCGTCTGAAGCATCAGGTTGCGCTCGAACTGGTGGAAGAGCTCAGGACCGACCATGGCGAGCTTCGACTCGTACTGCCTGGTCGCGAACTCTCGCGTGCGCTCGCGCAGCGCCTCGTCGGACAGCTCGGCCTCGGCCTTCAGCCACTCGCCCACCGGCGCGCGCAGCTGGTACTCGCCCGCCAGCGTGCTTTCGAGCGCCGGCACGTCCCACTGCTCCTCGACCGATTCGGGCGGAACGTACTGCCGCACCGTGTCCTCGATCTGTCCGGCGATCATGTTGCGGATCGTCTCCGAGATGTCCTCGGTCTCGAGCAATTCGTTGCGCTGCTGGTAGATCACGCGCCGCTGGTCGTTGGCGACGTCGTCGTATTCGAGTAATTGCTTGCGGATGTCGAAGTTGCGGGACTCGACCCGGGTTTGCGCCTTGGCGATCGAGCGGTTGACGATCGGATGCTCGATCGGCTCGCCCTCGGGCATCTTCAGCCGCTGCATGATGCCGGACAGGCGCTCGCCGCCGAAGATGCGAAGCAGCGGATCCTCGAGCGACAGGTAGAAGCGCGACGACCCGGGATCGCCCTGGCGCCCCGAGCGGCCGCGCAACTGGTTGTCGATGCGCCGCGATTCGTGCCTCTCGGTCCCGATGATGTGCAACCCGCCGGAGCCGATCACCTGATCGTGCAGCACCTGCCATTCGCGGCGCAGCTTGGCAATCTCGATGTCCCGGTCGGTCTTCGCGCGCGACTCGTCCTCGCGGATCGCGAGCAAGGTCGGCTCGATCGCGCCGCCGAGCACGATGTCGGTGCCGCGGCCGGCCATGTTGGTCGCGATGGTGATCGCCTTCGGCCGCCCGGCCTGAGCGATGATTTCCGCCTCGCGCGCGTGCTGCTTGGCGTTCAGTACCTCGTGCGGCAGCTTTTCCTTTACCAGGAATTGCGCGAGCAGCTCGGAATTCTCGATCGACGTCGTGCCGACCAGCACCGGCTGTCCGCGCCGGTAGCAGTCCTTGATGTCGGTGATGATCGCGTCGACCTTTTCCTGGAACGTGCGGAAGACGAGATCGTTCTCGTCCTTGCGGATCATCGCGACGTTGGTCGGTATGACGACCGTCTCGAGGTGATAGATCTGCTGGAACTCGAAGGCCTCGGTGTCCGCCGTGCCGGTCATGCCGGCGAGCTTGTCGTACATTCGGAAGTAATTCTGGAACGTGATCGACGCCAGCGTCTGGTTCTCACGCTGGATCGGCACGCCTTCCTTCGCTTCGACCGCCTGGTGCAGGCCGTCGGACCAGCGGCGGCCCGACATCAGCCGCCCGGTGAACTCGTCGACGATGATCACCTCGCCTTCCTGCACGACATAATGCTGGTCGCGATGGTAGATGCCGTGCGCGCGCAGCGCCGCGTACAGGTGGTGCATCAGCGCGATGTTGTGCGCGTCGTAGAGGCTGGTCCCGGCGGGCAGCAATCCTGCCTTGGCGAGTATCCCCTCGGCGTGCTCGTGCCCTTCCTCCGACAGCAGAACCTGGTTCGCCTTTTCGTCGACCCAGTAGTCGCCGGGGCCTTTTTCTTCGGCCTGCCGCGTCAGCTTCGGCGCGAGCTCGTTCAGGCGATAGTAGATTTCGACGTTGTCGTCGGACTGGCCGGAGATGATCAGCGGCGTGCGCGCCTCGTCGATCAGGATCGAATCCACCTCGTCGACGATCGCGTACGACAGGCCGCGCTGCACGCGCTCGCCGGCGTGGAACACCATGTTGTCGCGCAGGTAATCGAAGCCGAATTCGTTGTTGGTGCCAGAGGTGATGTCCGCCGCGTACGCCGCCTGCTTGGCGTCATGGGCCATCTGCGACAGGTTCACGCCGACGGTCAGGCCGAGGGAGCGGTAGATGCGGCCCATCCAGTCGGCGTCGCGCTGGGCGAGGTAGTCGTTGACGGTCACGACGTGCACGCCCTTGCCCTGGAGCGCGTTGAGGTACGCCGGCAAGGTGGCGACGAGGGTTTTGCCTTCACCGGTTTCCATCTCGGCGATGCAACGGTTGTGGATGGCCGCCCCGCCGACGAGCTGGACGTCGTAATGGCGCTGTTTGATCGTCCGCTTGGCCGCCTCGCGCACCAGGGCGAACGCTTCCACGAGCAGGCCGTTGAGCGAGTCTCCCTGGCGGGCCTTGAGTTGCAGGAGCCGGCCGCGTGCCAGCAGCTGCGCGTCGGTCTCCGCCTCAATGGTCGGCTCCAGCGCGTTGATCTCGTCGGCGAGGACGGCGTAACGGC